>JBIKVD010000246.1:0-6692 GCA_044357055.1 Oligoflexales bacterium | reverse complement strand
ATAGACTGTCACTCGAACCTATTTCCCATGGCATCTCAATCCTCTTAATATCGACGGCGAATCACAGATATTTAGAGAATGTGATTTATAGACGAAGCAGATTCGCTGCAGTTTTGGCCTATAAATCCATTTGTTACAAACAAATCCAGCGAATGTTTTGATTTTCGGAGATGAGTGGGAGATAAAGTAGTTGTTGCAATGGTTTGCGCGGCGCTCAGGATAACGCTTTACGACGAAGGATGACTCATGAGAATAAGGGTGACGGATCTCACTCTTTGTATCTAATCTGTCGGTATATGCTGATCTTCTTGTATTGATGTTTTTCCATTCTCTTGATGATGCTTCGCAACATAGCCACAGCTTTGGCGATGTAAGGTCCCTTATTAAGCATCACACATTCGGCTCGAACGGACATCGCGGCGTCGGTGATTTCCGCACGAGAAGGAAGGCCTTGCTTGGCAAGATTTTCCAGCACCTGCGTGGCCCAAATTGCAGGTATATGAGCGGCCTCACAAAGGCAGAGAATTTCTTCTTGTAGTTCCGCCAGTCTTTCGAAACCAACTTCTACTGCCAAATCCCCCCGAGCGATCATCACGCCCACAGGATAGTATTCCATCGCCGCAGCAAGGATCTCTGCGATCTTGGCAAAGCCATCGGGGGTTTCGATTTTAAGTACCAAGCCAGGCTTCGCCTTTTTAATTTGCTTTAGCTCTGCAACGATCGCACTGACGTCAGTCTTGTCCCTGACAAAAGACATAGCAATGATGTCCGCGTGTTTGGCGGCAAAAGAGAAAGTTGCACGATCGTCTAGCGAGAGCGGAGGGAGAATCGCCGAGGTTTTCTTGGTGGGGAAGTTAACTCCCATTTCTCCTCGGAGATGAAAACTCGTTCCGGAGAACTGGCTCACTTTGAGCAGAACCCTTCCGCGTCGCTTGGCGACGACCACGGCGCTCATTTTTCCGTCGTCAAAAAAGACAGGATCTCCTCTCTTAAGGATTTTGAGGATGGCGGGTTCCAGGAGGTGGACTTCGGGTCTAGCATCGAGTGGGTGGTCCCTACCTTTGAGTCGCGCTTTGGTTGCGACGCTTCCTAACGCAGAGTTCGCCTTGGAAGTTTTTGATGCCCCGTCCAAATAGGGAGAGAGCCAGAACTCTTCGCCGATCTTTAAATTTACACCGGCGCGCTCTTGGGGTAAATTTTCGGCATTAAATCTGACAACCGTCTTGTCGCCACGCCAAAGACTTAGTTCGCAATCTTGGGCCAGATAACAGGTTTTCGTGGTTTCTAGGGAGGCGAAATCCGCGGTTTTTTCTCTGACGGTAAGCTTTCTCTTTTTTCCTCGACTGTCTTTAAAACGAATTTCATCATGGATCTGCAGTTGGCGGAAGACATGATCGTTAAGGGAAAACGACGATTCGGTAGGCACAAGGTCAAGGGAAGAAGCCACTACCCTGATTAACGCCGGATAGGCGATGCGCCCAAGAATGTCCTTTTTAGGTTTGATTTTCAGGACGGTTGCCGGAGCCTCATTGTCAATTAGACGCATCTTAGGGCCCGCGAGGTCGATCATGATTTTGACCGTGGTTTTGAGTTCCGCGCTCGCTTGTCTGATCGTTTTAATACAGTGTAGCCAATTCCTCGGGCTGTCATGGGCCGAATTAATACGAAAGCAGTTCGTGCCCGCCTGGATCAGCTGTTTTGCCCATTCGATGGTCACGGTTGGACTATCAGGTACTGTTACCATAATGAAAATATGGCGAGACTCTGGGAAAGGGCCAAATAGTTGTTGCGATTGCTGATGCAAGAGCTGGCGGCTGGCATCTATCGTTAGATATTCGTGGTTCGACTTCTTTTCTTCTCGTTGATAGGCGTCCCAATCTAAGGATTTCTGGGCGTAAAGAGATTCTAAAAGCCGATTTTTGACCTGAAAAAGCGTTTGCAGAACATTGCCCTCCGCCCGTCCCAAAGAGGAGTAGCCGGAGGCGGCTAAGTCTTTCTGTAGCTTCTTCAAGTCCAGCTGGCGCAGGGCGGCATAATGGGAAAGATTCTGAAAGCTTTGGCTATTGTTGGGATGAATCTTTGCCATCGCCAGCTTCGATTTTTTGCTGTGACTCATAACATGTTTTATGACGAGATCGAGGTCGGCTAACATTTTGCGCATCGGACCTATTCCTAATATGCTAAATGACACAAGCTCATTCAATCGTGTCAGGGAGTCAAGTTAGGTTTTCTTTAAATTCAGAGCTATGGCCTTAGAATCGGGCTTAGGGGCAAATTAATTCCCATCGACGCCATTGTCGCCATGGCAAGTCCCGCAACTTGAGAGTTTGCTTTCTTCGATTTTTTGCCGAATAGCTACTAAATCCACATCAATGGCCCGAATCCGATCAACCTGGTGGATCCGCTGTAAATGGTGGCACATGATGCAGTTCTCCTGGCCCCATCCGGTTGGATGGTGGATTTCTTGGACGATAAAGGAGTCGCCATTCTTTTCGTAAATATCGCCGTAGTTTTCGTGGGGTTGCATACTATCTTGATCGCGACAGGTCACAGTAGTCAGCCATAGCCCCAGGAAAGTAAGCATTAAGGAGAGGGCATTTAGCGTTCTTGATGGCATCGCACACACTCCCTTGGCTGATGGCATAGGACACAAGTGTCCGGCTTCATTTTCGCCTCGATCGAATGAGTGAAGCGAAAATTCCTTCGATGGACATCACGGATTAAGTTTTCTTTGCTTTGGTGGCAATCGCTACAATCTCTTTTTTTATGACAGTTCATGCAGGAGTCCGTCTGAAACTGCGCTTCCAGCCCGTGATTCTTGCCAAAGAAGGCTCTCTGATGGGATTCGGGCTTGTCGACCGTCAGATGGCAGGTCGCACAGCGAGCGGTAGCTCCGGGAGCCTCGATGATTTGATTGGCTGCCTTTGTTGCTCGCGAACTCTTCACAAAGGACGCATGACAGGAGTGACAGGACTGCCGCCCTTGTCGCTGAGCTTGTGCGGCCAGTTCAGCCTGGAAACTCTCTTCGGGCAGGCTCTTATCGGTATTGCGCTGCATGGGATGGCAAGTCAAACAGGTGAGATTGGAATTTTGGAAAGACTCTAAATGTCTCCCATGATCAAAAAGTTGGGCCAACGGTTTCGTCTTAGGTGTTTGCTTTTCTGCAGAGAACGCCAGCTGCGACGCCCATAGCAGGCTTATCGCGCAAAATACCGCCAGTTGTAGAGAGGATTTCATTTCCTTTAGTTCCAATACGTAAGATACAGGGTTCCTTGGGTCGAGTATTCCTTGAGAATCGTGGTCTCCAAGGCGACCCCGACTTCAGCCGTTATCTGCGAGGTGGGATCATGTCCCAGCCTAACTTCATGGTAAGTGGCTTCGCCATGGATTCCGTTGGCCTTGGCGTAACGCTCCACTGCTGCTAGATACCGGTAAAAAAAGTGATCATAGCGGGGACTGAGGAGGCCAATCTCCAAATAGTGGGTATCATCTTTTTTAGCCGCGACCTGCCCGACCAGAAAGTCGACAGAATAGCCATTCCATAGATTGGTGACGGATGCCTCTTGCTGTTGGCCCAGAGCTCCTTCGGGTAGGTAAATATCCGTGTGCTCATAGGCAAGTTCAAGATTTGCTGAAACTGAATAAGATAGGGATTTCTTTAGGCGTGATATTTGCTTGTCGTCCGCAAAAATTTGATGGAGATTTCGGCGCCGATCCAACAAAGATATAGAATCCTTAGCGCTAGAGTATTCGGCGCCAAGGGTCCATAGATCACCGTAGAGTAGCAGGCCATAATTCTGCTGCACGTCTTCCTGATCATTTAGGTTAAAAAAGACCCGGTAAAAGCTCTGCAGGGTCGAATCCCCAAAGCTGCTCCAGTAATAATTTAAATGATGCCCCAAGTAGCTTTGGGTCGGCCCCTGAGAAAATTCCCGGCGCTGCAGACTTACATCTAAGTCATATTCCTCTAGCCGCCCATAGTCATAGCGGGCGCCGCTTAGCTGTTCTTTGCCGGTGTAGCCGAGGAGGGATTCTTCGTCGTAGCGATTATAACCGGCAAAGACTTTGACTTTGTGATGGGGTGCGATCTGATAATTGGCTTTGATGCCGTCAAAAACTCCGATGGAGATGCCATCCAAAAGCACCTGGCGGCCTAGCTCTAACTCTAGATCATCGGAAAGCACTGCAGGAATCACCAGGTAGGCTTCATGGAAGTCAAACTCATCCTCCTCGCGGTCGCTGTTTTCCGTAAAAAAGGTGAGATCTAGGGACAAATTCGCTTCTCGGTAGAAGCCATCGTTGGGAGCTGTGTGCAGCCAGCCGCTAAGAAAGAAAGGTTGAGAAATCTTTCTTGCGTTTGATTGTAAATCCTCCACCTGACGGTACCTGGAGGTGAGTTTTAGTTCTTGTTCCACTTTACTATCTTGCGCCGCTGGTTTTGCCAAAGCCAATGGGGAACCAAGCAAGGCCAGAAAAAAGCAGCAAAGGGAAAACTTAGGATTCCAGGAACTCATGAACCCTCTTTTCCGGCAAATGGATCTATAAACTGCTCTCCATGGCACTGTATGCAGGTCGCGTTATGGGTATGCTCCTCGTGATCTTGTGCGGCGTGGCAGGTTTGGCAAACCTGTTGTTGGGCCTGAAATTGGTGCGCGCGATTGGTGTCGCTGCCATGGCAATAGCGGCATTGGATTTGATATTTGTCCTCATGCTCCTGGAATTCATGGAAATCTTTGGCATGCACAGAAGGCGGTGCAGACGCGGGATCTTCCTGAGCTTCGCCTTTGTCGGCGGTGCTTTTTTGCCAAGTGGATTTCAAACTTGGATCTCGGCTCTCACTTTTTAGATGCACTAGGTGTAGGGGAGCCCGATCGATTTTCGGGACGAGGCTTAGCTGCTTCTGATTCATAGGTCCCAAGATATCCATAAAGATATCTTCGGTGTCTGAAGCGTGGCATTTTAGGCAAATTTTGTCCGTGACAGCCGGAACATGGCTCACTAACTCAGCAGAATTAAAGTTGCCCATCGCCAAGTTGTAGCCGTTTTTCATGTTGGCATAGATAGATTGATGGTGGCAGTCATGGCAAGTGGTATTAGTATGATTGTGAACACTCGCGGCCCAACTTGTCTGAGCGTAATCATGGACATGACAGGAGACGCAGAAGGCTGCATCATAGGCAACCCAGGTATGGGCTTTGTAACCGGCCATAGCGCCGAAGCCGAGGCTTAGCATCAGCACTGTGAGCAAAGCAAAGGCGAACTTAGGGCTTTGAGTGATGAGGGTCCTGATAGACCCTTTGATATTGATCATTAGAATATCCCCCCTCGCGGAATCTCAAAAATCGTGAAAAAAGTCACGAAAGTAAGAAAAAATCCCGTTACGAGTCCAAAGACACACAGGAATATCAGCAGAGCGATTCTTATTGGCAAGGAAATCATGGGTTCTTGCCCTCACTCATCTTGTGGAATTGTTTATAGAGGGGCAGGCCGTTTTGCTGGTGACACGACAAGCACAGGGGTATGACGGCATCCGTGGGTTTAAGCATTTTATCCGGCCCATGAGAGACGTGGCAACTTAAACAGCCGAGATTGCCGCCTTGGTCAAGGTCCGTGATCTTCTTTCCCTCGCTGTCGTAAGTCAATAGCTGCGAGCCATTTGGCAGCTTGTTCGTCAAAAGGTTTCGGGGATGAATTCTATTGGCTTCCCGCTGGCTCGGCGTGGCTTTTTCTTCATGGCAGCTTAAACAAAGCCGAGAGGCGGGATCGAAAACCTTGAGGTCATTCGCAGACTTTAAAAGGGCGGTAGCTTTTTGATTAGGATGCATAGCATGGCACCCAAGGCACGAATGGCCCTTCAGGGATCCCAGGCTTTGGGGCCAAGAAGGATCAATTTCGTGGTCAGCAAGTCGGTGTGGTTCGCTAATACGACTTTGCTCCTCATGACAAAAAACGCATTCCTTCTGGAGCTTGGCGGCAGATTCTGTCTTTGTCGAGCTGTCGTCCCCGAAACGGTGGATGGAATGGCAGCTGAGACAGGTAACCGCATGGGTCTTGGAGGAAAGACCAGGCTTACCCGCTTGTGGGCTGGTCTCCATGGTCAGAGTTTGCATCAGAGGATGTTGGAATTGGCTGGTTTCTGAAAAGTGACAAGAAAGGCAAAAGGTGTTTGGATTGTCCTTCTGGAAATTCAAACTAGCCTCATCGACTCCGTTATGGACACTGTGGCAGGTCAAACATTCCGGAGCATCATGGGTGACTCCCGCGCGATTTGTTGGAGTGTCTTTGTTCCCTTGGGTCGTATCAGAGCTAGCTAACTCCAACTGCGAGGGGTGGTGATTTTTTTTGTCGGTCGCCGATGCATGACAGTCTTGGCATTGGTTCTTTAGCTTCAGATCGGTGCCATCAGCAGATAAAGAACCATGCATGATATGACAAGATAAACAGCCATTCAGTGCTATCTCGGCAGAAGCATCTTCGGGTGCATTCCCTGCAGTTTTTTCCTGGTTTTGACCTTCTGCAAAAATGGGATGATTAAAGGCTCGAGGTGTTGGACCGACTAAATGCCCGTCATGACATTGTTGGCAGACTTGTTGTTCACGATTGCCGATGCCATTAGCCAGTCTCTTTGCTCGTAGGTATTGAAAGTTAGCCTGATGAGCCAAGCCCTTAAGGTCATATTGCGTTTTAAGATC
>JBIKVD010000245.1:0-6722 GCA_044357055.1 Oligoflexales bacterium | reverse complement strand
GTCCCTGCCGGAATATTTCGTCCAGGTGAACGGTGGAGAGGCATTTCGATTCAATCAAATGTCGCAGGATATTCCCTGGTCCCACGGAAGGAAGTTGATCAGCGTCTCCAATCAAGATGACCTGGGCTTGCAGGGGCATGGCATCGAAAATAGCATCGGCTAGGTTGAGGTCGAGCATGGAGGCTTCGTCCAGGATCAAGACATCACAAGCTAGTAGGTTTTCGCTATTGCGAGCAAAGGTGCCAATCTCAGGCGTCCATTCGAGCAAGCGATGGATGGTCTTGGCTTGGTCATTGCCGCTGACTTCAGCGAGTCTTTGAGCGGCCCTGCCGGTAGGGGCACATAATAGAATACGCTTTTGGAGGGCGGCAAAAACTTTGATAATCGAATTGGCGGTCGTGGTTTTACCTACGCCCGGACCACCTGTAAGAATGAAACAGCGCGAGGTGACAGCGTTTATGACCGCCTCTTTTTGCCGCGGGGAAAGCAGAGGCTCATGGGCCATCCTTTCCAGACAAAAAGCTCCTTGGTTTTGCAGGTCGTCTTTTCCTTTTACGATGCGCTGGCGGATATTGGCTGCAAGCCTTAATTCAGCCCGATGTAAAGCCGGAAGGTAATGTGCAGAAAAATCCTGACCCAGGATCGTATCGGTAACGAGAAGTGCATCCTGATTGAGTTCGATGATCGCTTGGGAAATTTTGGCCATCAAGGTCTCTAAGGGCAAGGCCAACTTTTCGTGCAGAGTTTTCACCAAGTCGTTGGTGGTCAGAAAACAGTGTCCCGAATCCGCTGCTTGCTTGAGAAGGTATAGCACGGCTGCTTTCATACGGTCTGGCGAATCTTCGGGAATCCCCAGACTCATGGCGATGCGGTCAGCCTTTTGGAAACCAATGCCGCTGATATCCGTGGCTAAGCGATAAGGATTGGCTGCGATCATGCGGTGAGCCGTCGCGCCATATTTTTTTGCTACTTTTGCTGCAAAATGAGGCGATATGTTATGGGTTGCTAGGAACATCTGGAGTTCCCGTTCGCCCCGTCCTAAGTCCCAGGCCTCAAGGATTTGCTCAAGCTTTTTCTTGCCGATTTTAGGAACCTGGAGAAGTTGCGAGGGATTTTTATCCAAGACATCTAACGTCGCCTCACCAAAATGATCGACAATGCACCTTGCCGTTTTAGGGCCTATCCCTTTGATAAGGCCGGAACCTAGGTACTTGAGAATATCCTTGGGACTCTTTGGACGCAAAGCCACGGAGCGGTCAATTTTAAATTGCTTGCCGAATTTTTTGTGCTCGGTCCATTGGCCAAAGAGTTCTAACACTTCCCCGACGCGAATGAAGGAAAAGACACCGACAGCAGGAAATACCTGGCCACCTGATTGGTTTCTCGCGGTCAAAACCGTCCAACCATTTTCGTCATTGCGAAACTGGATGTCGGTGACCTCTGCTTTTAAGCCAGATTCTGACGGGGAAGCATCTACGTTCAAAATATACTTTCTGGCCAGACACACCGACCATTTTTGCAGCAGATTTTCGCTAAGGACTCATCTACATTAATGATATTTTGTTAAGTGGACCAGCTGAAAACCCTTTGAATCTTTTCCCCTTTCCGGAAAATCTTTTTTCGAAGCTTTGGTTTTTCCTATCAAATTAGATAGATAAAAAGTTTTCTCATGGACCTTGCCGAATTTACCGAGATGAATCTTCAGTAAATGACTCATACGGAGCCTAAGCCCCAACGGTTTGGCAGAGTTCCGAGGTCCAAAGGAAAACCCTGCCAGTCAGTCTGGCAAATGATGGAGAATGTGTGATGAGGTGGAATTTTACTTTCAAGCAGATGGAGACTTCTGAAGCGGTACGTAACTATGTCGAGCACAAGCTTTCGCCGAAATTAGCGCAATTGATTACAAAACCTATTGAAGTCAGCGTAACGATATCCGTGTATCGGCATTTTCAGGAGATTCAATGCTCTGTTATGGCTGGTGATGGTTTTAGCATCCAGGTGGAAGCTAAATCACCAGATCTATATGCCTCGGTAGATTTGTTAGCCGACAAATTGGAACGTCAGCTCAAGCGGCGCAAAGAGGTCCTCAAAAACCACAAACGCCCTCGCGATTATCCCCATTTGGTACCTGCACTGGGAGCTGCAAACGCTCCCTTTTATGTAGCGGATGAGTGGCAGAATGTGGCTGTAGACGCAGAAGATATCATTAAGTATGAGCAAATACGAAGGCGGCGAGCCTAAACAGGGAGAATCCTACCTATCATAGCCCTCCGCCTCGGAGGGCTTTTTTTATGGAGTTTTGTTCTCAAACTTGTAATGGACTTCGCCAAGATAGGTGCATTTTTCTTGACCGTTTGGACACGGCTCGCAGCGCTTCGAGCAGGTGCCTGTGACGAAGCGGTCAGCTAATTGGGATTTTTGCGTGGCAAGCCAAGTGTCACATTGGGATTTCAATTCGCTCACCGCTGCAGTTAATACCTGATTTGACAAGCACTCAGAGGGACCAAACTGATCTTTGGAAATAAAGTGCTCTCTTGGCGGTGTCTGGGGCGCTCCTTGGGTGGTATTGAGGATGTGGGCGCAATTCAGTTTGTAGGCCAAATCCACCACGGCCTGGCACTGATTGGTTGCCTGGGCTGGACTGGCAGCGGAAACGCAAAAACTGAGAAAGACGAGAGCGATGCGAACAAATAGTTTCATGGAATGCCTCCGTTAAGAACTTTGGGACAAGAACCGCTTAGGATTATCGCAATTTCCGGGTTTAAGGCTATAGACCATTCAGGCATGCCCCGCCTGAATAGCTAGGATTTATAAAAGGCTAGAGTATTCGTAAAGTTATGGGTTTGTTTTGATATCCGTCTTATGACCTATTCTTAATAACAGCACGGTTATCAATGAGGCCGCTAGGGTAATTAACAGAATAAGCGGCACGGTGGGTGCAGACGGTAGGTTTAAGGATGCGACGAAACCTACAAGTACCGAAACACAAGCAATGAGGCTGGTTCTCTTGACGTGGGAGCTAAGTCCAGCTTCCCCGTGCAATCTTATGATGGATGTTGGAATGAGCATCATGCCAACTGTAAAAAGAAATCCAAGGGTTTGGACACTGATGCAGATAAAGAGGATTCCTAGTACGCCAATAGCCGTGACCATCTTACTGGTTCTAAACCTGGCGGTCTGGTCCAAAATGACTAAACGAAAATTGACTCCCGTAATAGGGCGGAGGTATTTCACGTGCAGCGTTACCATGAGAAAAGCAATGGGAATCATGAGTTGGCAATCCCCATTGGAGAGTGTGGCCAGATCACCAAAATAGGCTTGGCTCATGTGGGATTCCAACTCTGGGACGAGGGCAGAAGTCATATAGGTAATCGACATGACCAGCACGAACAGGGTTACATAGTATAGCTCGGGAAAACCCAGGCGCTGAATGATTCTTTGCGCTAGGGTGCCGACGGCAAAAGAAAAAACAATGGCGATGGGAGAGGTTAAAGCAGCGCTCAGAAGAAAACTGGATTGCAACCAGATTCCCAATAGAGTACCGAGCACAGCCACTTGGCTAAGAAAAAGGATTTGTAGACTATTGCGGCGAGCACTGGCTTGCACGCCCATGAGGTTTAGAGCGAGGGATCCGCTGGTGCCTGCAAGGATATTCCAAAAATAGAGGGCAAGCAGACTCATTGATGGTCCCCTGCTCTTGGAACAGTCAAAGGAGATCCCGAAGGATTTATCCCCAAGCTCATGGCAAAGACTCGTACCCGAGGATTGCTCGTGAGGTCCTTAGGAACTTGATGGGAGACCATCATGATCGCCGCAGACTCTTGCGCCACATAGCGCTGAAGCAATTCGTGCAATTGATTCATCGTGGTGAAATCAATGTGGTTAAAAGGCTCATCGAGAAGCAGGAGGCGCGGCTTGGTTAGCAGGAGCGAGCCTAACAAGGTCCTCATTTTCTCCCCACCAGAGGCCTTCTGCCAGGAAAGCAAGCTTTGGGTTTGAGTTAGTAGCTGCCATTGATGCAGTTGGCTTTTGGCGCTTTGACCATCTACATTTGACAGGCAGGAAGCAACGTCTGCCAAAGTCATGGGCACCGAAAATGTGGGGTTAAAAACTTGCGGTAGATACCCGATCGCTTGGCTGGAAATATGTCGATGGATCCGACCTTGATTCGGCGCCAAGAGCCCAGCACAGCATTTTAGCAACGTTGATTTTCCGCAGCCGTTTGGTCCAGTGATAAGGAGGATGTCTCCGGCGCGAATTTCAAGGGTCAGGTCTTTTATGATAGGTTTGTCGGCAAGTCGCACGGAAACCTTCTCAAGGGACATTAGGGGGATTCCATCTTGAGAATTGGTTAAGGCCATATTAAGACTTCAGTCCATCGAGGATCTTTTGCACTGCATCCTTTAGTAATTCTATTGTCGTCGTCAGGCCCTGGCCTGGCGAGACTGCAGTTCTGATTTGGAAGGAGGGTACGCCTGACAATTCGGAGAACTTCTTCAATTGACTCTGAGGACTGTGCATTGCAGCAAGGGCAAACTGTGCTTTGCGCTCTTTAGCTTGTTTTGCAATTTCTATTAAGCGCGCGGCCGATGGCGGAACGCCAGGTTTTTCTTCGATGGATCCAAGCGAGGTGATGCCAAGATCCGTAAAGAGATAAGAGAATTCTTGGTGGTATTGAAGGGCTATCACGCCTTGGGGAAATCTCCGGGCGAGAAGACTCTGCTGCTCAAGGCGTGCCACTTCGAGTTCCTTCGCAATGGCATCAGCTTCCGCGTGGAACTGTACTCGTTGCGCAGGCCACTGCACCGCCAGGCAATCGGCGATAATTTTGGCAGCTTCCCCCATCCGGGAAAAGGATAGCCAATAGTGTGGGTTGCCCTCTGGGTGTACATCGCCCATCGAGCGGTCTATAGCAGTGGTGGGTTTCTCCAGTACTGAAATGCGTTCTCCGACATCGCAATAGCCTCTTCCTTGAGGCTGTAGGGAGGTTTTGCCAGTTTTTTGCAGGACTCTTTGCAACCAGGACGACTCCAGACTCATACCCACAAGCACCACCATATCTGCATTCAGCGCTTTAAGGGTAAAAGAAGGGCTTGCATCCACATAGTGAGGATCGACTTGATCGCTAAGCAAAGCGTCCACCACGATACTTTTGCCACCAATGCGAGCTGTCAGTACGGCAAAATCGGGAATCGTCGTTAGCACGCGTCCTTCTGAATTGTTCGCGCTCGCGGCCCAAAGAGCATCCATAGGTCCCAGGAGGGCAAGCAGAGCAAGACCGACAGCGGAGATTGTATTGAGGGTACTTGATGTTTCAAAAATCATGGCTGGGATGCGCTCCAAGGATAAAGGTGGACTGGAAAAGGAAATGCTGCTGCTTGGCATCCTTCAAACCAGGCAACTGGCGCTGATAGTTCTGATAGGCTACACGAAGCTGGGAAAACTCGCTAGGTTTGAAAGTCAATGTCGGTTCCCATTGGATTTCGTGGTTTGCTATCTTGCTGCCTAAGGCATTTTTAAGCGTGAGATTCGTAAGATAATCCCCGCGCAGACCCAGATACGTCTGCTGACTTAGGGCTATTTGTGGATAGGCATAAGCTCCCAAGCTAGATTCGCTGTTTCCCTGCTCGGGCTGCAAATGGCGATGCCAAAGCTCTGATTGCCACAAAAAGCTAAGTTGCTTACCATGCCTCACTTTGGCAGTCATATCCCATCCAAGAAGTCGCATTTGCATACCGTCAGCTTGTTGCCGTTGTAAGTAAGTGACGCCGTTTTGCAGGCCTGTTGAGTCTGTTAGGTCAAGGTGATTCATCAATCTGGAATAGTGGGTAGGAACGATTGGCTTTTCTCCTCCATCGTGGCTATGGCCATAAGTGTAACCATTGCTGACGCCGAGGGTCCATTCCAAGACGAATGGCAAGGGCAAGAGCGTGGTGGCTTCCATGCCGGTATCGATGACTCCCTCATCACCGTTTACGACCTGCCGATGGACGAGTGGTGTGGAAATAAACGGCCAATCATGCTGGTGAAACTGATTCAGGCGGCCTATGGGCAAGAAAAACTGCCCCATACGAATCCGGGTGCCAGGCAAATAACCCGAATTGACGATGTAGGCTTCATGCAGTTCGACAGGTGCGATCCCTTCGCCAGAGCCATGAGCTGCCAAGCTCAATAGTCCAGAAAAATAAGGATCGATAGGTCCAAAAAGGCTCAGCTCGACGCCCCGAGCCCTAAGCTGGTCTTGGCCCGCAGGGATGGGTTCTTTATCCCCGCCTATTTGACTTTGCCCTACGATATCAACGGCCCCAAAAATTTGCACGCCAGAACCATCTGACTGCTTTTGCGCCATGGTGGGATGGGCTTGCAATAGGATTGCCGCAATCATGCCTTGCCAGAACCTGGCATAGCCTAACCCTAGCGTGTGCAAATGGTTATTCTTCGTCTTCATGGACGCCATCACCTATGTTTAGAAAAGTTAATTTGGCATCTGTAAGTTCTATCCCCCAATAGATACCGCTACCATTGCCGGGTATCTCCAAGCCATCTTCTTCGGAGTTCATAATTTCATTGTCTTCAGATTCTTCCCCTTCCTCGCCAAGATCCCACATGATGATATGTGCCGGCTGCTCATCGTTGTGTGCATCGAGGCTCAGGGTGAAAGCCTTGGTGATGTCGGTCTGGCTAAGCTTGTCACTAATATCGACAGCTTCGTCTGCATAGGC
>JBIKVD010000244.1:0-6743 GCA_044357055.1 Oligoflexales bacterium | reverse complement strand
GGCTTTTCTATTTGCGCGACAAGATGCAGATCTCTTGTTGGTGGCCCGGAGGCAGGATTTACTGCAATCATTGCAATCGGAGTTGGCAAGAGGGTCGACCTGTGACATCCATATCTTATGCCATGATCTAAGTCAGCCGGGTGCTGCCGAGACTCTATCCAACAGTGTGTTAGAGCTGGGTCTCTCAGTAGATATTCTTGTGAACAATGCGGGAGTGGGGATGTGTGGCCCATTTGCTCAGGCCGAGGAACATGATATTACCAAGATGCTGAACTTAAATATAACGTCTTTGACACAATTGACGAGACTTTGTTTAGGGCCGATGCTCGAACGAGGTTATGGAAGAATACTTAACGTAGCCTCTACGGCAGCGTTTCAACCCGGGCCATTCATGTCCGTTTATTATGCTTCCAAGGCCTATGTCCTGCATTTTTCTGAAGGCCTTGCCACGGAATTGGCGGGCAGCGGGGTCAGCGTCACAGCCTTGTGTCCAGGTCCCACGAGGACCGAATTTCAAGAGGTGGCGGGAATGAGTCAGGCGCGATTGAATAAAATGCCTTTTTTTCAAACGGCTACGCAAGTTGCGCAGCTAGGCTATAAAGCGCTCATGCAGGGAAAAGTCGTGGCGATTTCAGGTCGGGTTAATTGGTGGATGGCTCTGTCCATTAGATTTTTTCCCCGGGCCATCGTGCGCCGATTGGTGGCACATCTGAATAAAGAACTTTCTTAAGGAGCTCGTGGTCTTAAGTGCCTTTATGCTCAGACATCTTCCTAAAGGTCAAGGTGTAAGCTGCAGCTCGCTCTGCTTTCTCAAATGGGGCTAGCGTTGCACCCAAGATTCTGCCAAAAACCCTGGCAAGAAAGAGAAATGGTTCCCGCCCTCGTGCCCAAGCTTTAAAGGAAGCTGACCATCCCGTTCGGGTGATGCCCAGGCTGTCGATGTCCCTGGTGGAGAAGGGTTCTTCTTCTAGTTTCGCGTAGCCCAAAATATCGCGTATCCATCGTTTGGGCATAAGAGTTAGGTGTCTCGGTGCGTCTAGATGAGTCCAGTAGCCCTTCAAACATTGGAACTGAAAAGATTCAGGATTTGGTGTTGCTATGACCAAGAGCCCACCAGGATTGAGGTGTTGAGGCAGTATCCGTAAGA
Source organism: Oligoflexales bacterium (assembly GCA_044357055.1). GTDB lineage: Bacteria > Bdellovibrionota_B > Oligoflexia > Oligoflexales > JBIKVD01 > JBIKVD01. The sequence goes on along the minus strand of JBIKVD010000244.1, from coordinate 5,596 downwards.
GGTGCCATGGCTCGTGTAGATGCTCAATGTTATGCCACATGGTGATGACATCGTAGGAGCCCAACTTTGCCAAGGCAGCCCCAACATCTGTTGACTCAATGACTCGAATTCCTATTTCATTGGTTAAGAACTGACAACACTTTGGATCCATTTCAATGGCCTCCACTTCAAACCCAGCGTCTTTGGCAAGTAGCGCGAAGCCCCCGTAAGAAGGCCCAATTTCCAGTAGCTTTCCTCCAAGCTTAAATTCACGAACGATTTCCAGACGAAAACGAATCGGATCCAGGTTGTTACGAAGTTCCTTGATAGAGTTTGGCATCTTATACGGGGCGTAGTCGTTCTCGTAAAACTTGGAAAGATCGGGAGGTATGGCATTGAGGGAAATGAGTCCGCAATCGGCACAGACGTCGTAGGTGAAGGGTCGATCATTGACGCGGTTATTAATATCCCTAGCAGTTACGTGGGATGAAATTTTTTTCGAGCAGTAGGGACACAAGGACATTTTGCATCCTAGTTAGCTTGGGTTCTCTTTTTTAGACAAATAGTAATCGTAGTTGCCTTCATAGATGTTTAAGGAACCATGACTGACTTCAAACACCCGAGTTGAGATTTCGCGGAGAAAGTGGCGGTCATGGCTAACGATCATGACGGTGCCTTCAAATTCCTTGAGTGTTTCAAGGAGGACTTCCCGCGAATCGATGTCAAGGTGGTTCGTCGGTTCATCCAGAATGAGGAGATTTGGCAACCTAGCTAACATGATAGCGAGGACAACCCTGCTCCGTTCTCCCCCAGAAAGCACTGATATTTTCTTTTCTACATCATCGCCACTGAAGAGAAAAGCCCCAAGCAAACTACGAATCGTGCCGGTCCCCAATGCTGGAAGACTTTCGGTCAACTCTTCCAGAATGGTGCGATCCTTATTCAGCAAATCCAAAGCATGTTGGCTGAAATAGCCGACTTGCACATTTGCTCCCATGGTGGCTTGGCCAGTCGATGCTGGTGTCAATCCCAGGAGCACTTTTAACAAGGTGGACTTGCCGGCGCCGTTTACCCCCGTGACCGCAATTTTATCCATGCGCCTCACGACGCCGGTGACGCCACCAAAAATTGATTTTTGCTTGCCATTTTCTAGATCCCAAACCTTGCCTAAGGACTCCATTTTGATCACGTCGGTACCGCTGCGAGCGGGTTTGTCAAAATGAAATTGCACGGTTCGCATTTCACTGGGAACTTCGATGCGGTCTATTTTTTCCAGTTTCTTGACCCGAGATTGTACCTGGGCGGCATGAGAGGCTCGAGCTCCAAAACGAGCGATAAACTCCTCCTCTTTTGCTAACATGTCTTGCTGTTTCCGGGCAGAGGCCATCAGGTTTTCAAGGCGAAGCTGTTTATCTTTTAGATAGAACTCGTAGTTTCCTGAATAGCTAGTCATGGCTCCATTGGCGACTTCCACAATTCGCTTAATGCTGCGATTTAAGAATTCCCGGTCATGGCTTGTCATGAGTAAGGCACCCGGGAAAGATTTTAACCATTCCTCAAGCCAAATAATGGATTCAACATCTAAGTGATTGGTCGGCTCATCCATCAGTAGCACATCTGGATTCAGCGTCAAGATTGAGGCCAGGGCGATTCTCATTTTCCAGCCGCCGCTAAAGGATTCCACTGGGCGGTTATAATCGTCTGGCCCGATACCCAATCCCGTTAGGATGGCCTGAGCGCGGGCTTCCAAATCATAGCCACCTCTCATTTGAAATTCCGATTGAATTTCGCCATACCGTTCTATCAGGGCTGTCATTTCGTGGTCGGGAAGCGGATTTTCAGCAGACTTTTCAAATTTGGCTTCGATCTCGGAAATTTCCCCCGCCAGGGCCGAGACTTTTCCAGCGCCGGCCATAACTTGCTCAAGGGCAGATTTGCCTGCCATATCGCCCACATCCTGAGAGAAATACCCGACGACCGTGTTATTGGCGATGCTCAGGTTGCCCCCATCCAGGGAGTCTTGGCCAACAATGAGGCGAAATACCGTTGTTTTTCCGGCTCCATTAGGCCCCACTAAGCCGATGCGATCTTGCGCTCTGATGTGCATATTGGCATCACCAAATAAGACTCGCTGTCCTTGGCGCTTGGTGGCTTTGCTTAAATGGATCATGATTCAAAGTCCGTCTGTAGAAAATTTTGGAATAAAACCTTAAGGATAGGCGTGGTACTACTGCTGTTTGCCTTTACTAGCATTCCATATGCAACGAGTAAAGCTGTGAAACGAGTAAAGCTACTTCGGACCATCATGCTCAAAGACAAAGCCATACCACACGATCCTTTGGGCTTTTTTCGTGGACTTTAGGACGACGGATTTGCAGTTGAGCTCTTTTGCGGCTTTCGCCTCCCAAGCCAGGGCATCTTCTTTTCTAATAAACTCAGCTGTCGACTGCCAATTTCTTGTATTCTTAAACAATTGCTCGATTTCCCACTTGGCAACTTCAAGATCGCTTGTATGACCAACACGTTTTGCCATTTGTCACCCTTTTTAGCATGGACCGAGCAAGCTAACATGTTCAGGGGGCAGAGCTGAACCGAAAAATGGCCATAGGGCTATTGTTAGAATCTCAAAGTTGCGCCGGGCAAATTTGAGCCATAAAAGCGTCTTTTTTGCCAAAATCATTGACGAGCCAACGGCTAATGGCGTCCTCTTCAGCGGGAATGAGCTCAATCGGAGTCCGTTCAATAGAAATCTTCACGAATTTACAGTCGCCCCGCATAAGTCCAAGGAGAGTCGGTACCTTTCCTTCATAGATGATAGTCAGGCTATAAACAGCTGCAATATGGTCTCGCAGGCCAAAAACTGACGCGACAAAGCCCTTGGGGCGCGGCGGGAGCAAATGCTTAAAGTTGTACTCTTGATTTTTCTCAGCAGCCCTTGCCCGTGCGAGGGCACGCTTTTCTGGAGTGGCTCTCGTTCCTTCGGGAAAGGAGACTAGCCATACGGGAAGTCGATTATCTGCCAAGCGACTGAAGACTCGCTTAATCGTGCTGCGGTCGCGTGCCCAATCCCGCTTGAGGTAGACACAGTCAAGGAACAACATACCCCAGCCAATACCCGGAATGTATTTGATGATGTCTTTCACCATCCATTTCAAATGTCCTATGGATCCTTTTGCTAAGGCTGGGCAGAGTAGAATAACGATATCGGCCATGCTCTGATGATTAGCAATGACAATGGCATCTTCGCGATAGGGTATTGAACTGCGATCCCACTCGACTTTGGTTCCCACGATGCCTTGTAAACCTTTGGCCCAAAATCCCCATATACCTGCTGCTAAAGACGTATTGATGCGGCGAAAGAGTGGCTTTGAAAAGGGCCACACTAAAGTAGATGCCAACTGCAAAGCTTGACTTAACAGAAGAGGGGCAAATGCCAAAACCGAGGCGGTCGGAAGCCAAAACCATGTTCGCAGCCAAAGGGGCCAGTTTACAATCATAATATTCCTTTGATGCATTGCAGAAGCAAGGGGCATTATAGGGATTTCTCTGGGTATTGTCGAGGAATGCTCAGGTTAAGATTGAATGGGTTTTCTGCTTGGAGAGTGCGCCAAATGATGAGGCTGATTCTTTGCGGGAGGGGCTTCCGCCTTATTTGAAGCCAAAATTTACGGGAGGGCTGCGCGTCGAAGCGATTTTTTCCGCGAAGCTTCCTGCATTTTTAACGACTAGAGCTGTGCTTCCCCCTCCATCCAAATTTATACCATGGTAGGCCCCTGCGGCGAGCAGGGACTCGGCTACTTTTACATAGGTGGCATCAGGGTTGGCTCCCTCAGGTACGCTGACGACGATCACTTTGCGACCATCTTTAGACACTCCGATCGCTGTTCTTGCCCTGGTGCTTGAGCGGTCTTGAGTCACGATTTGCCCATTTTTAACCAGATGGATATACCCGGTAAAGGCTAAGTCCAGACCGTCTAGGTTGTTGGCAGCGTTTCGGTAATCAAAATTGATCCCACAGCGCCACCCTCCGCTGCGTCGACAAGAAAAGAGACCCATACTTGGGACCTGACTTTCGGAATCGTAGTAGGTTTGGCTCCAACTTTTACCGTCGCTTACCGTGGCTCCGAAGGCGCGACTGCGGCTATCAAAGAAACTGGCATTGATACCGAACTGCAGGTTCTTGCCTTTCGTGAACTGAAACGTCGTCGTGGCAGAGTCTGGCTGACTGATAACAGGTGTCAAATTTTCTTGGGACAGGTCAGCGATACTAATGTAGGTGCTGTCAACCTTTTGTACTTGTAATGCAGCCCAGGGCTGTGAGCTTGTTGACTGGGGTGCTCCACAAGAAGGAAGCAGCAAAATCAGTAACTGGCAAAATGACATTGTGCTGGCGAGTCGTTTCATAATGATGGGCTCCTTTTGGGATTAAGCCTAGGTATAAATATGCTGCGATAAAGGGATCTTACAAATCTGTGAAGAAATGGCACGTAGATAAGCCTTGGAGGTGTTTTTCTGTGCGTAGGTCGTCGAACTCTCACGCGCCATTTTGCTATGCGGCCTACCTTGATTTTCCGCATGGATCCCTAAAGCTTTTGAGAATCACCATCAAATGACCTATAGTTTGGCCAATCTGTCAGTAAAATAGCGTTCATGAGGTCAAATTTGAAAAAATTCGTTCAAGCTTTTCTGTTTTTTTCTCTCAGTATCTTTACGGGAACCTCACCAAGTCTTTCGGCGGCTGAAAGACTTTCTCCAAATGGGGCGAAAACATTGTTGGTATCGTCTGCGAAACCCGAAGCGAAGGCTCGCGGTGTTTTCCAATCCTTGCAGGCGGCTATCGATGCGGCGCAGGATGGCGATGAGATTATGATAGAAGCAGGGCAGTACCATGCGAGTCCTGAGCTCTACCTTGATGAAGATTGCGCGAAGTGTCTGGTGGATCCCCACAGCAAAGGGGCGGAGACGACGCGAGGATTTGTGATTTCGGGTAAGAACCTAACTCTCAGCGGAGCCGGATCTGATGTCAGTATTCTTATAACGGGGGCAGGGTATGGCTTATTCATTGAGAACGCACAAGTCAAAGTGAGAGATCTCGCAATAACCGGGGGAGTGCGCTCCGCGGGTGCAGAGGCAAGTGATGGTGCTATTGTGGTCAAGCACAGTCGAGTTGAAATCGAAAATATTCGTGTTTTTGACAATCATTCCCTTCGTAGCGGCGAAGAAAAATATCCCGGAATCTGTGGCATTGTTGGCCGTCAAGGGGCGGTACTTTTAGTGAAGGGCTCTTTGATCGAAAACAACTCTTGGGATGGGATTGTCCTCTATAATAATGCCAAGGGCGTATTCACGGACAATATCGTGAGAAAAGGAAATGGCGTGGGAATCGCTGCCACTTGGAGCGCCGAGGCAAAGGTGATTCGCAACCGAGTCTCGGAGTACTGGAAGGGCATTGGTGCCTTTGGCAGTGCCAAGGTCCAGGCTTATAACAATGTGGTTGTGAATCAAAGTGGCTGGGGAATGGCAGGTTCTTCTGAAGCGGATTTTGAGATCGTCAATAATTACGTCGCTTCTTCCGGGAATTGCGGTATCACCATGTGGCGCGCGAACTCTAAGGGTA
>JBIKVD010000243.1:0-6783 GCA_044357055.1 Oligoflexales bacterium | reverse complement strand
AGAACTGAAAAAGACCTGCAGACTGGGGATAGCGAATTTCTTGGGAAGTTTTCATCTTTTAGTCGAGACCTCGTCACATAAACATGTGTGATTTTGAAAAACATTGGCCAAAAACTCTTCTAAGGGCTGAAGCTCTCTTTCACAAATCTACCAGCTCAAAAAAGCAGGAAGAGTTATCAGAAAGAAACAGGCCTCAAAGATGTTCGATTGGACTCTGCTACGGGATACCAAAGGAGGGAAAAGAAGTCAATAATAGTTGGCCGAAAAAGCACTAATCTTTTGTTAAATGCCAATTCATCTTATGAGCCGGCAATCCTTGCAGTCCGTCTGGCAGGCCATGCCAATTAAAATTAAGGAGGAGCAGACACATTTTGTCTTGCCTGCGGAGGAAGTTTGAAATGTCTACAGCCATTGGCTTAGCCGGGATCTTCTATTCACTATATTTTGTTTTTACCTATCCTGTTACCGGATTTAGTGGATTTTATGACTTGCCATCTTTGGTGCTTTTGTTGTTGGCACCACCCAGCATCATGCTTCTTTCCCACACTTTGGGAGATTTCGCCATGGGCGTGCGCATTCTGGTGGGTAACATGCTCAAATCCAAGCGCCGCTTGCAGCAAGAAGTGATCAACATCTTATCGTCTCTATCGGCGTCGGTGCGAGCAGATGGATACGCATCCTTGGTCAATGCCCGAAAATCTATAAAATACGATTTGCTTCGCGAAGGTGTCGCCATGATTGTGAACGATTTCTCGACGGAAGAAATCAAGCATAACCTGGAAGCCAAAATAAAGGCGAAACAGTCCTTAATGAACCACGCCAGTGATATGTTCGAGAATATGTCCAAGGTTTGCCCTGGTATTGGCATGATTGGAACCCTTCTTGGGTTGATTTCGATGATGAGCAACATGTCGGATCCGAAAACGATGGGCGCAGGTATGGCTCTTGCGCTCATCACCACCCTTTACGGACTCTTGCTAGGAACCATTTTATATCAACCCTGGGGTGCTAAAATCGCTGTCGAGACAGAGAAGGCTTTAGAAATCGACTTATTGGTCTTGGAAGGGGTTTTGCATCTTAAAAATAGGAAATCAAGCCTGCACTTTAACAACCTGATGAATACTTACAATCGCAATGCACCAAAGTCATCGGCCACGAAACAAGGGGCTTAGAATTGTCAGACGAGGCAAATCGCTTTAATAGCAGGGGGAAAAAGCCGACGGAAGCGTTGTGGATGCTTTCCTTTTCGGACATGTCCCTGGTGCTACTTTGCTTTTTTGTGTTGCTGTTGTCGATGTCAACGGTTGATGAGCGACGCTACGACACCATGAGTGAAGGTATGAAGGCGAAAGACGAGCGGGCCGAGAAAAATAATCTGGGAGACTTGGCTGAGCGCCTGCAAGCGCAGATTACGGCCGCAAATCTTTCCCAGTCGGCCGAGGTGATCTTGGACGTAGAAGGACTAAGGATTGAATTTAAAGATAAATTGCTCTTTAAAGCAGGTTCGGCTGAGCCTAGCCCTCAGTTCGCCCAGCAGGCGGACAAGGTATTGGCCATCGTGGCAACAGCCCAGGAAAAATATGAAATCACGATTGAAGGGCATACCGATGACGCACCCTTGAATGGAAGCAAACTCTATGTCGACAATTGGGAGCTAAGTGCCCATAGGGCTTTTCGAATCCTGAATCATTTAAAGACTAAGGGAGTTGATGAGAAAAGATTAAGGGTGTTGGCACTCGCGCACGCTAAGCCAAAAATTCCTGTTAAAGGCCTAAAAGGCAAGTCGCTGACCCAAGCTCGGGACCTGAATCGTCGCGTTGTGGTGCATATACGTTGACAATAGGCTATCCAGCCTCAGATTATGGACTGCAGTCTTAGGGTCGGAATCTCAGGGGCCTTATAAAGCGGAGCTGAGACATCATTTACTAACGATAGTGAGACGGATGAGTAAGAACGAAAAAAACAGCCACACCGATGATAAATCAAGTGGGGTCGTTGTTTCTGGGACTAAAACCCTGACCAAGGCCCCATCGAAATTCAAGGTTATCCTTCATAACGATGATTTTACGCCGATGGATTTTGTCATCATGATTCTAGAAACCTTCTTTCGCAAGGATCATGCTGCTGCCAATCGCATCATGTTGGAGATCCATAACAAGGGTTTTGCTGTGTGCGGCATTTATCCCTTGGATGTGGCGGAGACCAAGGTCGCCCAGGTGACGCATAAGGCCCGGGCTCACGAGCATCCACTTAAATGCACTTTGGAAAAAGCCTAATATGATTAGTCAAGACCTTGAGATCGCACTTAATTTGGCAGTGGCAGAAGCTCAGCGCCGGGGGCATGAATATGTCACCGTGGAGCACATGCTTTTTGCTCTTCTGTTTGATAAGAGTGCCACCCACGCGATACGAGCCTGTGGCGGGTCGGTAGAAGGCACAAGGAAGAAAATCGAGACTTTTTTTGAAGAGGTCTTGGAAAAGGAAACCCTGCGTGAAGGGGAGATGCCCCAACCGACCATCGGTTTTCAAAGAGTTTTGCAGAGAGCCGCGAACCATGTGCGAAGTTCCGGTGGAGAATTCATCAGCGGCGAAAATGTGCTGATTTCCATGTTCTCCGAAGAAGAGAGCTTTGCCGTTCATTATTTGACGTCGCAAGATATTAGTCGCTTTGACTTAATCAATTTTGTTTCCCATCGAGTCGCAAAACCTGGTTTTGAGCATGTGGTGGATGAGAAAGAACCAGAGGCTTCTGAGCAAGAATCTGCAGAACGAGTGAGCGAAGAGGGGCAAGAAAAAGCGAAGCCTTCTGATCCGCTCTCGCTCTACACAGAAGACCTGTGTGCGAAAGCGGAAAAGGGCGAGACCGACCCAATTATTGCCCGAGAACTCGAGCTTGAGCGGACGATGCAGGTTCTTTGTCGGCGTCGCAAGAATAATCCTCTATTAGTGGGTGAGGCGGGCGTTGGTAAGACCGCTATCGCGGAAGGCTTAGCCCTCAAGATCATTCGCGGCGAAGTGCCCGAGAAATTGCGAGGCGCCAAGGTCTTTGCTTTAGATATGGGTCTCTTATTGGCGGGATCTAAATTTCGAGGCGATTTTGAACAACGTTTAAAAGCAGTGCTGCATCGCTTGCAGAAGATCCCCAATGCGATCTTATTTATAGATGAGCTGCATACGATGATTGGCGCGGGCGCCGTGGGCGGTGGTGCTATGGATGCCTCAAATCTATTGAAACCTGCTTTAGCCGCCGGACGCTTGCGCTGCATCGGCGCGACGACTTATAAAGAGTACCGCGAGCATGTCGTCAACGACGCAGCCTTGACCAGACGCTTTCAAAAGATCGATATTTTGGAACCCAGTGAAAGGGACGCGCTTAAAATTGTTCGTGGTCTTCAGAGTCGCTACGAGGACTATCATAAAGTGGTTTATACCAAAGAGGCTGTAAAAGCCGCCGTGCAATTATCCGCGCGTTATATCAAAGAAAGATATCTCCCGGATAAAGCGATCGATGTGCTTGATGAGGCGGGGGCTTACGTGTCCCTGATGAGAAAGACCAGCCAGACCACAGGGCCAGAGCGCATTGGTTTGAAAGAAATTCAAGCTGTGGTGGCAAAGATTGCCAGGATTCCCAGTGAGAAAGTCTCTAATGCAGACAAGAAGCAACTGAAGAATTTGGAAAAAGACTTGAAAGGACTCGTGTTCGGTCAAGATGAGGCGATAGAAATCGTGACCAGCGCCATAAAAATGGGGCGATCGGGCTTAGGGCCAGTGGATAAGCCCACCGGGTCCTTTATGTTCGCGGGGCCCACCGGTGTGGGTAAAACAGAATTGGCGAAAACCCTTGCGGAAGTCCTTGGGGTTGAGTTTTTGCGTTTCGATATGTCTGAGTATATGGAGCGGCATGCGGTATCGCGACTTATTGGCTCGCCTCCAGGTTATATTGGCTTTGATAAGGGTGGTTTATTGACGGAGGCGATTTTCAAAAATCCCCATGCCGTGCTTTTGTTTGACGAGATCGAGAAAGCCCATCCGGATATTCATAACGTGCTTTTGCAGGTGATGGATCGTGGCACTTTGACCGACAGCAATGGACGCGAAGCCGATTTCCGCAATGTCATATTTATTATGACCACCAACTTGGGCGCGGCGGAATTGTCTCAGAGTGGAATCGGTTTTCAAAAATCATCGTCGCCACAAGAGTCCATTCAAGCCACTCGTGCACTGAAAAGGGGATTCTCACCGGAATTTCGCAATCGCTTGGATGCGATCATCCATTTTAAAAACCTTGAAAAGTCCGTGATTTTGCAGATCGTGGATAAGTTCCTGAAGGAGTTGTCTGCCAAGCTTTCCCAAAAGCGCGTGGTGATGGAAGTGAGTCAGGCAGCTAGGGAGTTTTTGGCGGAGCGTGGTTATGACAGGGTTTTTGGTGCACGGCCTCTCGGGCGGCTCGTGCAGCAAGAAATAGCCAAACCACTAGCTGACGAGTTGTTGTTTGGCCAGTTAGCGGGAGGTGGCCGAGTTCTCGTGGGTCTCGCTAAAGAGAAGATCAGCTTTGATTATGGCCTCGGGGATTTTGACAAAGCCCCGGTTTCTGAGGAATGAAAGGTTCAAAGAAATGGCCCTGTTATATTGACTAATAAATTGCGCGGTTTTCAATGTTGCAAGTCTGCCAGCTATCTTTACGTAGCCACCCTGAATAAGCTTGTTGTTATGTTATCTGTCCATTAAACCTTTATGTTCCTTTGTCATTATCAACCTGGGAGTCAAGAACCACGATGCGGTCATTACGGATGCGTCTTATATACATATTGTTGCTAGCAGGGCTTGGCCTTTATTTGATCAGCCCTTCGATTATCTATTTTTCCCTTCCTAAAGAATCACGCAATGATGCGGACGTGTTTGAGCGCGCGGTACCTGACATCTTGCCACGTGAGCATGTTAAGTTAGGTCTGGACCTGCAAGGTGGCGTTCAGCTGGTGCTTGGGGTTAATACTCTGGAAGCTGTGGCCAGTAAAATAGGCACCATGAGCGTCGAAGTGAGTCGATGGGCATCGGACAATAAAATTCCTGTGGCTTCTGCCTATGCCGTTAAGGACTCTCAGATTCTTCGGATTCAGTTAACTGAGGGTGCGGATGAAGCTGATTTTAAAGACAGATTTAAGCAAGCGTTTGCCGGCTTTGAATGGCAAGGACGCGATGGGAACAAACTTGACTACACCTATTCGGATGAAGAAATCAGAAATATCAGAAGAAGTGCGGTGGAGCAGGCAGAACGAGTCATACGCTCTAGGGTGGATAAGTGGGGTGTAGCTGAGCCTCAGATCAATCGGCGCGCTGACAATTCCATCCTGGTTCAACTTCCTGGTTTCAAGGATCCTCAGAAAGCGAAGAGCCTCTTAGGGCGGACCGCTCAGCTCAAGTTCAAATTAGTGGATAGCGATTTTCGTGGTTTTGATGCGTTAACGGCTCAGCTGCCGTCTGGTGTCGAATATGTGAAAATCGGAGAGCAAACGAGTTTCACCGCGGACAATCCGGAAGCCATCCGAACTTTGACCCAAGGTAAGATTCCCGAAAACCGAGAGCTACTGTTTGAGCGCCAAGCCATTGCGGGCAATAAGAATAAGGCGCGCTATCAGTCTTATGTAGTGGAAGCGAATACGGAACTTACAGGCGAGGATGTCGTTACCGCCTCAGTAGGTCAGGGCGCGGGATTTGATCCGACTCCGGTCGTATCGATCCAACTAACGGCAGCCGGAGGGCGCCGTTTTAGTGATCTGACGACTAAACATATCGGTGGTTATCTGGCGATCGTCCTTGATGACGAGGTGGTTTCAGCGCCAGTGATTCAGACCAAGATCCTTGATGGCCGGGCGCAAATTAGTATGAACAGCGGCCGAGATTATAACTTGATTATCGAAGAGGCGAATGAGCTCGCTTTGATTCTTCGTTCCGGATCCCTGCCTGCCAAGATCAACGTTTTGGAAGAGCGGCAGGTTGGGGCGACTCTCGGGCCGGAACTCGCGAATGAGGGGCTTTTAGGTGTGGCCGTCGGTTTTGTGCTGGTCGTATTGATCATGCTGGGCGCCTATCGAAAACCAGGAGCGATTGCCTGTGTGGCACTGGCGCTTGGGGCCATCTGGCTTTTTGCTCTGATGGGCTCCTTTGGTTTTGCTTTAACGTTACCGGGAATCGCTGGTTTCGTTTTAACGATGGGTATGGCTGTAGATGCCAATATTTTGATCAATGAACGGATACGTTTCGAAGCTAGAAGCGGAAAAAACGCCAAAAAAGCCGTAGAAATTGGCTTTCAACGCACGACATGGACCATTTTGGATGCAAACATTACGACGTTGATTGCAGCTTTGGTTTTGTTGGAGACAAATTCCTCTGGTCCCATTCGCGGTTTTGCCATCACTTTGATTTTGGGTATTTTCGTCACCTTATTTATTTCTTTGTATGTATCTAGAGTCTTTTTCGAGTGGGTCATTTCTCGCTCAAAATCCGAGCAGCAGATTCGCGGATGGCTCGGGGGCAGTGCCTTGGATCAGGTTAAAAACTACAGCTATAATTTTGTCGGGTCAGGTCGCGTAATCACCATCTTCAGCGTGGTTATCGCTGTTTTGGTTTTGGGACTGACGGGGGCCAGAGGGCTTAATTGGGGCGTGGATTTTGCCGGTGGGACCGAGATTCAAGTGGCCTTTAAGACTCCTTTGGATCCAGCGCGCTTGCGCCAAGTGGTGGAAGATTCAGGAATCAACGATGCGTCGGTCCAAGCCCTGGGCA
>JBIKVD010000242.1:0-6798 GCA_044357055.1 Oligoflexales bacterium | reverse complement strand
AATCCGAAAGCCGGATGTATAGCAAGCTACAGTTCAAAATCGCACCGTTTCGCAACCTAAAGGTTCATACATTGCAAATTGGTTTTCAAGCCTTAACGGTTGTGCATGGACCTTCGGGGGCTGGTAAAACCAGTCTGTTGATTCATGCCCTCCCTTACGCTTTTCACAGCAAGAAAATTCAGGTAAAGCCCTCGATCGGTATGCCAAGCGCGGATCTTTCCACCCTATTGCTCGCACAAATCGACCGAACGCCCATTGCTAAATCCTCGGTGAGTATGCCGGCTACCTATTTGGAGGTCTTTCAAGAAATTCGGGATTTATTTGGCAAACTGCCAGATGCCCAAGTCGCCGGACTTTCTGCAAAGGATTTTTCCCTGAGTACGGGGGAGGGTCGCTGTAAAGAATGCCTAGGACGAGGATTTATCACCTTGACCATGCGCTACCTTGAAGATGCGCAGGCCGTTTGTCCCACCTGCGAAGGCAAAAGATTTCAGGATCACGTACTTCATTTCACTTATCGCGATCTCAATATTAGCGAGATTCTCAATCTAACGCTGGCAGAGACCGCTGCTGTCTTTGCCAACCACCCACGGATCAATCAGCGACTCCACCCCGCCCTGAAACTCGGGTTAGGATATCTCAAACTGGGACAGCCGACTTCGACACTGTCAGGTGGCGAAGCACAGCGACTCAAATTGGTACCGTATTTTTCACGTCGAGATTTTACGGGCCTCGTTCTCCTGCTCGATGAACCAACCACTGGTTTACACTTTTCCGATTGTCGGCTGTTGCTAGAATTATTTCGGCAGATGGTCTCTCAAGGGGGAACCATAATAGTCGCTGATAATGATCCACAATTAATTGCGGGGGCTGATGATACCATCGAAATGGGTCCGGGCTCAGGTCCAGAAGGCGGCCTCATTGTAAAAAGCCCATGGCCATTTGAAAATTTGGCCCCAAATGAATCTTGAGCCTCCTCCGATCGTCCTTTAGCAAATGACCTGTCTATCATTTAAACACACGAACCATTCCCGACAGCCAAATTAAGAACCCCACCAGCCATTCTACCGCCAGCGAAATCACTCCAATTTCTTCCTTCGCTCCTGCCCCATCTTGCTAAGGCATTAATCCTATTGGGACCTTCTAAGCCTCTGTGGCCAGTTACCCTAAACTGCGACCTGCGGCATAGAACTTGCAAACTTGTACCGTGAGTGATCGATGTCCTGGGCATCCCTGCACATTTGTAGGGACCAAGACTAGATCACTTTGTTGGATGTTGCTGCTGTTGTGAATCTTGTTGTTGTGGAGTGTGGACTGTGGAAGCTGGAACTAATGTCAGAATTCGTCAATTTCGTTTGGGCCTGTACTTGTTAACGGCCGGAACTTTCGTCGCCGTCTTGTGCATGGGAAGAGCCGAGTTTTTAGAGAATGAAAACTACGAAGAGACCATTCACCGTCTCAATTTACACACACCATCTGAGGCACCCAGCATCAGTGACGAGTCCATCAGGGCTGCTATGAAAATGTTTCAAATCCATGTGCCCGCAAATGTCGCTTTCCCTAAACTTGATTCTCAGCTTGAAGATCGCGGGATAACCTCAAAAGGTCTCTTTTCTAACTACTACAAAGTCTATGTTGGCCCGAGCGCTTTTGAGAGCTGGGCTCTACTAGGATCGACCCTGGCCCATGAAATTGAAATTCACTGTCAACAGAGTTTTCTTCTTATCAGTTTGCTCGACCAGTTTGGTTTTGATGGGACGGGCGCAGCGGAAAGACCGGCTTATATGCATGAAATTCACAATGCTGAACGCTTTGGTCTCAGCAGCTCGGATATTTACCTTATCCATAATACCGTAGAATCCTATTATCCGCCGAATGAGGTGATCGCGCAGAAAAGCTCACTCCGTAACCGAGTAGGCACCTGGCTAGCGGCGAGCCTTTCCCCTAATGAGCTGAGTGGAGCAACAAGCCCGATCCAAGAAATTGCTCAACGTGCTAAGTTAAGAGAAAAAAACAGTATCAATTTTTAAAGAAACTCCGTTGTAGAGAGCCTGACTCACCCCGCTTGGACCGCGTCTCATCCCATATCACCCTGGAACATAGGACTTGGCCATTGCCACATAGTGCATGGCGGACTGTTCAAACTGGTCCAACTCCAAATCACTCAACTGGCGAACGACCTTAGCGGGAGATCCCATAATTAAACTAGCTTCTGGATAACTTTTACCAGGTGGCACGACCGATCCCGCCGCGACTAAGCTGTGCCGCTTGATGCGGGCACCATCTAGCACCACAGCACCCATGCCAATTAAAGTCAGGTCCTCAATAGTGCAGGCATGAATGACTGCACTGTGGCCAATCGTTACATAATCACCAATGATCGTTGCAAATTTTCCTTCGGTGATATGCACCACGGCATTATCCTGCACGTTGGTGTAACGACCAATGACAATCTCATTTTCATCACCGCGAATCACGGTGTTAAACCAGATATTGGAGAAATCCCCGATTCTTGTGCGGCCTACGATAACCGATCCGGCCGCTAAGAACACGTCCTTGCCAAGGGTGGGAGAAATACCTTTATATGGCAAGATGATTGAGCCTGGCATACTATACATGAGTTAAATTCCATAGGAAGTTTCATTCAATATTCATTCCAACCAATAAGATGCTTGAAAGAGAAAGATAAACTAGCCATGGACAATATTCAAGAACTAGCCGAAGAGGTCCTTAAGCGAGATGGCCTCGACAACACAAAGCTCGTCCAGATTAGACAAAAATTACTGCAATGGACCAGTTCACAGCTACGCGGGGAACCCCTAGACTATCGGCAATATTGCTCGGGCAAACCAAGCGCCGGTTTAAGTGACAATAGCTTGATTCTCAGCCAGCGTCTCCTGAGGAAAAAAACCCGGCCTCTGAGTATCTTTGGACCTGATTTGATTCAGGCCGCGAGCGCCGCATTATACCTACATGAAGCTGGCTTCAAAGTCGTTAGCCTTCATAGAGCTCACGACACCTTAAGTCCCAAATTCTGATAAAACCCTAGTCTTAGGGTATTTCTCATAACCATCGTTACAGTCATTGGCCCCACCCGGGGGATATAAACGGCACACTTTTGCTTTGCTGACTCGGCAAAATTTTTGACAGATGAAAAGTTTATACAATGCGCGGATTCCTTAATTTCTTGGCCTTCAATAAGGGGGAATTTCGCATCCGGAACCCCCGTTATGACAATATCGGATTGGGACAATGCCTCAGCCCGGGTAGTGGAGGCATTCATAACCGACCCCATCACAACCCGTTGACAGCCTGCTTCATCAAAGGAATAGACCTCGGCTCCGTCATTAGCAAGCATGTGAGCCAATGGGCGCCCAACCACCTCGCTGCGATTAAAAACAGATGCTTTTAAGCCCGCCAGAGGCAAGGAATCTCCTATTTGATACAGAGACGTTGCGGACAGAAGTTTCATAATCGCTAGGGGTGTGCAAGGCAATATTGCTTTGTGGCTTGAGCCAGGAAGGAGGAATCGCTCGTTAGCATATAATTTGTGCAACCAATAATTGCTCATACCCTCAATGTCTTTAAGGGGGGCCACGGTACCCCGCAATTCAGCATCAGTTCCAGATGGGGAAATCCGCTGGTCTCCTTCATGGACTCGTAAATGCACGGGATAAAAAATGAAAATACCATGGACCGAAGCATCTTCATTCATGGTCAAAATCGCAGGTTTCATCTCTCGAGGGGGGATCCGGTGAGTCACAAATTTTATACCGACCTCTAGACATGCTTTCTCAGCATATTCCGCGTATATTTCTGCTGGCCGGCCTGCCCCTGGGCAAATCAATCCTGCAATTTTCAGTTCCATTCCCGCCTGAGAGAGAGTCTGACGAATTTCTTGCCGCAAACTTTGGGATACGGCCTGCGGGTCGATAATATAGACCATGGAGAGCTCCCGTAAGCTTGTTCTAACCATTCCATTTCAAAACATTAACAAGGCGCACCCAGAGGTAGCCTGGCCAACAAGTCGGAAGCCATACCACAGTCTTCTCCTAATTCCGCGGCCGCCTTGAGAGCTGCAAAATGAAGTTGCGCAAGAGCACAGTCGATGGCGACCGCGCTCTGCGAGAATTCGAGCGCCTTCGCGCCAATAAGCCCGGCGAGTATATCCCCGGTGCCAGCTTTTGCCAAAAATCGACTGCCTAGACGATAAATATCCGCAGTCCCAAGCTCTTCGTTAAAAAAGATCGGTGACGCTGATTTGTAAAGAAGTGAGAGACCTCTTTCGCTGGCCCATGTCAGCGCTTCAGCAAAAGCATCTGCTCCCTTGGCAAGGTTTGCGGGGCAGTCTACCGTTCGAAACATGGCCTTCCACTCTCCGGGATGTGGCAAAAGAATGAGACGCCCTCGAAAGCTGCGTCCAGCTTCCAGTAAATCACCGAGCTGGCGTAAGGCTCCGGCGTCTACGATGACTGTACCTTGGTAACTCTGGATAAAGTCATGGACAAAGGATAAGAATTCAGGACTCGCAATCGGCTCTATCATGCCCGGGCCCAAAACAATGGATCGCACCGATCGATGTTCCACATACTCCAATAATGCCTCAAAATCCAGCACAGGATTCTTTGGCTGTCCGGTGGAATCGGCGCGAAAAAGCCCCTCAACCAAGGGGATGTCTAACGGGACAGATTTCTCACCTTTGCATGCGGGCGGCAACGCTAGACTAACCCAACCTGCCCCACCGCGGTAGGCACTCAAAGCACTTAATATGGGGGCCCCTGACATTCCAACAGAACCACCGATGACTAGGACGTGGCCTCGATCATACTTGTGAATATCTGAGTGCAAAAGTGGTCCGGGCGTACATTCTTGTTCCGAATGAAACTGCCGCAAACGAAGCTTAATGGGACCTTCTGCAAGGACCTCATGCTCCATTTTGCATGGGTACCCAATATCGATCGTTTCGACGAGCCCACACCAATGCCGTCCCGGAGCTAACACATGGACGGGTTTTAGCGCCCCGAAAGTGAGGGTCAGATCTGCTGCCAGAACACCACTTTCAGAGGTAACAGCTCCATTGGCTTCCAAACCGGATGGAATATCGATGGCACAAACCCATTTCTGGGCAAAGCCAGTAAGGTCTGCAATTAACTTCTGATGACCCTCTGAGAGGTCGCCCTTGAAACCCAAGCCAAAGATCGCGTCGATAATAACAAGCAGCCCATTGTAGGTAGGAGCTACTTTCTTCTTCCAGTCTGCAAAGTCTTCGAACATTGGCACGCCTGCCACGCGCGCACGATCCAGGTTCTTCTGATTTAAAGAACTTTTTTTGCCCCTTAAATCTTGATCCACGAGCAAGCAAGAGACCTCTGAACTGGCCGCACGAAGGTAGCGAGCGGCCACCAAGCCATCCCCCCCATTATTGCCAGGTCCGGTCAAAACCAATATCTTTGTCGCGATCGAACTATCCAAGCCCAAGAAAGGTAGCACTCGCTGGGCAACGCTATACCCAGCCAACTCCATCAAAGTATCATCAGCGACCAGGCCGCTTTGATGGATTTTATGATCCATCTGTACCGCCGCCTCCTTGGACCAGATCGCTTGCCAAATCTTCGGCACTAGGGCTTGAGTGTCAGGCTTCAACAACTCCTCCCGCCTGTTCAATCACTTGCATAATTTTTTCTGTAACTTCACCACGAAAGGCCCGATGACTAAATGCAATCTTCTCTGAGCTCAAGTTAAAGGCGAGACCCTTATCAGCTTTGGCAATATCAAAATTCAAATGAGATGTTCCAAGCTTGGCAATAGTAATTTCCATTTGGGAACCCTTCAGGGCGAAACTGACCATCGATGCCAGCTTGCGACCACCCATAACTTGCTGAATCTTTTGCACAACTTTCTGAGGGTCTTTTTCCGCAAAAAAAATCTTCATTCCTAAGCCTTCCTAAAAATCAAGTATCAACATACCTTTGATGACCCATAAACCTTGAGTCAAGGGAACATTTGCGAAAAACTCGACCTGTTCGTCAACGTCAGTAGATATCATGCTCCAATCATTATCTGAAATCGTATAGTCCATTTCAAAGCCTGCAAAGGGAAAAGGCATGGCGCGGACAAAAGCCTGTCCAGAAAAATTAACGCCATCCGCCCTGATTTCTTTGCCTCGACTCACGCCATGATAGACATAGTTTTTTAGCTGTGCAGATTCCATCCGCCCCCCCAACTCAAAACCGAGGGGCAGCAACCATTTCCCTATCAAGCCGATGCGCAAAAACTCATCTGGTCCATCTAAACTAGGTAAAAAATATTGGTAAAGGCCATAAGACCCTTTTAAGGACAGCTCCAAATCGTCCGCTGGAAACCAAAAAGCATGGAGGCTGGTTTCATAAAAATTGAGGATGCGATCATTTTCCGCGTCAAGAGCCTCCCGAAAATCAAACCCTCCCAGAAACTCCAATGGGCCAGTCCATACCTTTGCTTTGATCCCCAATTCTCTCGTGCCGGCCCCTCTTCTTTTATCAAAATTAGGGAACACATAAGAAAAACCTCCGTGTAGTCCAAGCATGGCTTGATGCAAAAGGGGCAACTCCAACACCGGCTTTAGGTCTACCCTTCCGAATTGCTCCCGCTTTTTTTCCGGATTATCCGAAATATAGTATTCAAGGTCCGAACTCTCCTCGACGACCAGAACCCTTTCTAGTCTTCCCGTTCGAACCTGTTGATCGCCTCGAAGATCTAAATCCAGAGCAACGCGGCCTTTTCGTCCATCGGCTTGGGATTTAAAGTTATGGGAGGGAC
>JBIKVD010000436.1:0-3256 GCA_044357055.1 Oligoflexales bacterium | reverse complement strand
GTAAAGGGAATACATGCCCAGGCACCACCAGATCTTCACACTTCGTGTCAGGCGCTATCGCCACTTTGATGGTATGGGCCCGATCCGCGGCGGATATGCCTGTGGTCACGCCGTGTTTGGCTTCGATACTCACGGTGAAGGCTGTGCCCATGGACGCTCGGGATTTATTCCGATCGGTCATCAGAGGAAGTTCTAGCCGATCGACATAGTCAGGTTCTAAGGTCAAACATATAAGACCCCTGGCTTTACTTGCCATAAAATTGATTTTTTCTGCAGTGATAAACTCCGCAGCCATAACCAAGTCGCCTTCATTTTCCCGATCCTCATCGTCAACCATAACAACCATTTCGCCGTTCTTGACGGCCTCGATAGCAGCCAAAACTCTCGCCACGGCTTTTGCTTGTTGGTCATGATTATCTTGAGTCATGAAATACTCCTGAACGGCTCGGTCGAAGGACCATAAGCTCTAGCAAATTTGGGCAATCTAGGGAATCAAAAAACATGCAATCTTGACTGAGTGGGATGGCTTTACTTTGAATGGGCCTGCTGGAGACTCTGAGAACGTAGAAAGTATTTCCCTAACATATCAAATTCAATGTTTATTAGGTCTTGCTCGCGCCAATTCGACAGATTTGACTTCTCCAGGGTCGTGGGGATGATCCAAAAACCTAGGACCGAATCCTGATCGGCTCTATCTTCGATGCTATTGATGGTCAAGCTAATGCCATTTAACGCCATAGAGCCCTTTAGAATCACTAAGGGGCGAAAAGCACTGGGTATTACAATGTGGACCAATTTCTCCCGCTGAGCTTTGTCCTCCAATTTCAAGACCTTCCCCACCGTATCTATGTGCCCGGAGACAAGATGCCCATCGAGCCGGTCTCCCAAGGCCATGGCTCTTTCGAGATTGATCAGGCTACCCGCTTTGAGACCGCCCAAATTTGTGATTTTCAGCGTTTCCTCACTCACGTCAAAGCGAATCATCACAGAGTCCTGTGGTTTCGGGGATGAATGCGGGAATGCCGCTGCGGTCAAGCATGCCCCATTAACGGCAATGCTATCACCCAACTTAACTTGCCAGGAAGATGGAACCGCGAACTCCAGCGTCATGGACTGAACGCCATCAGAATTCTTGAGCAAATGCACTTCGCTCACCGTGCTCGTGGCCTCTATGATTCCTGTAAACATCGGATGTGATTCCTCAGTCGATGCGTCCTTTAATGGGAAGAAGCGGTGCCAGAAGAACTAACCGGAGAAACGACCGGCGACCCGACAGACGATGCAGCGGCATCCGTTTGTACCCGTGCCAATTGTTCGAGTTCGCGCACAAACTCCACCGGCGTCTTGAAATCCTTATAAACGGAAGCGAATCTTACATAAGCGATACTATCGCGCGACTGCAACTCTCCGAGAACCAATTCTCCCAAGGTTTTTGTCGGCACCGTTCTCAAGCTTAGGTCGGCGATCTTTTTCTCGACGCGATTCAGAATCTCGTCAATCATTTCGAGCGTGATGGGTCTCTTGCGACAGGCGACCTGAATGGATTCACTCACTTTTTCACGGGCATAAGGCTCTAGACGCCCATCACGCTTTTGCACCTGAAAACTCGCCATTTCCACCCGTTCATAGGTGGTAAAGCGATCACTGCAAGCTGGACACTCTCGGCGGCGCCGAACACTCCGGCCCTCCTGAATCATGCGGCTCTCTAAGACTTTGGTATCATCATAACCACAATTGAGGCATCGCATCGCCCTCACCAGCCTTTATAAAGAGGAAAACGCTCTGCCAAGCTCTGTACTTGGTGGGCTAACTTTCGCAAATAGGGTTCGTCATGAATATGGTCAAAAACCTGCCTCACCAATTCGGCAATCTGATCCATTTCGTCTCCGCCCATGCCACGGGTCGTCAAAGCTGGTGTTCCGAAACGAACTCCCGAGGTTACAAAGGGGCTTCTTTTTTCGTAAGGTACGGTATTTTTATTCACTGTGATGCCAGCAAGTCCCAATGCCTGCTCCAAGTCCTTCCCGCTCACGGGTGTCTCGGTGAGGTTCATAAGCATAAGATGGTTGTCCGTGCCACCGCTCACCAACTTAAAATTCCGCTGCAAAAAGCCACGGGCCAAGGCTTGGGCATTGTTCACAACTTGCTGCTGATAGGCGCGGTAACTAGGAGACAATGCTTCCTTAAAAGCAACGGCCTTTGCGGCGATCATATGTTCTAAGGGACCCCCTTGGGTACCGGGGAAAACCCCTTTATTCAGCCTTGCCGTCATCTCAGAGTCATTCCAAAGGATAAGGCCACCTCTTGGACCCCTAAGCGTCTTATGAGTCGTCGTCGTCACGACATGGGCATGAGGAAGAGGCGAAGGGTGAACGCCAGCGGCCACAAGACCAGCGATGTGGGCCATATCGACAAAGAGAAAAGCCCCCACTTCATCTGCAATGGCGCGAAAGGCAGCGAAATCTATCACGCGGGAATACGCACTGGCGCCCGCAATAATCAGTTTGGGGCGCTCCTTTTTTGCAATAGCTCTGATCTCGTCGTAATTTAATTGCTCCGTTTGCGGATCCAGCTGGTACGAACACGCATGATAGAGGATCCCTGAGAAATTCACCGGTGAACCATGCGTTAGGTGTCCACCATGGGATAAATCCAAACCAAGGACTTTATCGCCTGATTGGCATAAGCTTAAGTAAACGGCTGCGTTGGCTTGAGCACCCGAGTGAGCTTGGACGTTGGCGAATTTGGCGTTAAACAAAGTCTTGGCCCGCTCGATGCAAATGGTTTCCATTTGATCGACGATTTCACAGCCGCCGTAATATCGTTTCCCTGGCAAGCCCTCGGCGTACTTGTTACAAAAGGTGTTTGCCATCGCCGCAATCACGCCGGGACTGGCAAAATTTTCGGAGGCAATCATCTCCAGGCCATGCCTTTGACGATTTAACTCCGCATCCATAAGCTTGGCGATTTCATCATCGGCATCATCAATGGCCCGCCAGGGAGCCGGATTTCGCGGTTGAAACAAGTTGGAAGAGGAATTTTCCTCTGATTCTAGTCTCACGGGCATCTCCCTTGGTAGATTCGGCTGCGACCTTAGGGTCTGTTGACCTAGGCTTTAAGCATCTTGAAGTTTTGTTTCTCAATCTCGCGAATTTTCTCTAAACGCAAGTTATGCCGATTACCTTCAAACCCAGCACCTAGCCAAATCTTAATCAAGTCAATGGCTCGGTGATAATTCAAAGTACGTGCTCCCAAA
>JBIKVD010000417.1:0-3547 GCA_044357055.1 Oligoflexales bacterium | reverse complement strand
ACGGCTCATTTTGGCCGTGAACTCATCCCAAATTAGAGCAGCTCGAACATAAGGGAATTTATTTGCAGCAATAGACATACCAATCCCGGTACCGCAAATCAGGATTCCGAAATCTAATTTTTTGTCGCCTAAGTCCCTTGCTACTGCGGCGGCATAATCTGGATAGTCCACGGATAGATCTGATTCTTGAGCGACCCCGTAGTCAACGACTTCAAGGTCCGAAGTGGCAACGAACTCTACGACCATCTGTTTTAATTCTTTGCCCGCATGATCACTAGCCACACCAATTCTCATGTCGTATTACTCCGCTATGACTGTTGATTCGCTAACACATCGAACACAAGGATGTGAGTTTCGCCTTGAATCCTACAGAACAGAGCCTGGCTACCTATCCAACTGTGTCAGTAGACATAAGACCCGAACGAAAGGAGTGTAGCGAAAACCTTTTATAGCTTGTTTAACACTGGCATACCAGCAAGAATCACGAAGAATGTCCAACCATTAAGTTCAGTGGAAGGAATCGATAGGAAGGATGATGAGTCAATCTCAAGAGGCCGAGGCCGCCCTTAGGGGTAAGGGGGCCTAAATATGTGGACGACGCCCAGCCAAGTACGCAAGCTGCCGCGAGCACGTCAACTAGTGAGCCTGATCCATTTTCTTAACAAAAGAGACCGCATCATCAACCGTTTTGATATTCTCAGCTTCATCATCTGGAATATCTATGCCAAAGGCCTCCTCCATCGCCATGACCAACTCAACAATATCGAGGGAGTCTGCACCAAGATCTTCGATGAACTTTGCTTTTCCCACGACCGCCGCCTCTTCAACACCTAGTTGATTCACGACAATCTGCTTAACCTTTTCTTCAACGCTCAGAGACATCAGGCCGTCCTCCCAAAAATGACGGAAAATAATAGATCCCTATATCACACCAAAGACTCTGGACTGGCAAGAGCCTAATTCTCACAAAGGTTTAATCCTCCGTAATTACTATAAAAATCACCAAATGACAGCTCAAGATGGCCGCCCGGGCCCTTGACTGAGGCCAATCATTTTAGTCGCTTAGCTTGAAGTTTAACCCCTGCGAAGCAGAGGTTTCTACAGAATGTAACCCGCAGTTCTTGTATACTGTCGCCCTCAGCTCTATAGGAAAAAGAGCTTTGAAAAAAAATAGCATGCGCTGGGAGTACAAATTCACATGACAAGCGAGCTTATAGGCGAGGAGCTGATCCTTTTGTCGGATTTGCACCTCCGCATGCCATCGGAGGAGAGGTTTCAGACCCTGATTGCCTTTCTTAACCGGATTGATCGGCAGAAGTGCCGAAAGATTATCTTTCTTGGAGATGTCTTTGATTTTTGCTTTGGACCCAGTCCCTATTGCCGCCAGCTATATCTACCTCTCGAACTTTCGCTGCAAGACCTGTCAAGTAGTGGCATCGAGGTATTCTTTTTGGAAGGAAACCACGAATTCTCGATGAAAGACATGGGTTGGCAAGGGGTGACATTTCTGAGCGGCCCTTGGGAAAGCACCTCCTTGGCGGACGGCACAAAAGTGGCATTTACCCATGGCGATTTACTGGGAGCTCCCTGGCATTACCGGCTCTTTCGTAGATTTATTAAATCACGGGGCATCACACTATTCTGTCAGTACTTGCTGCCGCAAAAATGGTTCTTCAATCTTGCTCTGCATTTTGCAAGCTATTCGCGCTCCCAAGATGTCCGCAGAGAGCTTGATCACCAAAGGATTTTGCGGGCAGCTTGGGGGGCATGCCAAGACATGACCGCTCTCCACCATTTTTTCGGTCACTTTCATATTCCCTATTATGAGACGAAAGAGCCCATGAGCCGAACGATGATGAGTTGTCTAAGCTGGGACCAGCCCAGTGTCATGACCTTGAGTAGCGGCAGGGGATGTAGTCGCTACCTCATCAAAGCGTCAGGAGAATTCGTGAAAATCGATCTCACGGTATTTACTGGCTAAACCTAATTCGCAAATGCTACAATTATCATCTTGTTTCTCCGCACAAAGGAGTCTGTGCATGCGTAAGCTATTTCTGAGTCTCGGTGGTTTTGTTGTAGTACTCGTACTCTTGGTTCTCATCCTTCCCTTCCTGATCGACTTCAACAAGTTCAAGCCTCAGATCAAGGCAGCTGTGGCTGAAAATATGCAGGCAGATCTCGAATTCGAATCGGCAAGGCTGACTATTTTCCCACATATCGGCGTGCGATTGCTGAACGTCGTTTTGGAAAACAGAGACCCCCAATTTTCAGGTACGCGAACCTTTGTTGTAGGCAATCTAGATTTTCACGCAGAGCTGATGAAGCTGTTCGCGGGTGAATTTGTTGGCTTCGTGCAAATTGATCAACCTGAGATTAGATTCCTCCAGCGCGCCGACAAAAACAATCTGGCAGCGTTAGCTAAACCTAAAACGCCAGGAAGCGAAGGGGCCGCAGCTGGAACAGATCCGTCCGCGGCACCCGAGGCCGATGCATCCGCTCCCAGTGACCCAGAGAAAACCAAAAAAATGGTTGAGGATTTCAAGAATCGAGTTTCCATTAGCTCCCTGCGTATCAATGATGCCCTAGTCATTTTTACCAAAGACGACGGCACAGATGTCGAAGTCAAAAAGCTGAATATCCATATAGATGATATTGGACTAGAAAGAGAAATCTCCACCCATATTTTCACCTCACTCAATGCCGATGTTCCAGGTACTGCCGTTAGCGGCCCTATCGACCTAAAGTTCAAAAATACCATCCAACTTAAGGAAGGCGCCTTCGAGCAACTGAATTTTTCTGGCAAGCTGGACTTCTCGCGCCTGAAAATCAATGCAGCTCAGGGTGCTTTTGTTAAAACCGAAGCTATCCCGCTTTTCCTTGACTTTACGGGTTTCGCGCGCTCTGACATGCTGATTCTTAAGCCCATGACTTTTGGCTTGCACAACTTTGCCGGCAAGGTCGAAGCCGACATAAGTGACTTTAACGCATTAAATACCAACCTAACCTTTTCCCTGCAATCCGAGGAGATCAGCTCCCTTGCCGACCTGCTACCAAAACACAAAGACCTGCTACAGACCGGCAAACTGCTCGTCGAATTGGAAATGAAAGGCAAGTTAAGTCAGTATGAAAAGCTCGGGCTCAAATTGCGGGTCGATGCAAATTTAGCAGGAAGTGATTTTGCCTTGCGCACAACAGCAACCAGCCTCGTACCACCCGCCGCAACAGTCTCTTTAGGAAGCCAAAATATTGATCTGGGTGCCTTGCTCAAGCCTTTTATGCCGCCACCAAGTGCATCTGACACCCAAGAAAAAGCGAGCGAGAGCCAGCCCGTTGCGGAGTCAAAGCCAGATGAAAATCCCCCAGTTCAGGCTCCCGCCGAAGAATTTGCTCTGAGCGAAGACCAGAAGAAAATGCTTGCCGGATCCGATCTCAAGGTCAAGATTGACCTCAATAAGATCACCTATGACGATCTTAAATTGCAGAGCTTTGGTGTCGATTTTCACCATCAGGACCTAGTCGCTCAGCTCAATAATTTTCAGGTTGCCAT
>JBIKVD010000240.1:0-6825 GCA_044357055.1 Oligoflexales bacterium | reverse complement strand
CAATTACCGCCAATGCATTCTCTGTCAAATGTTCTGGCTGGAAACTTGCCTTACCAACGGGGGAATGAACGATTCCTGCTTTGTCGACACGAAACTCAGCTCGTCCCGCCTGCAGTTCCTTAACAGCCTTGGCAACATCAAAAGTCACAGTCCCGACTTTTGGATTCGGCATCAATCCGCGAGGGCCTAAAATCTTACCAAGTTTACCAACCACACCCATCATGTCGGGGGTAGCAATCACCTGATCAAAATCCATCCAACCTTCTTGGATTTTTTGCGCTAGATCGTCTCCACCCACACCAGCCAAGCCTAAAGCCGAAGCTTCAGTGGCTTTCTCACCGCGAGCAAACACGACGATGCGAACAGACTTACCGAGACCATGAGGAAGCGGAGTGGCTCCCCTAACATTCTGGTCAGCTTGCCTTGGGTCAACACCGAGGCACACCGCGATATCAACGCTACCATCAAATTTTGAATAGCTTGTTTCTTTTGCTAACCTGCAAGCTTCCGCTAGAGGGTAGGACTTTGTAACGTCAACTTTTTCCAAAGCTTTGCGAAGCTTTTTGCCTTTTTTTGCCATCATCTTCTCCGTAGTGCCAGCGAAGCGAAACGAGCCGCCTCTCCTACTATGTTAAGAACAGAATGAATCCTATAAAATCAAAAACATAAAACAGCGATCAATCTACGACTTCTAAGCCCATACTGCGAGCAGAACCGGCAATGATTTCCATACCAGTCTTCACATCGTAGGCGTTCAAATCAGCCAGTTTTTCTTTGGCGATCTCTTGAAGTTGTTTTTTCGTCACCTGCCCAATGGCTCCCTTGCCAGGAGTTGCTGAACCTTTTGCTACGCCCACGGCCTTTTTCAAGTACTCGGTTGCAGGTGGCGTCTTAGTGACGAAAGAAAAGGACTTGTCAGAATAGACAGTGATTACTGTCGGCAAAGTTGACCCTGCCTGCTTCTGAGTCCTGGCATTAAAATCTTTGCAAAACTGCATGATATTCACACCGCGTTGACCCAAAGCTGGGCCTACTGGCGGTGATGGATTCGCTTTCCCTGCAGGAATTTGGAGCTTGATAAAACCTGTGATTTTCTTAGCCACGTTCGCTCTCCAGCCCGAATTACTATCTCAGCCCATTATCATTACCGGCCAAGCTGCTTAACCAACCCACTGCTTAAGACCGGCACCTAGTTAAACTACCGCTCTCTTAAGGAGCTCTCAACTTCCAGATCCTTCGAACCATTATTCCTATCGTCGGGTTGCCCCTGTCATTGGTGGTCCAAAGATTGGATTTGCAGTGTTATGGGATTTCGCCCACACTGTCAAGAATAAAAGATCAAGAACCTCGAAAATGACCTTAGCCGCGCCTTGGCCCTTGTAACTGAATAAAAGGAGTCCGCTGTTCCGGGCCCTGGGAAAAGGGCGCAAAAGAAGAATCCTTGAAATAATGGGAACTTGAGAAAATCAAAAATCTTGAAAGAGTCAAAGAAATGAGACTAGGCGGTTTTCTCTACCTGGCTATAATCCAGCTCAACCGGAGTTTCGCGGCCAAAGATACTAACGAGAACTTTCAGCTTCTGTCGCTCCGGTCTTACTTCCTCAACCA
Source organism: Oligoflexales bacterium (assembly GCA_044357055.1). Classification (GTDB taxonomy): domain Bacteria; phylum Bdellovibrionota_B; class Oligoflexia; order Oligoflexales; family JBIKVD01; genus JBIKVD01. The sequence goes on along the minus strand of JBIKVD010000240.1, from coordinate 5,217 downwards.
AACCATCAAAATTAGCGAAGGCGCCATCGATAATGCGAACCGTCTCGCCCTTTTCATAATGCACCTTGGACTCAGTGACCGTTCTCTCTTTTATGGCCTCAGGAGAGGTAAGTCTTAGCACTTCCGCGTCCGATATGGGGCGCGGTTTGCGCTGGTCACCAATAAAACCAGTGATCCTTGGTGTTTTTTTCACCAACTGAAGCGTGTAATCATTTAGCTCCATCTCCACTAAGATGTAACCAGGGTACGAAATCTTCTCAACTTGTTTGCGCTTACCGCTCTTCAGAATTTTGTCAACTGTGGTCTTAGGCACAAGGATATTGCCAAAAAGCTTATCTTGGGATTCACGAACGACGTTTTCCTTAAGTGCCGTACACGCTTTTTCTTCAAAGCCGGAATAGGTATGCACCACGTACCACCGCAAATTTGGATTCAAACGAGGTTTAAATCCCGCTCCAAGCGCTGATGCTGACGCGCCCGCTTCAGCGTCAGCCCCTGAAGAGCCTAAGTTGGACTCCAATGGCGAATCCAAGCCACTATTCTCGGTACCTGAGGGTTTCGTCTGCGCCATAATCCTAAACCTCTGAATGCAATTAGCTCTAAATATGAGGGCTATAAGTATAAGAAAAGAAAAGTGAGAATGTCGATTCCTAACAGTTGATTGACTGGAAATAAGAATCTAGAACTAAGCTAAAATCTTACTCAACACATACGACCAGACATAATCAAACGCAGCAACAATCACTGCAAAAATACCCACGACAATGACCACGATACCAGTCATTTTCTTGGTATCGACGAAGGTAGGCCATTTAACTTTACGCAGTTCCGCAATAGTCCCTAGATGGTACTCTCGCCAATCGCCCCTGCTGCGGGTATACCAAGTAGCACCCACCCCAAAAGCGATTGCTAGAACGACTCCTGCGAGCCCCCACTGCGAATACTTATCCGAAAGCCCAGACTGTAAGCCAACGCTAAGGAAAGCTTGACGAAACACATAAAACAAGAGACCGGCAAGCGCGAAGTGACAATAGGTCAGTAGCGTTGCATCATCCTTTTCCATTTTTATAGAACTCCCCAATCAACTCGAAACCACTCTTTGAAAGAATAAACGGATACGACACTAAGTTAAAGCGTTCCTTAGCATAAAATGAGCAGGCGAGGAGGGATTCGAACCCACAACCCGCGGATTTGGAATCCGCTGCTCTACCGTTGGAGCTACTCGCCTAGAAGATCCATCAAGTTAGAGGCGCCACGCAGCGCCGTCAACACATAAATGCCGCTCAAAGCTTCGCGGTGAAAAAAAAGTGCCATTACCGACAAACAAGTCATAATGGCACTTTAGCTAAACAGCATCCTGTTCCTGATGAACAAGACTCGGATCCATGGTCCAAGAATAAAGCCAAGAAGCTTTTAATTACTTGATAATCTCAGCAACAACGCCGGCACCCACGGTGCGTCCACCCTCGCGGATAGCGAAGCGAAGTTCTTTATCCATTGCGATGGGGCTGATAAGTTCAACTTCCATATCAATGTTGTCACCTGGCATAACCATTTCAACGTTGTCAGGAAGCTTGATGTTGCCTGTTACATCCGTAGTTCTGAAATAAAACTGAGGACGGTAACCCTTAAAGAATGGAGTGTGACGTCCACCCTCTTCCTTTGTCAAAATATAAACCTGAGACTTAAAAGTGGTATGCGGCTGAATGGACCCTGGCTTTGCTAAAACTTGGCCACGGACAACGTCTTCACGCTTCGTACCACGAAGCAAGACGCCCACGTTATCGCCGGCTCGGCCTTCATCTAACAGCTTACGGAACATCTCAACACCGGTACAGATGGTCTTAACCGTCTCGCGAATACCGATAATCTCGATTTCTTCGCCTGGCTTAACAATACCGCGCTCAATACGCCCAGTAACAACGGTTCCACGACCAGAGATAGAGAAAACGTCTTCGATTGGCATCAAGAAATCGCGCTCAATAGCTCGTTCTGGAATCGGAATATATGCGTCACATGCAGCGATCAAATCAATGATCGGCTTTGCTTCAGCAGAATTTGGATCACTGGAATTCAAAGCTGCAAGTGCAGATCCGCGAATGATGGGTGTGTCATCACCAGGAAATTTATACTGATCCAGAAGTTCCCGAACTTCCATTTCAACCAATTCCAAAAGCTCAGGATCGTCAACCATGTCGACCTTGTTTAAGAAGACCACAATCTTTGGCACCCCGACCTGGCGAGCTAAAAGAATGTGCTCCCTTGTCTGCGGCATAGGGCCGTCAGCGGCACTTACAACCAAAATCCCGCCGTCCATCTGGGCTGCACCTGTGATCATGTTCTTCACATAGTCAGCATGGCCCGGACAATCTACGTGGGCGTAGTGACGAGTGTCGGACTCGTACTCAACGTGAGAAGTCGAAATGGTGATCCCGCGCGCCTTCTCTTCCGGAGCCTTGTCAATCTGATCAAACGCAAGAGCCTGACCGCCAAATTTTAGGGACATGATCTTTGTTATGGCTGCTGTGAGTGTCGTCTTTCCATGATCGACGTGACCAATGGTTCCAACGTTTACGTGGGCTTTCTTACGGTTAAACTTCTCTTTAGACATTTAGATCCTCCGGCAGTAATAGCTCAATATGAACTTTAGCCCACAAACGTGCAGGCGGGTTTCCTGATATAATTCATCCTAGAACATAGATCAATTTAAATCACCGCGGCTACCTTAATACATTCGCCGCATTCATGCCACTGCAAGTCTAGCAAACATCAGCCATTTTAACATGGAGCCCAGAACGGGGATCGAACCCGTGACCTCGTCCTTACCAAGGACGTGCTCTACCACTGAGCCACCTGGGCAAACCCCATGAAAACCGGCGCTGATTTTAATCGGCGCTCCCATAAAACAGCGCCACCTGGGCAAACCCCATGAAAACAGCACACAGGGCTATCCCGTGGGCATCAAAGTCTTGGGTGGGTGGAGCGGGAAACGGGATTCGAACCCGCGACCCTTAGCTTGGAAGGCTAATGCTCTAGCCAGCTGAGCTACTCCCGCTTTTGACCCAAGAAACCGCGCACATCCCACCTTGAGAAGTTCCCCCCCAGAAGAGAAGACCGCTCTAGATAGGAGATTCCAAATGGTGGAGGGAGAAGGATTTGAACCTTCGAAGACATCAGTCAGCGGGTTTACAGCCCGCCCCCATTGGCCACTCGGGCACCCCTCCACATCAGAATCTTTCGAGACACTCTACAAAACTGGAGCTGGTGATGGGACTTGAACCCGCAACCTGCTGATTACAAGTCAGCTGCTCTACCAATTGAGCTACACCAGCTCTGAGAGAACTCGTCTCGTGTCACAATCCTTAAAACAAAGACAAACGCCTAAATCAAAAGGTCTTTTGTGGCACAAGGTATACCTTATTACTATAAGTCCATGCTTCGGTCAAGAACACGAATGGCGTAAATACAAACTACGAAAGGATTTTCGCGTCATAATTGGCAGAGGTGCGACATGAGAATACCACCCGCCACTGACACGTTCAGACTCTCCACCCGCCTCGCAGCGCCAGAGATAGAAACGGTAAGATCACATTCCTCTTTGACTAAACGTTGCATACCAGACTCTTCAGAGCCAAGAATCAGCACGCTTTTCTCAAAATCCAAAGCCGCTTCTGTCAATGCCTGACCGCGATGATCAGCGCCTATCAGCCAAAAACCTTGCTCTTTCATTTCGCGCAAACTTCGCACCAGATTTACCACCCCATATAGTTTGGTTAGCGCAAATCCGCCCATGGCCGTTGCCACAGAAGCCTGAGTCAACAGAACCTGCCTTCTAACGGGCGCAATGACTTCGCGAATGCCGAAAAAGGCACAGGAACGAATAATCGCACCTAAATTACGGGGATCCGTTAGGTGGTCGAGAGCGAGTACCAAGCGTTTCTCTCGCACAGAACCAAAGGCTGGGCTCTGCAAGTCTCGGTAAAGAACATCTTCAGGCCAGACCTCGTGGGCGACTTGCGCACGAATTGGGACACCATCACGATTGCGCTCGAAGGAGCCCGTCTTTTTTAGGAATTCGCAACTTTGGGGCAAGGAAAGGCCGAGCAGCTTTTCGCATTCCTTGCGCTCGGGGAAACTTTCGATTTTTTTCACGGCGAGAGGATTTGCCAGCAAATATTCGCGAACCGCACTTAGGCTGTCGACCCAATAGACTTTTTCGCCAAAAGGAGACTCCCGCTCGGTAGCGGCTTTCTTTTGAGTGAACGAAGTTGCACTTCTTTCTCGGACTCCCGGAGCTTTGCGCCCCTGCGGGATGATTGGTTTTCGATTCATGAATGAACGATTCCTTTAAGAGGAAGATAACTGATCATAAAGCCCCTTGAGCTCTTTGGCAGCTTTGAAGGAAAGGGTATCCATCGTCACTTGGATAATAAACTGAGCTAAGCGATCAATTTGCCGCTCAAAAAAACTGATACGTCCTTTGGCAGCTGTCCCCTGGACCATCATCCGATGGACGCAATCGGCTTCGAATCGGAGGTCCTGATCCAAAGCGAAGTAACTTGTGCCATCTTCAATCTTCGCTAGCATATTTATTAAGTCGCTGACGGGAAAGGGGACACCCCCAGCCGCGAACAATTCCCGAGCCTTTTGAGTGACAAAAACATAGACATCCAAGGCGGAACTGATGCGAGAGCAAGAAGTTCCATACTTTTCCGGATCGATAGGGAACATGGGCTGAATATTGACGATCCCTCTATTATACAAGTGCATCAGCGCTGCCAAAGTATTGAATTCGTGCAATTTAGAGAATTGCAAAATATTTGACAAGTAGGTATTTTCACGCACAAGGACCAATAAATCACCGTAAAAAGTCCCGGGGGAAAATCTTCTCTCGATGTCAGGAAAATTTTCTTTCAATTCCACGCTACTGTCTAACTCTATCCTAGCCTTGAAATCACGGTACATCGCGCCAAAGGCCAAGCTTTTCTCCAGAAAATTAGCAAAGGATTCTTCCTGCACAACCTGCAATGGGGCTTGGACTTGAGGCACGACTTCAAAATAGACTTCTTCAGCCATAAAAACGGATTGGACAATATGAACAACCTGGGCGCAAAGCGCCCCATGCAGTTCCACATTGGTAAAGACTTGGTCCCGCAACAAAACCTGGCCAAATTTAACATTCTTGTCTACTTGCACGGTTGAATTCAATAGGGCCTC
>JBIKVD010000029.1:0-20840 GCA_044357055.1 Oligoflexales bacterium | reverse complement strand
GCATCTGTATTTATGATCCACGATTTAACTTCAGCTTAAACCAACGTCCAAAATTTGGGGGATCCAAAAAATGAAAACACTCAAGCGACTCAAAACAGCACTACTGGCGACTATGTTGATCCAAAACCTTACGGTTCAAGCTTTTGCCGCGGAAGGAGCTTCCTACCAAATCCTGTCAGAGAAGAGTCCGGTCAGTTTTCTTGCGGTAGGAAAGCCAGGATTTTTGCGCATCAAGGGCCAAGGCGCCTTCCTACAGGGCGTGGCGGAATTAAAAGATGGGAAACTAAGTGGCAAATTCTTGGTTCCATTGGCCGGACTGAAGACGGGGATCAGCTTGCGCGATACCCATATGCATGAGAAGTATTTAGAAACGAAAAAATTTCCCCAAGCTGAGTTGATCATCAACCCCTTTACCCTGGTGAAAGATGAGGAAAAGGTCCCTTTCACCGGCATGCTGACCATCAAAGAAACCAGCAAACCCATCAATGGTGAGGTCCAGATTCTGGGGTTATCAGAGCAAGCGACTGGTAAAGCGGAATTTAAAGTCGTGATCAACGATTTTCCCAGCATTGGCGTCCCTGGCTACCTTGGCGTTACAGTCGCAGAAGAAGTGCAAGTTGTAGTTGAGTTTGAAGCGGCAGTTATGGCGGCCGTGAAGTAAGCAGTGAATGAAAATCATTCCATTAAGAATTGTAAGGTTTTTCTAGCGCCGCCGGCCCCCAGGTGCCTGATAAGCCGTTACAGCCTGATTTATCCTCTTTTTATCTTGCTCTCAGCATTATAACCTTTATCGATCTAAAAAGATTACAATCTGCTTTTAGGGCTGCCCGATTTTGAGTTGGTCCCTCCGTGGGGACAAATTCCATTTTATGCTTGCCTCATTAAGGAGACGAATTTGAAAGCCGTATTGATCCTTTGCTTCTTCTGCCTTAGCTCTGAGCTGATTGCCGAGACGCAGATTCTATCCTTAGAGGAGCTGCTAGAGCGAGTTGAGAAAGATAATGAAGATCAACAAGTGGCGAGCCTGCGACTCGAAGCTAAGGAAGCCGATATTATCTCTCGGGATCTTGTGCTGGCTCCCCAGCTGAAATCAGAAATTGGTTTGTCGAGGGACAACCGGGTGGGATTTGGGAGTCGTCCGAGCAGTCACTCGCAATACCTCCAGGTCTCTGTCACCAAACCCTTCGAGTCGGGCACAACCGTAGCCATGAGTAGTGGCATGGAAAGAGCCAATGCGCAGGGATTTGCTGGGCCCGCCTATGCTACGGATTGGGAGATTCTTCTCACCCAGTCTCTGTGGCGCGATCAGTTTGGCAGAATGACCAGCCTCCGCAGACAAGAGGAGAGCCTTGAACGCAAAACACTTGGTTGGGAAATTCTTCTGCAGAGGCAACGACGTCTCTTGGCGGTAGAGGAAGCCTATTGGGACTTGCTTGAGGCCATGAAAAACCAAGAAACTTTGAAGGAAAATCTCTCGCAGAGCCAGAAAATTGAGTCGTGGCTGAAACAAAGGGTTCGGCGCTCTGCCGCGGAAGCAGTCGACCTTTTACAGGTAAAAGCGCTTTCAGCACAACGAAAACTAGAGTTGGCAAAGTCTGAGGATGCGATTTTCCAAGCTCGACTGCAGTTGTCCAACCTCGCACCGGGTCTAGGCAGTGGGGACTGGCAACCACGTATGGAGGAACTTGGGCAGCAGCGGGAGTTGTCAAGCCTGCTGGCGTCTAACGGTAACCAAGCTCATGGGGACCTGCAGAGCACTCCTACAAGGTTGGAAATCCTCACGGGGGAAGCTACTTTGAAGCAGGCGCAGCTTTCTGCAGAGCGCATCGCAGAAGAGGCTTTGCCAGATCTGCAGGTTTTCTTGCAACACGGTCACGGCGGGGCTCGCGAGCCATGGGTGGAGTCTTGGTCCGATACACTGGGCGTGCGGCAAACGGGGACTTCTATTGGGTTACAGCTAAGTATGATTCTCGACGCGGATCTCTTGGGCCAGCGCGACACCGCGGCACGTCTAAGCGCTGCCGCCTCAGCTTTGGAAGTGGCAGCGATTCGGCGCCAATCCCAACTCTCGTGGCAAGAAATCGCCAGGCAAGCAAACGCCTTGCAGGAGCGCATCACCCAGGTGGAAACTTGGGTCAAACTCGAAAAACAAAAGGCGCGGGAGGAAAGGAAGCGATTTGAGCAAGGCCGGTCGACTACTTTTCAGGTCATTAGTTTTGAAGTGGACGCAGCTCAAGCGGAGTTCGAAGTCTTTCGTTTGCATGCGCAGATGCGCAGAGTCGAGGGTCTAGCCAGACTCTACACGAGCCATGGGAGCGCTAACCTATGAACTTAATCGCAATATGTATTAGGCGTCCTGTCGTCGCATGGATTTTAATGTCGGCGCTCATTATCTTCGGGGCCATCTCTTTCAATCGCTTGGGCATCAGCCAAATGCCAGATGTGGATTTCCCAGTCCTAAGCGTCGAGGCTGTCTATGAGGGTGCTTCGCCGGAGATTGTTGAGGCCGAACTTATTGACCCCATCGAGCAAGCTTTGCTTTCTATCGAGGGGATTGAGGAGATGCGCTCCTCCGTCCGCCAAGGGTCTGGCACTGTCAATCTGAATTTTGATATTAACCGAGACGTGGATACAGCATTGCAAGAAGTGCAGTCTGCACTGAGTCGCTTACGTTTTCCTGCAGGCGTGGACCCACCCGTCGTGGAGAAACGTAATCCCGAAGAGTCTCCCATCATGTTTATTGGTGTGGCGTCGGAAGAAAAGAGCCTGCGAGATCTGATCATCTGGGTGGAAAACTCCTTACTGGATGAATTTCGCTTCATTAAAGGCATCGGCCAGGTATCTATCGGCGGTTTTAGCACGCGGAATTTGCGTGTCTGGCCCGATTTGGAAAAGCTGAAGCGCGCGGACCTAACGGTCGTGGACTTGCTAGATGCTGTGCAGAGCCAGCATTTGGAATCTGCTGCGGGTCAGTTTTCTGATGGCAAGCGCGAATTCCGGGTTCGCTGGTTAGGCGAGGCCGCCACCCCTGAGGAAATCGGTGAAATTCAGATTCTGCGACGTGGTGGTCAAATCATTCAAGAGAAAGTCTACCGCATTCGCGATGTCGCTGAGGTAGAAGATGGCCTAAGCGATGTACGCCGGGTGGCGCGCTTTGATGGCAAACAGGCTATTGCCATCGCGGTACGCAAACAGAGGGGTGGCAACGAGGTTGCATTAGCTAAGGCTATTCATGAGAAGATTGCAAAGTTGTCCCAAGTTTCCCCTGACGGAATCCAGTTGCGCGTCAATGTAGATTTTACCAAGGCGACAGAATCTGTGGTGCAGACAACGTATGGCAAACTCTGGGCTGCGGCCGCCATTACGATTATCACTTGCTTCTTGTTTTTGGGAAGTTTTCAGGCTGCGGTAAATATTCTCTTTTCCATCCCGACTTCCATCGTGGGTACCTTCATCATTCTGTATTTCGCGGGTTTCACGCTAAATTTGTTTTCCCTTTTAGCCTTGACCTTGGCCATTTCCATTGTGGTCGATGACGCTATCATGCTGCTAGAGAATATTGTTCGCCATTCCCGCATGGGTAAGAATCCCGCGCAGGCTGCCTATGACGGTGCGGTGGAGATATTGCCAGCAGCTATCGCGGCCACGCTAGCTGTGGTTGCTGTCTTTTTGCCAGTGGTATTTATGAGTGGCATCACCGGGAAATTCTTTTTCCAATTTGGGATCACCATGTCAGCTGCGGTACTGCTATCCCTGCTGGAAGCAATCACTATTACTCCTATGCGTGCCGCTGCGTTGATGTCCAAGTCTTCGAAAATTTCGAAATTAGAGCATTGGCTTGAGAGACTGTTTGAGCGCATCGGTCATGTCTACCAAATGCTCTTGGGCCTCACTTTGCGCTTACCTTTAGTGATTGTCGTTGTGTCTTTAGGGATGTTCGCGGCGTCAGTCTACTTGATCCAGGGTATAAAGCAGGAATTTATTCCCCAACAAGATCAAAACGTCATTTTGATGTCCATGCAAACGCCCGCAGGAACTTCCTTAGAAGAAACCTACCTCAGGGCCTTGAAAGTAGAGGAGATTTTAGGCCGAAATCCGCATATCGAGGGATTTTTTATGTCTTTGGGAGGTGGTGCAGGCGCTTCGGAAGTCAACCAGGTAACTTTCCCCCTTTATCTCAAACCCAGGGAGCTACGAGAGGTTTCCCATCTCCAAGTTATGGCTTCACTGCGTAAAGAATTCCAGGAGATGAAAGGGCTCAAGGTCTCGATGAGGGATATTTCTGCGCGCGGATTAACGAGCGGACGTCTGAACCCGGTGTCCTTCAATATTCGTGGGCCTGACTTAAAGGTGCTTCAGGATAAGACGACACAGATTATGGAGCGCTTGGATCAAGAGAAGTTGACACTCGATCTCGACTCTGACTTTCGCATGGGATTACCTGAGCTTCTTATTAGACCAAACCGCAAAGCCATGGCTGAACGAGGTGTTAGCGTCCAGGCTGTAGCCAGAACCCTGAGTGCAACAGCGGCAGGCATCAGGCAAAGTCAGTTCACTGGGGATGGCCGGCGTTACGATATTCGCTTCAAGTTGCGGGAACAATATCTACGTTCCGCAAAGGATTTGGAAGGGATAGAAGTTCGTAACAATTATGGTCTGCGTGTTCCACTAGTGGAATTAGTGACATTTTCAGAAACAGAAACCTATCAAAGCATTAACCGAGTTAACCGCCAGCGCGCGATTGGGGTTTTTGGTAACGTGGGACCGGGGCAATCCCAAGGAGATGTCTTAAAAAAGGCTGAAACCATAGCACGTGAAATTTTACCTGACGGCTACACCTTTTCCCTGGAAGGGGCCTCCGCCGGGCTCGCAGAGAGTTTTCAGAGCTTAGGCCTTGCTTTGGTATTGGGAGTGCTGGTTGCTTATATGATTCTTGCCGTTCAGTTTAACTCCTTTGTTCACCCGATTTCGATTCTGATTGCCTTACCTTTTAGTCTATCGGGAGCTTTGTTAGTGCTTTGGCAGACCGGAGTCTCCCTGAACCTCTTTAGCTTCATTGGCATCATTGTTTTAATGGGTATTGCAAAGAAGAATTCGATTTTGCTGGTTGAATTCACCAATCAATTGCGCGAGAAAGGAGAGCGCAATGTGAAAGCAGCTCTCTTAGCAGCATGCCCGATTCGCCTTCGTCCGGTGCTGATGACCTCGGCTGCCACGATTGCTGCTGCAATTCCTTTGGTGGTGGGCAACAGCATGGGGCAAGAAATACGAACTCCCATGGGTCTAACTATTCTGGGGGGCACCGCAGTCTCGACGGTGTTCACGCTCTTTGTGGTTCCGAGCCTTTATCTTATTCTAAGTCGCTTCGAATCGAAGAGGAGTCATGATCTAACCATTTGAACGATGGCTGCCCGAACTTTTCATCAAAGGAAGAATTTCTTGGCATTTCATCCTGCAGCGGTGAAAGCCGTCCATAGTGAAGGGCCCGGCCATGGGCCATTTCCAAGACAAAATCACATCCGTGAAAGGTATTATGTCTATGGGCTATTATCAGCATGGTCGTATCCTTAAAGACCGTGCGAATGGTTTGGCTGATTCGTCGATCTGTTTCGACGTCGACACTGGCCGTGGCCTCATCCAGGATGATGATCTTTGCTTTTAAAAGAATCGCCCTGGCAAGGCAGAAAAGCTGACGCTGTCCCTGGGAAAAATTATGTCCCCCCTCAAGCACCTCGGCGCCTAAGCCGTCTTTCAAGTTTCGGACATATCCGTCCATTTCCATAATGGACAAGGCTTGCCAGATTTCCTGATCGGAACAGGCTCCAGCCAAATCCAGATTTTGACGCAAGGAACCACGAAAGAAAAAGGGATCTTGAGGAATGATCGCCATTCCCCTTCTCAGTTGTGACAGGGGCAGACTGCTTATATCGACGCCGTCAATAACGATGCGTCCTTGATCCAGCTCACAGAACCGGTAAAGGGCGGCAATCAGCGAGCTTTTACCCGCTCCCGTGCGCCCGAAGATGCCTACTTTTGCACCCGCTGGAACAGAGAAGTTTAGGCCGTGCAGCACCAAAGGAAGATCTGCTGCATAGCGAAGAAAAACATTCTCAAAGGAAATTTGACCTTTCTGAGGCCAGTCCGTTGCGGCCGCCGAAGACAAGTTCCGCCCGTCAGCGCTCTCTTGCTCACTAGGGAGGTGGAGATAATGGGACATTCTTTCGACGGAGACCATTTGATTTTCCATCATGGCAAAAGCTCGGACGGCCCAATTAAGGGATTCCCAAAAGGCAATAGAATACCCCATAAGCAGACCAGCCAATCCAGGCGACATAGAGCCTTGGTGTTGCAAGGTCACCAAGATGATACCCACCGCAAGAGCGATAAGGGCGCTAATCAGCGGTAGTCGGATCGAGAACCATCGATTCAAACGGATTTCGAAATAAAAGCACCTTTGATAGGCATCCTGTTTTTCGTAGTAAAGGTCCGTAAAATAGGGCTGTCGGCCAAAGGCCCGTATATCCGTGAGCCCGTGGAGGGTTTCCTTGAACAGAGCAAAGCGTGGCGAACTCTTGATCGAGCGTAGCCGCTGCACCTCTCTTGACAGTCGTCGATATTTAGCTTGCAAGTGAAAGAATAGGAGCGAGACAGGAATCATCGCTACCAGCACCCAAGGCAGAAAGAGAAGAATCGCAATCAAGGTGGAGAAAACACCAAAGATGCATATGGTTGTATCTGATAGAGTCCAGATAAGTTTTGCATCAATTTGGAACAGATCCCGTGAAAAGCGATTTAGAATTCTGCCAATGGGGGTGGTGTCGAAGAATCTTAGCGGTGAGGCTAGAACTTTTTGCAAGGAAAGATTGTGGATATTTTTTCCGGCGACGATGCCAATGGATCTCCAGTAATAGGCCTGGCTGACCGCGATGATCATGACCGTCAGGCCTATCCCCACATAAACCCATAAATTGCTAAGATCATCTTGACCCCTTGAGATACCAAGGGTCGTGAAAAATTTGCTAATACTTCCTTCGGCCCCACCCTCGCTCCAGTAAGCAAGCCAGGCCCTTTGCATGGGCTGTAAGCTGACCAAGAGCAAAACTAAGCCCACTAAACAAGCCACAGTCAGGATTTTTCTAAAAGGTGAATCCAGCGCGATCATATTGAGGTAGGTGTGATAAGCCTGCCACTTGACACGACCTGTTTGTCTGTCCTCATCGGAGGTAAAACGTTTGCCTTCTTCGCTCGGCAACTCTGGCCCGGTGCTAGCTTGCGTCAGGCTGGTAGGATTGGTCGCCTCATTTTTAAGACTTAGTATTCCACTCTCGGAAGTGAGAGTGACGAAGCGATGTTCTTGCATGTCAATCGGCGAGCCAAAAAATTCGACTTTTCCCTCATTGAGAATGAGGACCTTATCAAATCGTTTTAAATGGCGAAGGCGATGGGTGGTAATGATCCTAGTTTTGTCTCGCAGTAGGCCGAAAATAAGTTGGTCCATAATATGGTCTTCGGTGACTTCATCCACAGCGGACACTGGATCGTCAAAGAGACAGATACTGGGGTTGGCAGCAAGCGCTCTGGACAAGTTCAGCCTTTGCTTTTGTCCCCCAGAGAGATTAACGCCATGTTCGCCAATCTCGGTGTCCCCTTGGGCCTGCATTTGCATCATGTCAGCGGTGAAGGCCGTGGCATAAAGATAGGAATCGATCGAGGTGACTTTGGTGCCGAAGGAGATATTTTCGGCAATGCTAGCATTCATGACAAAGGCCTGCTGCGGTACATAAGCGATCTGTGGTTTGAGGTCGGCAGCTAGATTTGTAAATTGCAACGTACCCGTCGAAAGAGGAAACTCTCCCAGCAGCGCCTGGAGAAGTACGCTTTTTCCCGCGCCAATTGCGCCGATCACGGCAAGGCTTTCACCGGGTTGAAGTGTGAAGGAAATTTGCGCCAGGAGTTTCTTACCTTGCTCTGGGGAAAGGCATGACAGATCGTTGGCGACTAGGCCAGCAGCTTGGTGGTAGCTTTGCCAGTCACCATTCTCGATAGGCAGGTCTGACTCTCTAAAAAAGGAAACAAGGCGCTTGACGCTGACCCACCCTTCGGTGACTTCGACAATTTGGTGTGACAGGTGATTGATGGGCTCTTCCATCAGGGCAAAAAGTGCCAGCGTGGTAAATATGAGCGCGGGACTCAGTTCTTGGCCCAGCAAAATTAGCGTTAAGAATGTGGCCCCCGATACCATGGTTGTCATGCCCACCCACAAGAGGGAGGAAATGGCCGCGCTCTTGATCAACTTTTGACGACTGCGGATTTCCTGGGTGCGGAAATTTTGAATGTCTGAGGCCACTTTCTGTTCTAAAGCGTGATATTTTATGACGCGGATTCCATGTAGGATTTGTGAAAGCAAGGTTAAACGCTCGTCGCGTGCTGCCAAAAGCGCATTCTCATGGCGATTAAAACGCTTGATAAAGAGACTTGCTATGGGAGTTAAAAGAAAGAGGACGGCGATACCCGCTAACGCAGCGAGGCCATTTAGCATGACGAGGGCTACGCAGACGCAAGAAACCAGTATTATAGCGAGAAAGATCTCTAAACAAATCCATAGGCCCATCGGAACGGCCTCTACATCGGTGCTCATGTGATTCACAATGTCACCGACCAAGCGTTTCGCACGCGCCGCCTGAGTCAGCCGCAAGGCCTTTTTGTAGACGGACGCGCCCAGGCTGTTACCGAGCTGGATGACTAGTTTTAGGCCGCGGTAGAAGTAGAGCTGTTGATTTACAGCCCTCAAGACGGAACATAGGCTAAAGCCCGCGATGAGCCCGAGCCCGACCAAGATAGAAGTTGAAAGGCTGCCCTCGAACCAACGAATGGCTTGGTAGAGAAACCCGGTCGTACCAAGTCCGAAGGCAATATTGACTAATCCCTGTAACATTAAGCCAAGACCGGGTTTGCGAATGTCTCGCACGATACCCTTAATGAAGTCTTTGGCAGAATCGCTCGGTATTTTTTCCCCGAGCTCCCGATGGTTTTGGGTTGATAATTCGACAGGCAAAGGTGGTAAGTCGGAAAACTCAATAGACTTTGTTTTGCTGAGACGTAATAAGGGCGCAACATCCATAAAAAGGACGTCGGTCTTTACATAGTTCAAGAAGCGGTGGATTTTCGATCCGTGGCTGGGTGGGGGATTTTCTAACAATTTGGATTCCATGAAATTGAGCAAGAGGTCAACATTATAGAAGACCTTTTGACGAGTCAAATTGTTTCTCGATTTTGACTGATTTATAGTCGAATTGACCGAAACTTGCCCCTTGAGCTGCTGGATTGGCTTGCCTGTGGAACGAGCGATGGGATATGTCTCGTCAGACAGAGCTCAGTCAGCAATTTAAGCTTGTGTGGAAGGTAGCTTATGTCTACGGATTCCTTCCTACCCACCTATTACGATCACGACGGCATTTGGCTGCAAAGACGGCAAAATCAAGACCCTTTTTGGGGGCCGTATTCGCGTCGACTTTATGATCAACTCAGTCTAAAAATCGCTGCGTTGCCGGTGCCAGCAGGAACTGCGGTGGCAGATGTCGGCTGTGGGGCCGGAGCCTTTGGGCTTTGGCTGGAGCGCTTAGGTTTTCGCTATCACGGATATGATGCCAGTGACGCTGGCATTGCTTGGGGCAAGGAGCTTTTTCCGCACCTGACATTGGCTTGTTTGGATCTCGTTCGTCAGCCTTTTCCAATCGAAAGGAATGGTTTTTACTCCCTGGTAACGGCAATAAACTCCCTGCATTGCTTGACCGATACTGCGGAGCGAGCGCCGTTTCTGCGACACATTCGTGAATGCGTAAGAGAGGGGGGCTGGCTGATCCTGACCACCATGTGCGGCCCAGTGGAGCCCGATTTTAAAGCTTCTAAGCGCCCGCGCATTTACCTCGAGCCAGAGGAGATACTGGCGGAAATAAAAGAGGCGGGATTCGCTGAGATCGTAAGCTCAGAGCTGGTCGGTGCCCACGATCGTGCTAGAATACCTAACTTGACGGTCATCGCCAGGTGCGCGCCCGGCCAGCCGCCGATAGAATCAGGACGCTAAGTCATGGCAAAGGACCATCTGGTTTATTCCACGAGCAAGAGTCAGCCGCACCCCGAAAAGTCCCCTGCATCCGGGCCTGGAGTGAGCGCCGGGCCCATAAAGATCCGCAGGGAGAGCAAGGGCAGGGGCGGTAAGACGGTAACGGTCCTGTTTCAATTGCCGCGCGACCAGGCGTGGTGCAAAGCGCAGATGAAAGCGCTGCAAGCAAGTTGCGCCTGCGGGGCCACGATGAAAGATGGCATGATCTTGTTGCAAGGCGATGTATTGCTTCAGGTACAAAAGCATTTTGCCGATCTTGGAATTAAGGCGATTCACGCTGGCGGTTGATGGGAAGCGTGAAAGGGGGGTATTGGAATTTGGCAGAAAAAAAATCTCTAAAGCAGTTTCTAAATCCCACGCGCAAAGGCCAAGTCGTCGGCATATTGGGCGGTGGGCAATTAGCCATGATGCTGGCTAAAGGAGCCCAGGATCTGGATTTGCATCCCGTGGCCTTGACGGAATCCCATCGTCAGCCAGTTTCTCAATCTGGGGCAGAGCTGCTGCTCGGATCGACGAAAAGCAAAGCAGATTTAGAGAAGCTCTTTAGCAAGGCAAGTTTGGTTGTCTATGAAAATGAGTTTATCGATGAATCTCTCCTGGATAAGGCGCTGGAAGATTGTCCGACACAGCTCTTACCCTCGCCAAAAGTTATGTCGAGGGTGGCCAATAAACTTCAGCAAAAGCAATTGCTGATGGATTTGGGGATTCCTAGTGCTTCCTATACTTTAGTTGTTTCTCACGCATCCCCAGAGGGTATTTATCTCGAGTTGTGTCAGCGATTTCCTCATGGTTTCGTCCTAAAGCTTGCTAAGGGAGGGTACGATGGTAAAGGAAATCTCTTGGTCCGCAGTGCTGATGGTAAGGCTGATTCAAGAAGGTCATCTATAGAAAAAATAGCGGCATTTATGGCGAAAGCAGTCCAAGTCGGATCGCCGGTTTATGCAGAAGAATGTGTTGCTTTTAAATGTGAGCTAGCCTTGGTCTGTGCCTTCTCCATGGATGGGCATGGTCATTTTTTCCCCTTGGTGGAATCACAACAGCTAGAGGGTGTTTGTTTTCAGGTGCATGGGCCCTTTCAATCGCCGGATGGCGCTGAAAAAACTCTGCAAGCATCGGCACAGGGTTTTGCCACCAAGCTGGCTCAGGCAATCGGGCTCGTGGGTGTTTTTGCCATAGAGTTCTTCTTAACCAAGGATCATCGCCTCTTGGTCAATGAGATAGCTCCGAGAGTCCATAATAGCGCCCATTTTAGCCAACTAGCGATGTCACCAGACCAGTTTCAGGCCCATTGGCTTGCGGTTCTCGGGCAATCTTTTGAAATATCGCCGCTCTATACGCATTTTGCGATGTTAAATGTGTTAGGACCGAAAGGCTACTCGGGGTCCATAGACCCCCCTGACTTTTCGCCCCTGCAAATAGAAGCGAAGGAGCTCGTCTGGTATCATAAAGACGAGAGTCAAGGGATGCGAAAGTTGGGGCATTTCAACCTAGCCTCCAATGATGCCACAAGTTTTGCTGCTAAACTTGCGCAGGCCAGCGAGATTATCACAACATGGCAGCAAGGATGGGGAGAACCACAATGAAGAAGGACAGCACGCCAATCGTAGCGGTCATCATGGGCAGCGATTCGGATTTTCCGGTGATGCGGCAGGCAATCGAGATCTTGGATGAGTTCAAAGTCCTTTACGTGTTGCGCGTGATCAGTGCTCATCGGACTCCGGTGGAGATGGCCGAATTCGCCCAGCAAGCCCAAGGAAACGGGCTACGAGTCATTATTGCAGGCGCTGGTGGTGCCGCCCATCTTCCGGGCATGGTAGCAGCGCATACGATACTTCCCGTGATAGGTGTGCCGATCCCGATTGGACCCCTACAGGGGCAAGATGCGCTCTATGCAATCGTACAAATGCCGCGCGGGGTTCCGGTCGCGACCATGGCCATTGGCAACGCCTACAATGCAGGACTTATGGCGGTGAAGATTTTGGCAAGTGCCGAGGGAACTAGCGGCGAGGACCTGCGAGAGAGGCTACGACAATACAAAGAGCGCCAGCGACAGGAGTCTCTGGCAAAGGTGCTTAAGCCGTAGTTCCTGCGACTACTTGGTATTTGGAGACGAAGTTCGAGAGCAAGTGTTAATCCCCAAAAGCTGATAAGGCGGGCACCAACCTAAAAGCCCCGTTGCCACCGGTATCAGTCCTAATAAAAACCAAGGTGAAGCCGGGCCCCAGAAGGCCATGCTGCTAATGAGAATGCCAGCAATAACGCGAATTTTCCTCTCAGTAGGGTGGATGTTTACTTTCATTTTTCACGTCCGTTTCTATGTTTAAGTTATTTCGCATTCCGTAGATCCTACCTAAAGCATAGCACCCCATGAACAGCTTTGGCAGCTAGAAAAATCCTGCCTTAAGAATAATTGCATGGCTTAAGATATCGCAATTATTGCATTTATTGCGGTGAAGTCAGGATTATTTCCGCGGCGGACGATAGCTTTGCTTAGATTGTGGTGGCGGCTGTCACTCAGCCCACCCCGGTCGCAGCAGGCAAGCATTCCGACAGGCAGTCCTGGAAGCGAATGAGACGATTGAAAAGTAGAGGTTTAAATTCTATGAAGAAACTCCAATCTCTTTGGCTAGTTATTAGCCGCCCTCACTTTGTGATGACAAAGGGTCGATACGATCTGGGTTCGCAGCAAAACATCGAGGGGTCCATGGTTAGAAAACATCTAAAAGTGACATATTGCAGCGTGATTCTCCTTTCCTTGCTTCACTCCGCCACATCGCTAGCGGGCGCAAGAGAGCAGGCCATAAAAATGTATAATCGCGTAGCGGGCGTGCCACCGTCTAAAGCCATTCTTGATGAGATGGTGACCTTGATTGATGCAGGTAAACCAGAGGAAGCAGCCATTCTCGCGACGGACGACGCTAACTTTTACAATCTTACCTTGAAGAATATGGTGACCCCCTGGACCAATGAAGAAATGAACGTACACGCGGACTTGAATGACTACTCCGCAACGGTGATCGGAATGGTGCGTGACAACGTACCATTCGACCAGCTGCTTTACGCGGATATCATGTATGTCGGTGACGAAGAAAAGATGACCGCCGCACTAAATTCTAGAGCACCGTTTGTGCCCTATTCCTTGATTAACAACCGCCACTACGAGCAAATTAAAAATCTTGGACTATCTTTAAAAGACACTTTAGTAAGAGCGTCGCAGATCGAGTATAACGAGGAGCTCGCGAATCAGTCCGCCTATGTGCCTGCAGGCGTCTATACCACCAGAGCATTCGCGGCCGCCTATTACTCGGCAGGTACAAATCGCGCGGCCTTCCGTTTTACGCTTAAGACTTTTTTCTGCGAAGACAACGAAGCCTTTCATGACATCAACTTAGAAGAGACCTGGATTCGCAAAGATGTGGATCGCAATCCAGCAGGTGACCCAAAGCAATTCGTAAACAAATGTAAGGGCTGTCACACGGGAATGGATTCTCTGGCGGGTGCTTTTGCTTACGTGGATTTTATCCCAGAAGATCAGGGCGCGCGACTTTCTTACACTCGGCCCATCGCTGGATCATCTGATCAAGTATTCGCGGCTGCCGTTGTTTCCAAATACTCTAACAACGATCAGACCTTTCCTAACGGCCACCTGACCTCCAACGATGGTTGGAAAAACCTCTGGACCGACGGTCCGAATAAAAGAATTGGCTGGAATATGGCAGGAAAAGAAGTCTTAGAGGGCTTCGGTCTTAAATCCTTTGGTCGGATGATTAGCGAGACCAATCAATTTCGCCAGTGCATGACCAAAAAAGTCTATCGCCAGGTCTGCATGCGCGATCCATCTGACCAAGCAGAAAAGGATTTCTTGGATGCGACGGCCAAGAGATTCGGCGGAGAGATGGCTTTCAATATGAAAAAACTCTTTGCCAGTACCGCAGCTTTTTGTTCCATGGACTAATCTTTATTAGTGAAATCTTGGCGCGTGAGGCGCGGTGGACTTTTGCGAAGTGTTTAAAAAAGGGAAAAATATGAAAATAACACGAATGATATACCTAGCTGCGATCTGCGGTTTGATCCTGATCCAGGGTTGTGGATCTAAGAAGAAGAAACAAGACCATAGAACGTCCTTGGCAGAAGATGGCATGGTCGACGAGAACGAGGAAGCAGCGGATGGTGATGCTATTCCTGAGGGGACGGTGGCAACAGTGGCTACCCTCCAAGCCTATATGGGTGTGCGCAGCTTCGCCGAGATAAATGCTACCTTTTCAACTTTAACCGGAGTTCCTACCACCCAAACAAACGTCAATACCATTTACGACCAAGTGCGTTTCTCATTGCCCAGTGAAACCAATGATATCAGGGCTTTTAGTGGCCCTCACCAGGCCGCGATCCTAAAGTTAGCCTCTCAATATTGCCAAGTATTTCTCGACGTCCAAGCTAGTCGAGACGAAATCTTAAAAATGCCAGGGACAGGTAACCCAATCGGACCCCTCTTGGGTCAGATAGCAGATAATCCAACCCTCAAACGGGCTCTGGGCAGGGTTTTTGCGGAACGCTTTTGGGTGACTACGGCAGGGATCGTAGATTTTAAAGTTGCCGAAGATGAAGCCGAAAAGCTTATAGATCTTTTGTTAGTCGCCGAAGGTCCTACGGGCCAAAGATTTGGTGGGGATGTGATGCCTTTTGCGGTTTGTTCCGCTGTCTTGAGTAGTCTACCCACGATTGAACGCTAAGTAAGGAATTCAGGTAACAGAACATTCCAAGGAAAGATAGGTAGGAATATGACAAAGAATAGCAAACATCCCCAAAAATCGCAGGGAATGTACCACTCCAATCACAAACCTGCGGTGACGAGACGAGATCTTATCGCCCGAGGATTTGCTAGTGGATTTGGTTATGTCTTTACGCCAAGCATCCTGAGTTTTGCTGCCAAGGATGCCTTTGGTGCTTGTGCGGAGTCTGTAGCCGCAAATGCGACTAATTTTCTGCCCTTTATGGCGGTAGAATTAGCGGGCGGGGCAAATCTTGCCGGTTCCAATTTCATGGTTGGAGGTAGAGGCGGCCAACTAAACTATCTGGCCGCTGGTAGCTATGGATCTCTGGGTTTGCCACCCGACCAAGAACCCACTCAGTCGTCTATCGTGATGGACTCCTCGATGGGTATCGCCATGCACCCAAACAGCGGCTTTCTTTTCGGTTTGATGTCCGTCACAAGTGCAGCCACCCGCGCCTCGGTGGACGCCTTTGTCACCGCCTCTCGATCTGATGATGACACTCAGAACAATCCCCACAGTTGCTTGTACTGGATCCAAAAAGCCGGATCCAAGGGTCAGCTGATCGATATCATTGGCACGGAGAACACCGACTCCGGCGCCAGGGCCGCTATCCCACCCGAATCCTTTAATCCCAGTGCCCGTCCTACCGTGGTGAGCAACTTTAGGGGCGCGGCCGGCTTAATTTCTGCCGGAGCCATTGAGGAGAGGCTTGCTGGTCAGGCAGGTAAAATTCTTGCAGCTTCTCGAGCGATGAGCGAGCAGCGCTTGGCGGCATTTAACACCAAAACCTTGCCTGACCAAGTGAAGGAGCTGGTCCGCTGTGGCTATCTCAAATCTGAGGAAAATGTGGCAAAAGTGTCTAGTAATGCGCTTAACCCCGAAACGGATGCTGAAGTGGTAGCGTTGCGAGCTATCACTACGGTTGTTGATTTTCCTGTTGTTGCTGGATCACGGCCTATTGCGAGAAATTTCCAGAACTTCAATGCCGGTAATGACGAGCGCGTGATTTCCATCGCCAAGTTAGTCCTGGATGGCTATGCCGGTTCGGGATCCGTGGTCCTTGGTGGCTATGATTATCACGGCAATCCACGAGCGACGCAGGAACTCAAGGATTTTGAAGCTGGTCGCTCGGTAGGCCTCGCTTTAGAACTTGCCCATTTAAAACAAAAGAACTTAGCGCTCTACGTCTATACGGACGGAAGTGTTTCTTGTGGCAACGCTGGTCAAGTCGAAAACACTCCCGGGGCAGGAAACAAGCCTGCTTTTACTTCCGACAACGGTGCCAGATCCAGTGCAGTTATGTTTGTTCATCGGGCTGGCAATGCCGGCAGACCTGAACTGGTCGAAGCGCAGCGCCGACAACTCGGCTTTCATGACGTCGGTGGCGCTGTCGGTGATGACGGCAGCTTTGTGACGAGCAATAATCCCGTGTTGGTCTCCAAATTAATGGTACTGAACTATCTCGCCTTGCTAGGAAAAGAGGCGGATTTAGCAAAAATCGTTGGAGATAATCCTTTCGAGAAAGACTTGGCAAAATACTTGATGTTCAAAAAGCTGGGATGAAATCATGAAATTATGGAAACAGGTAAGTTTCTGTGGACTCACCGCGCTGTTTGGCGGCGCTTGTGACAGCGTGAAGCCCTCTGATAAGGTCGACAATGCGGCTGCGGTTGCTGGTTCCGACGGGACGACGGAAGAAGGTGAAGTCGCCTTGTCCTTGGAAGCACAAGCAAAAATCTATGAAGAAACGGTCTATCCCATTGTTGCGCCTGCGGGGGGCAGATGCGCGGCATGTCATGCGTCTGCTACCGCGCCCTTCTTTGCTGCAGCAACAGCGCTCGAGGCCTTTAATGCCATTAATGATACGAAAAAGATGGATCTTTTGCACCCAGAGCAATCGCGTATCGTCCTGCGTTTACGATCTGAATCTCACAACTGTTGGTCAAATTGCAGCGATGATGCCACCGAAGTGGAAAATGCTATTAAGGTCTTTGTCCAAAAATTGGCCGAACAAGGGGGCGGGGCCCAAGCCGTGGTCGATGAATCTATCCGTACGGTCGATGTACCGCTGTCTTACAGTCCCAATGTGTATTCAGATCTTAAATTGGAATTGGAAGACCAGTCGCTTTTTTCCAACAACAACAATCCGAGCCCTTTCGATGTGAGTACGGATGACAACCTTGCTTCTGGTGCAGCCTATCTGTCAAGACCTAGAAATAACAATGATGGCGGAGTACGAGTTAAATTCTTGATACCAAAGCCAGGATTTTATCGCTTCTTTTTTCGCGTGATGGTTGCCGATAATGAGCGAGATTATGATTTTGATGTTTACGGATCTGGACTGCCCTTCGCTGGCTACGCTGGGCGATTTGAAACAACCGCTGGTGAATGGAAATGGCAGGCAGCCCGTTTAGAAGATGAAGATACCGATTTGGAGAGTTTTTACTTTCAAGCCCAGGAATATACGATAGAAATCAAGCCTCAGAACGCAATCAGGTTCGACCAAATTGCCATTTCCGACAATCCTGCTTTTGAGGGATCTACCTTTAGTCCGCAGATGGCAAGTCAGACCTTGACCTATAAGTTAAGCGGTCAGATCAAGGCGAAGCACCCGGAATTTATTGGAGATGCTTATTTGAACTTGGATGTTGAATTTACGCCGCAGGGAAGTTATATTTTTCGCAATCCCAGAATGATTTCTACCGATATGAGCCTTCAAGTTCAGCAAATGAAGTTTTTCTACAGCAACAAGTATTCTGAACAATACAAAACCTATGAAAGCATCGATGTCACCCTTGATGCGGGTGAGTACGTGGTGCTGTGGCCGGCCGCTATGGTGGTGCTGCAGGACACCAATCCTCAAGATGACAGCTTCGGTTTTTCCTTCAAAAGTATCCTACCTATCGCAGAATAGTGTCTGCGCGAAATGACGTAACCCCTAAGTGATCCTTGGACAAAATCCTTAAACATGATATGGATACTAGCTGTTGTATCCATTATCTTTTGAGGAATTTTGTATGAAAATCATGCCCTATCTCATGCTTTTATCTGCAGGTTTATTTGGTGCTGGCACTCTCATTGGTAACGAGGCCGCAAAGGAGAAAGAAGTGAAGAAATCTAATCCTGCATCAGAAACAAAGGCAGCGCCTGCAGAGGCAGCTAAGCCCGCCGCGCCTGCTGCTACTGCTCAGGCGTCTGAATTAAAAATGACAGATAGCAAAGTCGGTAGCGGTGCCGAAGCCGTTGCGAACAAGAAGGTCACAGTCCACTATCGCGGAACTTTAATGGATGGAAAAGAGTTTGACAGTTCTTACAATCGCAAAACCCCTTTTAGCTTTACTCTCGGCACGGGTCAAGTCATCAAAGGATGGGATGAGGGTGTCAAAGGCATGAAGGTTGGCGGCAAGCGCACACTTATGATACCCCCTCATTTGGCCTACGGCGAACGTGGTGCGGGTGGAGTCATTCCTCCTAATGCTCCGCTCAAGTTTGAAGTCGAACTCTTAAATGTAGAGTGATCTTACGCTAGGCTTAGCGAAACGCGGTTTCGATAAGCCTAGCAGTCAAACCCCACACTGAGACATCGGGGGTGCGATAAAGTGAGGATTGCCGCCATTGCCCCAAAATGTTGAATTTGAAATCTTCCCTCTTTTCAGCCAAGAATAGCCGCCAATCCAATAGGTGCACCGAGGAGACTTCGTGCGAGTTAAACTGACTTGGGTCGACTATTTGCGGCAGGTATCCCACCAGAGGTACGACGGGAAATTGTCGCAGAGATGTTGCCGTGGGTAGATAGCCCCAGCATTCAAAGGCGTCAAGATCTGAGCTTGACAGCAGTAATTCCTCCCCCAACTCTCGAAGCATGGTCTGAAGGAAAGAACGATCCTGGGGTTCAACGTAACCACCGGGGAAGGCGATTTGATGAGGGTGGTGTTTTAAATAGGGACTGCGGCGAATAAATACAAGTTGCTGATTTTTCGTGAAGATCATCCCAACCACTGAGGTCTTAGAAGAGAGATCTCCTAAAGAAGAAAAGTGGCATTCTGGTTGGGGGTTTAAGCGGAGTCGCGCTTTGATGTTCGCATGCATAACTGTGGAGTTAGGCCATGCTACTGAGCGACGGAGACTTCGGGTTCTGATTTTGCCACCGGGCCGCGGACAGCAATCGTATCCACATGAGGTCCTTTATTTAGCTCTTTGCTTGCTTCTGGACGCTTGCCGCTGTCTTTAACGAGAACCGGAGTCCTCTTCCCTTTCGAGTCCAATTGCTCAATCGGGGCTGTCATTTCAGAAGTCCCATTGAATTGGGCACCCTCCCTAACAATGAGGCTTGGACTAGCAATGTCACCGTCAAAGCGGGCATTGGCACACAATTCGACACGCTTGCTGGCGCGAATCCGGCCTTTCACATAGCCTTGGATAACAGCTTCTTCGGCTTGGATATTGGCGAAGATTTCCGCGCCTTCTTCGATAACCAAAGAGTTCTCCGAGACAATCTCACCCTCAATCTTACCACCGATGCGGCTAGCTCCCCTGCAATAGAGTTTACCTGAAAAACTGCATCCGCTTGTCAGTATGGTCACGCCGTGATCTTTGCTGGGAGTGGTCGTTCTGCGAACTTCCGCTTGAGTTTTGTTTCCAAACACAGGGTTATCCCCTTTCTCATTTTGTAGCTGCAACCCAAGGGAGGACAGCGTCGTTGCTTAAGCAAACTTGTTGCACTTCTCCTTTCTTAAGCTACCATAAGGGGGCCTATTGGGAAACCTTCTTGCTGGGACGAAATTGCACATTAGTCTATTCTCATATCTGCAGCTTCTCATCTTTGACCATCTTCGATGAAGGAAAGATCATTCCATACTAGCCAGCATGTGGTTCATGTCACCTCAATACCGTGCGGCAAGTGGACATGGGCCCTTGAAAAGTACTGGGATGGGGCGACTATTGATGCTTTTTTATCAGTAAACCAAAACTGGCTTTGGCAATTGGCCCAAGCCTCGCCGTTTTTGCGACGCTTGGGTGCTCCAGAAGCTGTGCACCGCTTTTCATGGGTCTTGAGAGAAAATCCGTCAAGATCACAAGAGCAGGAGAGTACCCCTGCTCCTTTATTATGGGCCCAAGCCCAAAGACACTTCGGAAATTTTGTTCGATTTCGAGTCTTCGTCGGGTGCTTTGACGGGCACGAGGCCTCGCTGCCCGAAACGAGCAGCGAACAATGGGTTGGTGCGCTCGTATCAGGGCTGTTTCTGACCAGTCAGTGTGATTTTATCAACGTGATCATCTTAGATCCCGCATTGGAGCAGCGCCTGAGCAAAATCTTTGGTAGCCCGCACCAGTTAAGTGTTTTCCCCAAGGGCTGCGAGTTTCCCCTTTGGAACTCCGAGACCCTGAGTCCAAGAATCGAGATCAACGAGTACTGCTTGACCCGCTCGGCTTGGTTGGCACAGGAGAGTTCTCAAGCCTACCAGAAAGAGCATCGCTATTTGCGTTCGCGGTTTGAGATGGTGAGAGAGGCTGACCTTCGTCGGCATCAGCCCAGAGGGCGCAAACGCCTGTCGTTCTGGAAGCGTCTGCTCGGGGTGGGTCGCCGGTAATAGACTCGGAGCGTTAGCGCCAATAATTACCAGAGGCTGGCTCCCGCCCACAAACGAAGAAAACCCGACTCAAGAAGAAGCTTCTTCTTGAGTCGGGTAGCAAATACAAACAGACAAGATGAGTAGATACGATTAACGTTTGGAGAACTGATATCGCTTACGCGCGCCCGGCTGACCTGGAAGTTTTCGCTCTTTCTTGCGAGAGTCGCGAGTCATCAGGCCTTTGGCCTTCAAAGTCTTTCTGAATTCAGGATCCATGGCAGCAAAAGCTCGGCTCAGTGCATGACGGATAGCGCCGGCCTGTCCAGAAACACCGCCACCAATGACGTTAACAGTCAGGTCGAACTTGCCCAG
>JBIKVD010000239.1:0-6908 GCA_044357055.1 Oligoflexales bacterium | reverse complement strand
TCTATGAGAGCTTATCGGTTGATAGTAACCTGCAGTTTTTTTCTCGCATCTGGAGCACATGGGATCACACTTTAGCCGATCGACTTTTGAACCGCGTAAATTTGTCGACCGCAAAGCTGGTAAAGAACCTGTCAAAAGGTGAAAGACAAAAACTCGCCATAGTTTTGGCTCTGTCCCATCGTCCCAAGCTCCTGGTCGCAGATGAAGCAACCGCTGGACTCGACCCCGTTGTTCGCAATGAAGTGACAGATATGGTTGTAGAGATGATGCGTGAGGATGGCATGGCTGTTCTAATGGCCACGCAACTTATTAGCGATGTCGCGAAAATTTCGGACCAGGTAGCCATTCTTAGCGAAGGGCAGCTTAAGCAGGTCGTAAACAAAGATGAGCTTCTTGACGCATGGAGGAAGGTTTCTTTCCAATTTGGTGGCAGTACGGAAGAGATCCCAGGTGCACAAACTCATGTCGTTGAGGGTCTTATGCACCTGGTGGTGACGTCTGACATCAGAGTAACGATGAGTAAGTTGAAAAGCATGGGCGCTACTCAGATAGAAATTAATCCGTTAGCGCTAGAAGAAATTACGGTAAATATAATGAAGGGAGATCGTTTATGAAGGGGTTGATTTTGATGGATTTACGTGAGCTGAAGTGGGCTATTTGGGGATCCATATTGTTTTTTATCCCCTTATTACTGACGGCCTTATACTTCCGCTGGGGAATTTATCAGGTTTCAGACCGCTATCGTTTTTTCGAAACGTTTGTTATGATTTCAGCCTATATTCCCCTAGCCGTCCTATGGCTAGGTTCACCTGGCGAGGGACGTGCGACACGCCTAGCTACCTTGGCTTGTTTACCCCTATCGCGTACCAAGTTAGCACTAACTAGATATGCGGCGCCAATAGTCGTTCAGATAGTTACTATCGCAATTTTTTTCTTAACATTTGCAGCATTCCATTTGACGAAAGACGTTTTTTACCTTCCTGGTACAAATGCAGAATGGCTCATTGGTAGATCCAGTTTACTTGCTCTGCAGGCTTTTGTATCGGGGATTCCGCATATGCTGAGTTTGGGTTTTATGTGTGTGGCCTTTCCTCTCCTATTGGATGATCTCTTTCCCCGAGCTCGAGCCAAATCATCCGGAGTTCTTGTTGTATTGACCATATCGTTTCTGCTTTCTCATGCCGCGTTTGTTGCGCAAAATGCTTTCGCTACTTTTCAGTTAGAGTTTATGTTCGCCTTCGCCATTATTGTGGTGGCGATCGAAATCATACTGTTTAGGCGTCGTCGAATCATTTCCTAAGGAGGTGGATTGCTGCCGCAAAATTTGCCAGAGAGTATTAAAGATAAGACATCGGATCTCGATAGGCCTGACATGCATTGGCAAAGGGCTGTGACCAGTCGCCGGAAAAGCGGGTTCCCGTCAGAACTTCGAAGTGCAGGTGCGGACCCCCGCTATACCCCAAATTCCCAATCAACCCCACTTTTTGCCCCTCACGCACACAATCGCCCCTGCGCACAATCGTCTGGGAGTTATGGCCATAAGTTGAGTAAAGGCCGCCGCCATGGTCGACGATCACGGCGTAAGGTCCCCGCCCAACGCCCGCTCCACTAAGCCACATCGGTCCGACGTGGACAACGGTCCCCGCCCCAGCTGCGAGAATATCTGCACCCTCTCTCGAACTCACATCAATACCGGTGTGATAGCCGCAAGTCATATAGTTCGACGGCACCCGGAACCCCTGTCCCACACTGCGGTTAGAAGGCACCGGCCATGTCGCGGGATAGCTTTGCCCGCATTTGCCACCTGCAGCAGGTACATCGACTGGGGGTGGTTTTACCGGACCTCCTCCTGGACCGCCTCCACCACCTCCTGCTGGTGGATTCGTAGATCCATCCTGGGCGATGCATTTGATTGTGGTCTTTCTCACCCAACCGACCCCTTGAGCCGCTCGAATCCGCACGCCCTCGTCGTTGTATTCTAGGACATCGACTTGGGTTCCGGAGGGAAGGGAGAAGAGTATTTTTGAGCCGGGCCTTGGAGCATCATGGACGGTTGTTTGCTCTGTCAGCTGGCCTTTGGTGCATTGCTTTTGCCAGACGTCGTTTCTTAAGGATTCCTCAGAACCACAATTGGTAAACATAAGAAAGAGAAGCAGAACATTCAGGGACATTCTCATCGTCACCATCTCCCTTAATCGAATAGGTAGGATTGTGATGTTTCTAACCTGTCTGGCCAGCCAAGCAAAGGACATGAGGGTTTGAAAGTTAGAAAGCGTTTTCTGCTAGTCGAACATTGAGGCCAGCTTGAAAGGGAGATATAGGGAGGCGCGTCATTTTAGGAGCGAAAGAGCTCGCCCATCTTTTTACCAAGGGCCGCAGAGGCGCCAAGTATACATAAGGTAAGAATTGCCATAGCAATCATACCCAGTGCGCTAGCGACAAACTCACCGCTACCTTGTTCTAGAAACAGGGCGTAAATCGACTTGGTCATGGGATAAAAACGATCTTTCATGGCGAGAATCAGGCTGTCCGAAACATCTAACATCGCATAGGCAAAGCAAAGTAGGGCGCCTGCGATGAGATTTGCCATGACCAAGGGGATGGTAATTTTCCGCATCGTATGTAAGCGGCTGGCTCCGAAGGTTTCAGAAGCTTCTTCCAAACTTTTTGACATTTGCATCAGTCCCGCTGTGGCCGCGCGCACCATGTAGGGTAGACGGCGAATCGCATAGGCAATCACCAAAAGGGGAACAGGATTGTTCATGGGATCAAGAAAAGTATCGCTGTAAGTGATGACGTAGCCAAAGGCTAAAACAATTCCTGGCAGTGCCAATGGGATCATCACTAAGCTGTCAAGAAGGCCAGAAAAGGGAATCAGTTTCCGTACCACGACAAAAGCAATCAATATGCCCAGCACCAAATCAACGAGTGTAGAAAGGCCCGAAAAGAGAAGGCTGTTCTTGATTCCCGTAGCCGCTAACTCATTGGAAAAGGCGAGGCCGTAGTACTCCAACGTATAGGCCTCGGGAAGCGGGGTCATAAACCAATCTTTCCCAATGCTGGTAATGAGAACGCTAAAATGAGGCATGAGCGCCAGCAGAATGACAGAGCCGGCCAGGGCGTAGAAACCAAGAGTTGCCCATGGGCCCGCCTTCTCGGTTGAAGCTGTAACATGCCCTTTTGCCATCATCTCGAATTTCTTACCCCCTACCATCCATTTGGAGATAAGGAAGATGGCCACGGTCATGACGGTAACGACAAAGACTAAGGCGAAACCCACGGGATTCTGATTGACGTCGGTAACCATATTAAAAATGCGTACCGGCATGGTGTCATGGTAACCGACCAGCAGCGGCGTGCCGAGATCCGTGAGCGCCCAAATAAAGACAATGATGGCGCCAGCAAAATATCCCGGACGTGCCAAAGGCCAGATAATGGAACGATAAATTTTGAAGCGAGAGGCTCCAGAAATTTTGGCCATCTCCTCCAAACTCGGGTCAATATTGGCCAAGGCCGCGGTGAGATTCAGATACATAATAGGATAGAGATGCAGGACTTCGAGAGCGATCACGATCCAAATCATGTTGCCTTCAGAAAGCCAGTTGATGGGTGCCTCAATCCAACCTTGATCGAGTAGCCAAAGGTTGATGGCGCCGTAACGTGAAAAGAATCTCTGGAACCCAATGGCCGCGACAAATGGTGGCATGACCATGGGGACAAGAAGGAGGCCGGACAAGAGAGCTTTGCCGCGATAGTCGAACTTAGTGTTGATGATACCTAAAGGCAAAGTCAGGAGAGTGGAAAAAAAGACCGTTCCTAAGCCGATCCAAAGGCTATTCTTGATGGACAAAGTTTGCAGATCATTGTCAAAAAGAAGGCTAAAATATTGCAGCGTAAAATGCTCGCCGTTGTAGAAGGCTTTGACCATGATATTGCCGACAGGATAGATCAAGAAAAAGAAGATGAGGGCAAAGGTCAGTGCCAGGATTAGATAGCCTAGTCCCTTGCCTAATAAGTGCTTCATCTTTGCTTGATCAATTTGGCTACTGTTCATGGACTTAGGTACCCGGTCCGATTTCTTCCCCAGAGTCGGGGACGAGGTTGATATCCGCCGGGTCTATCTGCAACGTGATGTGATCTCCAGGGCGATGTTCGTGCTCTCCCACGTGAAAAATATTCACTTTCAAGGCTTCCGCGCCCTTTGGTTGAACCAGCAGCTGCTCCGAGTCGCCAAGATAGGTCATCCGTTTGATGTCAGCCATAAAGGAGTTCGTGCCGGGCTCGAAGTTAGCCGAGCCACCTTTGGGGGTCATCGCTGGCCTAATGGCCTCGGGCCGCACAGAAACCTTGACGGAGTCTCCCGTTTTCCAAGATTGAAAGTTGTTTGCCAATCCTGCTTGCCAGAGGCCAAGTGCTGTCTGCACCCATATAGCACCGTCGCGGATCTCCTTGATCTTACCGGGCAAAATATTGGTTTCCCCGATAAATCCTGCGACAAACGAAGTCTTAGGATGAGTGTAAATCTCGCGCGGATTTCCCGTTTGCATCAGGTGTCCGCTGTGCATGATCGAAATGTTGGTGGCCATGGAAAGGGCCTCCTTCTGATCATGGGTCACGTAGACCATCGTCAAACCCGTCTTTTCATGAATAGACAAGATATTGTCACGCATTTCATGGCGAAGTTTTGCATCGAGATTGGATAAAGGTTCATCTAGCAGCAGGACGCTTGGCTCGATTGCCAGGGCCCTAGCCAATGCAACCCTTTGTTGTTGTCCTCCAGAGAGTTGCCCCGGTAGGCGATCCACAAAACGAGTGAGTTGCGTCATGTTTAACACATGCTGCAGCCGTGCCTCTACATCTGGACTCTTTAGCTTTCTCAACTTCAAGCCGTATTCAATATTCTTACGCACGGTCATATGGGGCCACAACGCATAATTCTGAAAGACCATGCCAATGCCACGCAAGGAAGCAGGCAAATGGGTGACATCTTGGTCGCCAAATAAGATGGTGCCGGAGCTAGGTTTTTCCAGACCTGCGAGCATTCTTAAGGTCGTCGTTTTTCCACAACCAGACGGTCCCAACAGGAAATGCAGGGCGCCTTGATCAATCGTAAGATTAAGATCATGCACCGCAGTGAAATTTCCATAGCTTTTGCGTATCGATTGAAAAGTGACTTTCATAACCCTGCCTAGGACGGCTTCCCACCGCTCTTAATAATCTTGCTGTACTTATCCTTGGCGAACTGGACCCAGGCATTGATCGTTTTGTTTCGCAGCACTTCGTCGTTCCACTTCGGAGCAAGAGCTTGCAATTCCTCCTTGGTCACAGGCATCGCCGCAAATTGCTTCATGAGGCCAGTGCTGGATTTCTCTTTAATCATGAGCTTCCAGGCCTGTTTCAAGTCACCATGGCTATCAATAATCATCGCGCCGAGCAAATCGCTGACGATGGCCTGCATGCTTGCGGCCTCTTTAGCATCCACTTGCAGAAAACTCTTTTCTAAGAAGGGATTATAGGCGAAAATCCTCTTTCCCTCGCTGTCTTGGTAGGACTTAGTATTGACCGCCATCCGCCCAAGGTCAGAATCTTTCGGTCCGCCCGGAGAACCTTTGGGGAGGATCAATAGATTCTGTGCCTCTGTAGAAAGCAGAAAATTCATAAATCGCTCAGCAGCCACGGGATTGGGTGCGCCTTTCAAAATGGCCGCGGGATCTGGATCAAGGATGGTTTGGCCTGTTGGGAGAATAAACCCAAGGTTCTTCTCGCCAAGTTCACTTACTTTTGCGTTGGCATAGAAGTCTATCGCCATCGTTACGGCAGCATCGCCAGAGACGATGGCCTTAATGGGATCGGTGCTGGAATGGGAAAACTTTTTGGTGTTGCCAGCGATGCGGTGGAAAAGCTCCCAGGCCCCGTCCCAGCCCTTTGCCTGCAGGATAATCATATTCATCGTGGTGGCGGTGCCGCTGCGACGAGCATCGGTTTGGATCAGTTGGTCGACGTATTCTTCCCTTCCTAGGTCATCCCAAGTCTGGGGGAGAGGCAGAGATTCAAATTTTACGACCTTCTGGTTGAAGAAAATACCAAAGGAGGATAACGCGGTGGCGTACCAGGTTTTACTCGCATCATAAAGAGGTACGCCCGCGACACTTGCAGGGACCTCCTTTAGGAGCTCAGCGCTGGGGCTATAATTGGCAAAAATCTTGTCTTTACTCAAATCAAGATATGTTGCTAAGCCGCCGCCCCAAAAAACATCGATGCCAGAGGATTTGGGATTGGCAGCGAATTTGGAACGTAGGAAGCGCACATCGTCGGCCGTACCACCTTGATCCAACCAGTCGACTTGAATTTCAGATTGATATTGTCGCTTGTAGTGTTCGCGAAAGACTTGGATAAATTCCGTTTGAATGGATTTGCGATGAGGAGAAAGAATGATGAGCTTTTCTGATTTGCTGTCGCTATTCGCAAATAAATCAAGTGTTGGAGCGAAGGCAAAGGTGCCGATCATAAGAAGTTTGAACAGTGCCCATCTTTGTTGCATCCTTGACTCCCAATATCATTCAAATTTTCTCTTGGCAGTGCCAACTTGAATCACGAGCTGAGCTATCCCAGCTGTAAGTCATATAGTCCCTATTGGCGCTCCTATTTTGGCTGGCGTATTGTACCTTGCAAGCCGCCACATTCAAGCTATATTTGGATTTTGGCAAGAAAACAGCCCAGGGCTTTTAGGAGTCGGAAATTTATGGATAAATGGACACCGGAGCAGTTAAAAACACATCTCGATCAGCAAGATCGGGTTTTCTTAAAACTTTGGAAAAAAGGCTGTGGCGCATGCAAGCTTTCCGAACCTGCTTTGGAGCGAATCGAAGCTGCAAATGCTCATAAGTTGGTTTATGGCCAGATAGACG
>JBIKVD010000238.1:0-6909 GCA_044357055.1 Oligoflexales bacterium | reverse complement strand
TTCAATCTCTACATGCGAATAGGGAAACACATTGGCTCCGACCCCGGAAAAGTCTGCACGGGTTTTGCCGTCCTGAAGGTCTTGAAAGGTCACTTCGTGTAACAAATAAGGCACAAATCCTTGCACCACTTCAAAACCCAGTCTGTTGTAAGTCACCAGCGATCGTTTCGTGGCAGCACTTTGTGACTGCCCGGCATCTCTTGTTAGCTTTTGGTCTAACTCAGAAAGCAGATGCCAATCCTTCCCCAAAGAAAAGATACCACTTAGTCCTAAAAGGGTTTCCTCACGACTGCCTTGGTTTTGTCGCTGAAGAAAACTAGCTTGAATGCGGTGCTTTTCGTTAAGGAAATGAGCGGCCACCAAACCCAGGCCCTTAGATTCAGCTTCCGACGAAGTCTCTTTCAACAGGGCCTTAGCTCCCAGCATGGCGGTAGCCGTCACCTCAAATTGCTCACTTGACCAGGTCGCTTCGCCATTGTTTGTCTGTCCCTCATGATCAAATCCCAATCCTCGTCGGATAGCTGATGTGTGATGTGGTATCATCAGCCCATACCTCGCATGAAATCTGCCCACGCGCAGCGTTAATGAATCACTCAGTTCGTATTTGAGCTGGTAACGCGGCAGCTGGAATTTATCTTTAGCCTGCCCACCACTTCCGGTTGTTCGGACCATCGCCGGAGCGAGCGTGACCGTTGCCCCCAGATGGGACAAGCCGAACTCTAGCTGCCGCTGCATAGGGATGTAGCGGCCCTCCTTCGCCCGCGAGCTTTCCACAAAGGTCTGCAACAGGCGCACCGAGCCACCGAGGACCAACCAATCGGGTTTCGAAGAAGGGTCCTGTGCCGAAGGTTCACCTTGTCCAAATTTCGCTGATACCCGCTCCTCTGCCATTCCTTGTCCATAGCTCGTCAGAGCTCCCCCGCCCGAAGGTGAAACATGACAACTGGTGCATTGAAAGTATCCAAACCGTGCGAATTCAGGCAGAGCCATGGCCTGCGGCATCATGAACACGAGATAGAGAAACAGACATACACGCAAAACTTCGCCTAGCGATACTGACACCTTCATGGCTTTGCCCCCTCAAGAATCCATTGTCGCAAGACCTTAAGTGCTTCTGAGTCAACTTTTGGCTCGCCAGTCATAGGACTGCCATCATCAGGCATCAGACCGCTGGCAACGGCAAGATACAATAAGCTCTCATCTGGTTTGCCAGGAACAACAGCGGTACCATTTTGATTCCCAGCAACGATCAAGCTCTCATAAGTGCTTAGATCGATATTTCCAGCCGGTGAATCGGCGCCGTGGCAATCGCCGCAGAAATATGGTTTGAGGAGACTTTCGTCTACAGCCTTGAAAGTGACCGCAGGTAAGATAGGCTCGACGGGAAGGACGATGGGCGCTGGCTCTTCTTCCTTGGACTCCTCAACTTCACCCTCTTTATTGTCATCGCCCGTATTCTCGTCTTCTTTCTCAGCCGGGGTAGGCTTCTCCTCAACAAGAGGATTCGCTGGCGTCTCAGCGCTGTCGAGGTCAGCGCGAAATTCAGCACAAGCCGCCACTTGGCCTTTTTCGGCAGCGCCCTGTTCCAGCCAACAGCGCAAGAGGTTTATGGTTACATCGTTGGGTTTTGCCCCGCTTGGCGGCATCTGTCCTGAAGTTAGAACTTGATAGAGCAAGCTGGCATCGGCTTGTCCTGGAATAAGCAAGGGCCTTCCCGAAGAGGATTGCCCGTTGCGAATTTCTCCATAGATCGTCAAGTTTAGATTGCTCGAGGAGCGGCCTGTGTTATGACAACCAGCACAGCTTGGATTAAATAGGGTCTTTTGTAGGTAAGCGAAATCCGATTCTATCGCCGCCCCATCAAGTTGCTCGACAGGAGGCAAGATCCCCTTTTGCTTTTCTTCCCTGAAGTTGCAGGACCAAAGAGCAAGCACGATCCACATCCAACCATGTTTTCCGAACCCAACTGAAGCCGACATTGCAGTCTCCCTAAAAGACACGTTTCATCTAGAAATTCAGCTTGAAACTCCACTAAGCCAAAATAGCAGATTGAAGGACCCAAGCTCACCTTGCGAAAACTTGCCGCCTTGAGCTATTTAAGTCTGGGAAAAATCAGTAGGTTGCCACCGAGGTTTCCTTTCCTTGCGATGACGGCCATGACAAGGAGCCATTGTAAATCCATTCGATTTATCCTAATTTCCATCATCAATTTGCCCACTTTCCGCCAAACCATAGGCCGCTAAAACCCCTCTGCAAGAACTTGGAAAAAGCACACAAATCTTCAGCAAACCAAAAGGAATTGGAGGGCTGGTCCGCCCAATTTGGGTAAAAATCCATTAAATTTAGCGTCCTATAATGAAATGGTTGGTCAAGACTCTCTCTAGAATGCCGAAAGACAAGGGAATAAGGACGCGAAGAATACCGTCAAGGCCTGTTTAGAGGAATTGGATGCGAACGATCTGGCAAAACCTTTTGATCCTACTGCTGGCAAATTTTGCCTGCGGTGGCGACGAAGTTGATCAACAGCCAGGCGAAGAAGTCCCCATTTCAGGTGGGGGCGCTGGCGGTAGACAAATCAGCTCCCGAGCCATTTCTGCCGCTCCAAGCGATCTAGTCATTGGCGATAAAACTCCTACCTCCATTGATTTCTCCTGGACGGACAATGCCGTCAATGAGCTGATCTACGAAATCGAACGCTGCACTGGAGCAGACTGCGAAGAGTTCTTACCCGTTACCAGATCGCCTTTAGCTGCTGACGCTGTCTCTCACTCGGAGCTGGAATTAGATCCTGATACAATCTACAAATTCCGCATACGAACCACCAATAAAAACGGCAGCAGCGACTGGCTCTTGAGCGATAACGTGGCTTCCCTTTTGCTTCCCATCAGCGGATTAACGTCAGAGGCCGCAGCCAGCACGATAAGCCTCTCTTGGACTACCACCGTTTCCCCTTATACGCAGGTGGAAATTGAACGTTGTGAAGGTACGGATTGCACAGACTTTAGAGCTATCTTTAATTCGCCATTTTCAAGCACTGACATGACAAGCTACACCGAAGCTGGCCTCAATCCTTCCTCGAGCTACCGATTTCGCGTCCGCTGCGCGACCGCTTCGACCAGTACGGCATGGCTAGAATCCGACAATATCGCCACCACAGGCAGCAGTGTGCCGGAGGCGCCTACAGGATTTACGGTGAGTTCCCTAACCGACACATCGATCGGCTTAGCGTGGACCGACAATGCCGACAATGAACTTATCTACGAGGTGCAGCGCAGCTCTGGCAGCGCGTGTGCTTCCTTTGCAACGGCATCGGGATCACCTTTGTCCGCCGACATTGTCGCTTATACCGGCTCGGATCTCATAGCGAGCACGGATTACACCTACCGGATACGCGCCACGGGAGCAACGGGGGCTAGTCCCTGGCTCACGGGTGCGGAGTTCAGGTCGGCGCCTTCGGCACCCACCGCCATGATCACTGGTACCGTTACGGGCACTTCGATCCAAATCTCCTGGACCGACAACTCTGCGGATGAAACAGGCTTTGAAGTCGAACGCTGTAGCGGTGCTTCCTGCACCAATTTCGCTGCTGTGGCCGACTCTCCCTTGGATGACAATATCACAACTCATACGGAAATATTGCTTAGTGGCGATACCGCCTATCGCTTCCGTGTTAGGGCTATTAGAGGTGCGATCAAGAGTCAATGGCTCACCAGCGGCAACATCACAACTCTCGTGGCGGCCGCATCTTGTTCTGCTCCCAATACTGTCGTTATAGATCAGGGCTATAAAACGAACGTGACCGCGGTGGGCAGGGGACTGCATTCTGATACCAAGGTCATTCCGGGCACTCGTCAACCAGCGACAGCTTACTACGATGGATCGGCAACGGGTGGAGCAGCCGCATTAAAAATAGCCTGGTGGGACGGCTCCCAGTTTCAAGTTGAAAATGTCGCAGGGGATTTGCGAGTCGCTGCAGGTTCGGCCACTTGGGTGCGACTTGCCTTCCTTACAAATGGCAAACCCATGGTTTTTTGGACGACAGGAAGCACTGGAGTCAAAGGTGCTATGCGCAGCGCAGCTTTAGGAACTGCAGGCACCTGGACCGCGGCGGTTCTGGACACCGTGACTGGGGCGGCGACTCGAGCCCTTGAGGTCTCGGTGAGCCCACTCAACCAAGTCGGTTTAATTTACCTTACCAACACCAGCACCGCAGGCCGAGCTCGGTTTATCTACTGTGACGCCAGTTGTGCCAGCATTGCAAGTTTTACTGCCATGAGCGCTGAGGCTGACACCATCGAAGCTGCGAATGTTATCGCCGCCTATATGGAAACGGGGATCGCCTGGTGTAAGCAAGACGCGTCAACTTATTATCCCGCCGTCACCTATCCAGCGGGCACTGCGGTTCGCTATTCGTCGTGCCAGGGTTCCTTGACCACCTGTCGCACAGCGGCAGGTTGGAGCGGGCGATATACAAGCGTGGTAACAAGTGCCGGCGTCGTTGCCAAGCTCTATCTTGATGATTCGGTGATTGGCGATACTCCAAAAATCTTGGCGCGCAATGCCGGCAACACGCTGCTCCAAGCTTTTCAAATGAACCAGGCCTGCAATGCAGCCCCGGCTTACTCCTTCACGGCCGGCAATACCATGGGAGCCGCAACTAACGGAACGGCTTGGGCCGATTTGCTAAAGAGTTCAAACGGTTACTTTCATGTCGTGACAAATCTGGCAGCCACAACCGTGCACTATTTCAATAGCGTCACTACAAACTTTGCAACGACGACTTGGAATGCGGCTGGCGTCGTCGACACGGTTGGTCTGCCGGCGGCCGGAGCTGGTAGCAGCGGTGCCGATGTCAATAACACCGACAATCAACTCTATGTTTCTTATGGCAACGTAGCGGCACCATTCAATATCAACCTTGGAATTGTCAGCGACATTACAACGGCTTCTAATTCAGCAGCAGCAAACTTTTTCTCACTCGTGCCTGATTTGACAGGCAATATACAACTGCCGATAGCAACGGGCCATAACCGCAACGTAGCTGTTGCCGCGACTAGCGCCGGCAAACCAGGGACCGTCTATGTCGACTATTCCATTGGCGCAGCCGCGGGCGCGAGGCTTAAGTATGCGTTTCGGGACAGTCTGCTTTCCTCGGGAGCCTGGGAGGCCTACCATATTCCTAACACCGGCTCGCCAAGCTTCCCCTCTCTAGCCTTTGACGAGAATGACCTACCTTGGATTTCCTACTATGATGCCTCAAACTTCCGTTATTACCTTCTAACCAATTCCCAGAGCGACGGCTCTGGGAATTGGTCTTTCTACCAGTTTCCCATTAATGCTAAGACTGCCTCCGCTGTGCTCCCTGCTACCGATGACACAGCCATGGCCATGTTCTATAGCGCAGGCGTGGCCAAACCCCTAATGCTTGTCATTAATTCTACAGCAGCTGGCGGCACAGGTGTAAGAGCAGCCTTGTTCGATAAAAGCATCAATGCCTTTGTCAGCTACACAACCTTGGACGCGCTGGGCGGATCCTTTGGTACCAAACTAAGCGCGGATTACGATACCGATGGCAACGTGGTTGTCGCTTATTACGACATCACTGCGACTAGGGTGGAATTCAATTACACAACTACTGGGACCTCCTGGGTCGGCACGCCACCACAGATTTCCACAGCAGCGACCGGGCGAGAGGGATTAGAAATTCGTCTCAATCCCAGCAATGCTCAACCAGGAGTCAGCTATTATGATCGCGCGAATAATACGGTCTATTACAATTACTGTACGACCGACCTATCCAGCTGTTCTTCTAGTGGCAACTGGACTAGCTCAACCGTAACGAATGCAGCCGGTGTTAGTGGCATTGCCGCAGCAAATGAGCAATTACTTAGCACCTCTTTGACTTATGACGCAGGTGGCACACCTTACGTACTCTATCTTGCAGGAATAGCTGCTGCCACACAGCGACTAGGTTTAGCTGACAACAGTGGCGGTAGTTTTGCTACCACGACCATCGCTTCGAATCCCGCTGCTGCCGTAAGCGGCGCTTCAGCCACGAACTATGCCATCACTGGGTTCAATGCGACTTCGGTCCGAACTTCCCAAGGCGAATTCGTGACGACCTATATAGGTCCAAACAATTGGCTCTACGCCACCACGTGTGGGGACTAACGAAGTGATAGGAAATGCCATACATATTCCATTCCTTGCGAACCGCTTGTATCACCTATGTTACAGGACTGGCCTGATTTTGGCTCTGTTAGGCTGCTTCGCTTCACCTCTTACGGCTCAGATCATTAAAGGTGTGGGTGGCGATGGAGCAAATCAGGCGGTCAAATCCACCGGCAGCCAAGGCAATCAATATATGATGGGTGCTACGCTGATGTTTATGAGCAACGAAGCGACCCAGAATGGTGAAAGCCTTCCTGGCGGGACCTCGATTTTCAGCCAACTGAATATGCAATATAACCTTGTCAACTACCTTACGGCCTTTGGTCTGATTTACCAGCAAGACAAAATAGGCGTCTCTCAGGTGAATCATGGTATTGCTTTGAAGGCAGAGCTCACCTGGAAAGGCTACTATGCCGAGATTGGCTACGGCACGGCGCAACAAACATTTACCAACCGCGCGGTACAATCACGATCTGGCACCCAGAACCTCTATGGCTTCGGCATCCGCGTGCCCTTTCTCCACGAATTTTTCTACTTCGATGGCGGGGTGAGAAAGCGGACCACTGTCTATACAAAGCAAGACGGTGTGAGTATGAGAAGGCCTTTGACAGAAACTCTCTTTGTACCGTTCATCGGCATGGGTATCAGCCTATGAAAGCAAGGCCGATACCTATTAAGTCCTTTTTAGAGATGTTTCCATGCCTCTTACTCATCGGGTGCTCTATTGAGCACGAGTCA
>JBIKVD010000237.1:0-6932 GCA_044357055.1 Oligoflexales bacterium | reverse complement strand
TGCCAAACCTTTTCACCGCCCCGCAAATCTCGGTCATCGATCCTCGCCAAGATTTTTGTGTCGCCAAAGGTCAAGCTATTCAGCTCTTTGCGAATGGCCTCGCAACGCGCCAAAACTTTCGTTTTTTCTTCGTCTGTCCGGTAGATCGGAAATAGGTGCACATGCTCGGGGGCCAGCCGAGGTGGTAATACTAAACCGTCATCATCGCTATGGCACATGATTAAGGCACCAATCAGCCTGGTCGATACGCCCCAGGAAGTGGTCCAAGCGAAGACCCGCTCACCTTCTCGATTCAAAAACTGAATTTCTGAGGCTTTTGCAAAATTCTGCCCGAGAAAATGAGATGTTCCGGCCTGCAAAGCCTTACCATCTTGCATCATCGCCTCGATGGAATAGGTATTTACCGCTCCTGGAAAACGCTCTTCGGGAGTTTTCTCGCCTTTGAACACTGGCATCGCCATATAATCTTCGGCAAAGCGCTCATAGACATCCAACATTTTGAGCGTTTCGACCATGGCTTCCTCAGCATTTTCGTGGACGGTATGTCCTTCTTGCCAAAGAAATTCTGTCGTGCGAAGAAACATCCTCGTTCTCAGCTCCCAGCGCATCACGTTGGCCCACTGATTGATCAAAATAGGGAGATCGCGGTAGCTCTGCACCCAGCGTGCATACGAGTCGCCAATAATGGTTTCACTCGTAGGACGAATCACATAAGGTTCATCCAACTCGCCATCCGGGACTAAACCACCCTTCCCATCTGCTTTCAGCCGGTGGTGAGTGACGACGGCGCATTCCTTGGCAAATCCATCCACATGGGCCGCCTCCTTCTCCAGAAAGCTTTTGGGAATAAGAAGAGGAAAATAGGCGTTTACATGCCCTGTTTCCTTGAACATGCGATCCAAAGCCTGTTGCATGTTTTCCCAAATCGCATAGCCCCAGGGCTTGATGACCATACAGCCACGCACGGCGGAATTCTCCGCTAAGTCAGCAGCTTTGATCACTTGCTGGTACCAACCGGGATAGTCTTCTGTTCGGGTTGGAGTAATTGCTGTTTTTGCTTTTTCCGCCATGCGGAGCTTCCTCCCAATTCGTCAATTTCGCTAGGTATTCGATAAAAACTACCGAAACCAGAATGATTCCTGACAGATTCCCGTCCGGAACAAAATTTCACCGTGCATGCTTGGCATGACAACTAGGCCCCATGCTACACTTTTTCTAGCTCTCGAAACACCAGAGATCTAAAGACGGCAACATGAAAATTCGCCCAAGGAGCCCAAAATGAGAATGACCTTGACCCACATGTTCTTGACACTTAGCTCACTCAGCCTTCCCGTCATTCTGATCACGGGTTGCGGCAGCGATGACAAAGAAGACACCAGCGCCGCGGTCACCTTTAGCTCCGTGTACACAGATATCATCGAAAAAAACGACTGTCAGCAGTGTCATAAACCAGGTGGGGATGCGCAAGCCAATTATGGCGTCAGCCTCAACTTCAGCACTTCAGCCTTGGCCGAGCAAACCCTAAAACAGGGCAGCGGTTCTTCCACTGGAACGCCAGATTGTAACGGAAAAAGCTATGTTGTGGCCAGTAAAGTAGATGAGTCTTATATTGCTGCTGTTTTTGATGTCATTAGCACTTACTCTTGCACCCCCACCGCCTACCATGAGGGCCAAGCTCAAATTCTCACGGCTGCCCAAAAAACTGTCCTACAAAATTGGATTGCGGGCGGAGCGCTTTAATTCAGATAGATTCTTCGCCCAAGGCTTAGGACGGCGAGACCCG
Organism: Oligoflexales bacterium; assembly: GCA_044357055.1. GTDB lineage: Bacteria > Bdellovibrionota_B > Oligoflexia > Oligoflexales > JBIKVD01 > JBIKVD01. Next base: position 5,149 of record JBIKVD010000237.1, on the reverse strand, counting down.
CAAATCGCCGTCTAACTCGACGCTGATTCATAAGCATGCAGTCCCTTCCGCCAACTCCATCCTAGCACTAGGGAAGCCATCCCAATCGCCATAATAAGCCCAAAAAAGGACCACCAAACCTTGCCCTCAGCAAAGAGAATTCTTACCGGTGCGGAGCCGATCACTAGCAAAGGCAGACCGAAAGTAAAGATCCGCCGCAGCACATCACTATAAATAAAGTCCGGCCAACGGGTAACATTCTGCAGTTGCACGCGCAGGTAGTTGATACCGAACGACTCCACGGTGATAAACATCAACATCGAGAGATTTAGCTCGATCAACACTAACAATCCAATCGCCAGCCCCATCAAAAAGGGCAGGAGACACCAGCTTGCAAACGTAAGCTCGCACTGTAGACCATAGTAGATCAAGCCAGCCCAAGGCACTGGCGTGATCAACAAGGTTGAGGGGCGGATATAGCGAAAAAAAGAAACAAAAAGAGCCGAAACCGGCTTGGTCAAGGCAAAATCTAACTTACCGGTCCGCAAGTCCATGGAGAAATTCCAAAAATTCTCACTAATAAATGTCATATGGAAGTGATCAACGCATAACATAAAGGCCATAAAAAACATAAACTGTTCGCGTTGCCATCCTCCGACATCTCCAACCCAGCGGTAAAGAAAATCAATGGTCAGAAAACTGGTCAAATAGAACATGAGATCCATGATGATAACCAGGATCAAATGCGCGCGGTAACTCGTTGCCTCGGCCAGGCAGGTGGCAAAAAACCGTTGGTAGATTCGGGCGTATTTTTTCAGACTCACGAACCTGCCCCCGTATACAGACGAACACCTTTGCGCCATAAATAAGCCGCCAAGAGAAAAACTCCGATGGACCAGAGGCCCAAGACTGCAGCCCAATGCCACAAGGACCCCACACTCTCACCCATAAAGAGACGGACAGGAACAAAGGTCAACAAGGGAAAGATCGTGTAATTCAGTACCTGACGCAAGCTCTCCGGAAAAAGGTCCAAGGGAATGATGGCACCCGAAAAGAAACTTGTAAGAACCATAAACATCACTCGCAACACCCAAGTTTCATCCAACCAAAACCCACTAATACCGAAGATAAATTGCAAATTATACCAGACAAAACTCATAAGCCCGCTGAGCAAAAGACCGCTAAGAAAGAACGACCAAGTCAAGGGTGGTACCCAAGAATACCCATAGCAAAATGCCAGGACCACACTTACGACCACCGCTTGCAGAGCTAAAAAGGCAAAGAATTTCGCAGCGTGATGCTGCCAAAACCCAAAGGGGTAGACAAGATAGGATGAGATGCGACCGTGACGGATGTCCTCTGCAAGATTTTGAGAATTAAAGCCATAAATGAGCAAACTGACCACAAAGGCCCAACTCTGATAGTGCAACATCTGGGACAGATCATAAGACCCGAACTTTGAACCCTCGGCCCGACTCAGGAGGGTCGTCCAGAGATTCACTTTGATCATGAAAAAAACTAGCGCGGGGCCGACAATCTGTAACATTAAATTCAGGCGGTAGGCCATAAGCTGGCTCCACGCCACCTTCATGGTTACAAACCATTTACGGGCCTCTATCTGCGCCCGTCCAGTCATGGCCGACTCTGCTCAAGCTGGGCTCTACTTGCCAGAAAACCTGGCTGTGTTAAGAGCGTTTCCATGACTCTCTCAATGGGCAACTTTTCTGTCTGCAAGTCCACGATGGGAAGGTCCCGCAACAACTTACTTAAATCTTGGCGGAGGGAGTTCGCGGGCACGCGCAGTTCCAGGGTTGGGTCCAACCATCGTGGAGAAAATGCTGCAAGCGCTTCAAGCTGTTCAGAGGATAAAGGCGAGCTTAGAACCAGAGTCAGATTTTTTTCCTCGCCGAGCAAGTTCTGGAAATGCGACATAGGCCCATCAAATTTCCGCTGGCCATCGATGATAAGCACGATTCTTGAACACAGCGCGCTCACATCGGCCATATAATGACTGGTAAGGATAATGGTCGGCTTGAATTGTCGGTGATATTCGAGAATAAACTCGCGGATCTTCTTCTGCGCGACGATATCCAGTCCAATGGACGGCTCATCGAGAAAAATAACCTTTGGATCATGCAGCAGGCAGGCGATCAACTCCATCTTCATCCGCTCTCCTAAAGAGAGCTTACGCACATGGACATGCAATAGCCGTGTGACATCCAAAATCTCAGCAAGCTCTGCTAAGCGAGCTTGAAAGCGCTGCTCATCCAATTCATAGTAAGCTTGCAAAAGAAGAAAACTATCTTTTGCGGGAATATCCCACCAAAGTTGAGACTTCTGCCCCATCACTAAGGCAATGCGTCGCCGAAACTCCAAAGATCTTTCTGCCGGAACAAATCCTGCAACCTGGCATTGCCCCCCAGAAGGGACAATGATCCCCGTCAGCATTTTCATCAGGGTGGTTTTTCCAGCACCGTTCGGACCGAGGAGGCCGACAATTTCCCCGGGCGCTACCTGCAAATCGAAGGCCTGCACGGCTTGTTTGAGCAAAAACTTTCTATGCCACAAGGATCGAACAGATCCTAAGACTCCCGACGACTTTTCATAATAGCGGAAGTTCTTATATAAACCCCTGCAGTTAATAGCCAATTCTCGCTGTTCATCTAACATGGGGGGTCTGTTTCACTTCGATTTGGGCCAAAGTTTGTTCTATCGATCGCGATCTTATAGAAGTTCCCACGGAGAGTCCAAACATTCACATAAAGTGTGGCCTGCCTACCCCAAAACCATTTTCCTTGGATGCCTCTTCACTACAATTGTGGGAATTTTGAGGTTTTTGCAGCGGTTCTTCTCGGCGATACACTGGTTATGCCAAAATGACGCGCTGAATACTCGATACGGCATCAATTCCGTCCATAATATGCAAAGTCGATTGAAAGACGTTGATAAAGAAATAATGAAAAATCTGAGCACTAGTATCATTGATCTACAAAGCCCAAAGCATGGCAGTAAATTAGCCGCAATCATGTACCTGAGAATTGAAATGCAATGGCTTCAAGAAAGGAAGGTTGATTTACAAAGTTCTAACGACATATGGTTGACGCAAAGCAAACCTTATATTGATGCGAAACAGATCATTTTGCCCAAGAAAAAGACGTGCCCTAGATTAGGATTCATCCAGAAATAGGCTTTCGTGGACATTCGGAAATGGCGTGAATACTAGGCGCCGAGAAAAAACCCGACGAAGATAGTACATTGTGGCTACGGCGAGGAGGGTTTTTTATAGGCAACGACGTAGACGCGGCGTTTCCGGATGGACACTAGATTAAGCTACTGGACAGGATCAAGCGGCAGGGATATTCGGAAATAGATGACTTCCAGGGCGGTCTGCGATTGCTACGTAATTCTCTGACAAAGGATGAGGCTTGGTAAAACCAACACCGACAAAACTCACTGCCATGAACCAAAAAGTGAAAGCGGGATACAACAAAGCTGCGAAAGTCTATTCGTCAGCGTTTCGCGACCAGTTTAAGAACGAGAAGTACCTTGCCGAACTAGTCAAGCGATTGCCCAAAGGTGCCCATATCCTGGATATCGGTTGTGGCGCTGGGAGACCTATCGATGATTACTTAGTCAAAAATGACTTAAAAGTTACAGGACTAGATATATCTGAGGCGCAAATTAATTTCGCACGTCAAGCTGTGCCAGAAGCAATCTACATTGTGAAGGATATGAGTGAGATTGGTTTCGGGGAGTATGATGTCGATGCCATTGTGTCATTTTATGCTATTTTTCATACTTCTAGAGAGCACCATCTATCCTTGCTCAAGGTTTTCCGTTCCCTACTTAAGCCAAAAGGCTTCCTGTTGATAACCATGGGTTCACGGGAATGGGAAGGTAAGGAGGATGACTTTTGTGGGGTCGAAATGCAGTGGAGCCACTTCGGTGCCGAGAGAAACATAGAAATGATTAAAAAAGCGGGATTTGAGATTTTGATTTCGGAAATTGATTCATCGGGAGGAGAAGAACACTTGGTAATTTTAGCAAAAACAAATCCTTAATTTCCGCCAAGAGTAGCGCAAGCTCTCCATCATCTCAGATTTGGAGTACCGATTCCTGCCGAGCGATTGCCAAATAGACTATTGGCAGTTCAATAGTTGCCCCTAACCGCCACCGTAATTCAGTCAACATGGCTTGATGTTACTAACCCCCCAGAGGTAAAATGGAAGATCGGAGGTGCGAATGATCCATTCAACTCTCCACTGTTTCTGTCCAAGGTTTGGACATGAGCAGCTCCGAGCTGACGCTTTTGCAGATCAGAAAAGGGACCAATATGCATGTGAATTTTATGGGCACAGCCCTACTCTATCTTACCATCCAAGCATGCAACACCCCACAAAAGAACTCCGCACCAATGAACTTGGAAGGCTCCGAAAAGCCAAGATTCCCCCTCTCCTGCAGCAGCGCGGATCATCATATTATGGAAGTCCCGAAAGATTGGATGAATCCTAACGGAACAAAAAAACCCTTTTTGTACTATCATGCACTGCCCAGCGAACCTGGTCAGCCCACCATCATCTATTTGGATGGAGGGCCCGGTGTTTCTAGTATTCAGAACGAAATATACTATCACTTTTTCCCTTCCAAAACCGGCCTTATGCTGTTTGATGCCCGTTCCATCGGATGCAACCGAAGTTATGACAACAGGGATTTTGACGAGTCAGAAATGGCAAGCTCGGTTGCGTCGGAGGATCTCATCAGCACCATCAAAGCCGCCAAACTGGATAACTACTACATCTATGGCTTTTCCTATGGCACAGTGCTAGCTACAATAACAGCAGCAAAAATTCGTGAACGAATAGATCTCCCACAACCAAAGGGCCTAATTTTAGCTGGCGTGTTCGGGCGTGCCGTTCCATCCTACCAAGAGTTGATGGCTCCGACGGTGGCACTATGGAACCAGTACCGGTCCCTGCCTGATGCTACGGCAGCTGCCAATGTCCAGATGCTTAGCTCGCCGGTGCTGCCCCACGAGCTGAGCAGTGGCCAATGGGGTGACTTTATTACGAGGGTGGGTTTTAGCGGAACCCATTCCCTTCAGCGTGCCGCAATAATTCCAGCTCCGGCAAGCCCAATTCTTTGGGTTTGTCTTCATAGCTTTTTAGAATCT
>JBIKVD010000236.1:0-6956 GCA_044357055.1 Oligoflexales bacterium | reverse complement strand
ACAATACCGCGCTTTGAAACTTAGCAATGAAATGAGGGTCCTTTTGGTGTCTGATCCAGATGCCCCGCAGTGCGCGGTCTCATTGAATGTTGATATCGGTAGCATGGCCGACCCGCGAAAGCATTTAGGTCTAGCCCACTATCTTGAACATGTTCTGTTCATGGGTACGGAAAAATACCCAAAGGTGGGTGAATACAGCGAATACATTCAGAATAACCAAGGCATGTCTAACGCATACACAGCATCACAAGCCACAAACTATCAGTTGCAGATCAATGAAACCGCCTTTGAGGGCGCGGTGGATCGACTTGCGCAGTTCTTTATCGCGCCAAAGTTCGATGCCGCCTTCCTAGAGAAAGAAAAAAACGCCGTTAATTCGGAGTATGACAAAAACATTTTGAATGATTCTTGGCGGGGATTTCAAATCTTTAAGACTCTACTCAAACAAGATCATCCGGCAAGCCAATTCAATATTGGCAACAACGAAACGCTTGGCGCCACTTCCCGCGAAGATGTCATGACATTCTATCAAAATTCTTACTCTGCGAATCTCATGTCATTGGCAATGTATTGTCGAACCTCGCTTGATGAAATGGAAAAACTTGCTAAGAGCTATTTTTCGGCCGTGCCAAACAGAAACTTCCAAAAGCCCAAATATGACGAGAATGTGGTAGAGCAAGGTAGTTTGCCTGTTGAGGTGGTCTATAAGCCTGTTAAAGAGAAGCGCGAGTTGGAATTCGCGTATTTTCTACCCCCAACCATTTCCTACTATCCATCAAAACCACTGGTTATCATCAGCTATCTTCTTGGAAGGGAAGGTAAGGGGTCTTTGCTCGCGAAGCTAAAGGACTTGGGTCTTGCCACCGGACTGTCTTCTTCCTATTACGAAGAAGATCATGGCACGATCTTTGGTGTTTCTGTTGATTTGACTCCAGAGGGTATGGAGAATGTAGATCAAGTCAAGGCCTTGTATTTTTCCTATCTGAAAATGATGAAGGAAAAAGGCTATCCAGAGTACATTTTTGATTTGAAACGCACCATGATGGCAAATGAATTTATCTTTAGAGAAACACCCGCGCCCGTCAACCTCGTCGTCTATTATGCTTCGGCGATGTCTCATTTTTCTGGTGATCAAGTTGATGTGAACATGCACTTATTGCACGAGTACCGGAGTGCAGATTTTGATAAATTTCTTGCCCTGCTAACGCCTGAGCAAACCGTCGTTCTTTTAGCCTCCCCCGATGCAAAAACCGACCAAAAGGAGAAATATTTCGGCATAGACTATTCCACAAAGAAGATTCAACCCGAAACGGTAAAAGCTTGGGCGTCAGTCGCGATGGATGATGGCTTCGCCTATCCCGAAAAGAACGACTATTTGCCCACGGATCTGCTATTGCTCGAAGCCGCTAAACCCGTCGAATTTCCTGCCAATCTGGGCCAGAACACCAGAGGCGAGAACTGGTTTCTCAATGACCAGCGTTTTCCGATGCCCAAGGCCTACGTTGGAGCATTGCTCCTCTCTCCCAAAATGAATGATTCGCTGCAAAGCGGTGCGAATACGAAGATCTGGGTTCGCTTGTTCCATGATTCTTTGACCTCATGGCTTGATGAGCTGCAAGAAGTGGGCATTGATCTCAGTTTTGGTGACACGGAAAATGGCCTTGAGATACGCCTCAGCGGATTCTCTCAGCATCTGCCAAGAGTCTTGGAGGAGTTCGCGGTAAAGCTGCGTACTTTTACCCCGACCCAAGCCCGATTTGATCTCATAAAGACAGAGATGAAGAAAGATTTGGACAATACCTATTTTGCCGATCCCTATAGAATTTCTGTCGCCACTCTAAGAGTCATGGAGCAGCAGGGTGAACGATTGTTTACGGACTACCTAACAGTATTGCCAAAGTTAGATCTGGCTGGGGTGGTTGCTCATCAAAAATCCTTTTTGCAGGGAAGTAGTTTGAAATTATTAAGCTACGGTAACCTCTCCGATGCCATGGTCACCAAGTTTCCTGATGTGTTCGCGAAGGCGCTGGGTCTTAGCGAACTTGCGGTGAGCGAAAATCTGCCGGATTTGGTTCCTCTTGTCGGAGCAGCTGGTCAGCGACCTGCGTTTGTTATGACGACCAAGAATAATAACTACTCTTGGGCCTCCAAGGTAGTTTTTGGCAAACGCAGCCCCCAAATGGATGCGGTCTTAACAGTGCTAGATTCTTATTGGCAGCCGCGATATTTTAATGAGCTGCGAGACAATAAGCAGCTGGGCTATGTGGTTCACGCTGGTGCAGCCATGCGAGGTCGGGTAGCGGGTTTTATGTTTCTGCTTCAGTCCCAGAAGTACAAGGCTGATGAGTTGGCAAAGTATTCGCACGATTGGTTAGAAAGTGAACTCAAGGGATTGAGCAAGCTAGATGATGCCACCTTTGCCGCTCTGCGCGACGGTGCCATTCAAGTTTTAGAAAAGCCCGAAGTCAGCATGAGTGATCGGTACGACCGCCTATGGGGAGAAATGCGGATCCTGGGAAGCAACTATAATCATCGCACGGAGCTGCTTCAGTCGCTGAAAAGCCTAACCCTTAAGGATTTTGTTCGTGCCGTTCAGACAAATTTTGATTCTAAATCCAGAAGCGTCAACTCGGTGTATGTTGTGCCTGAAGAGGGTCAAAAGCCAAAATTGGGAGAGCGCGAGGTGTTGGTTAAGGACATGCAGGCACTGAAAGCGACTCTTTTGAGGCTATAGTGCAGCAACATAGCCAACTGCAAGATCCCAACCAGAAAGCTTGACCAGGATTTCATCATTCGGTTCTGCCCAGGCATCTTCCCGAGAGGTCGAAAAGCGGTAGCGGGTTTTCCTCTCGGGGCTGTACATGAGGTCGATCAAAAGCCGACTTTGTTGGCCCAATGACATACCGATGCCAGCACTGATGCCCCCGCGATCCTCCGGCCGAACGCTCGTCATATATTCATTCCTGCCCACACTATCTTCGGCATAGCGCACACTTCCTGTAAAGAGCATGCCGGGTTGTGCAGCATAGGCGCTGCTCATAGCCACGGTAAGGCGATCTGCAAGTCTCAGATCTGGGGTACTCGCCTGGGGGGTATTGCCGTTGGCTGAGAAGGGGCGATTGGCGGTATATTCATTGATGCTGGGGTCCCCTTGGGTCAAGAATTCGTAGCTTATAAGAGAACCCACGAAGAGGCGACCTTGATAGGCCTGATTGGCTTTGAAGGTGACTCTAGCCGGTTTATGGCGATTGAGCTCGACCTCATAGTTTCCATGTTGGCTGCTTTGTACTTCGCTGTCTACCCGGGCGGTGTTGAAAAATCGAATCTCCACGGCATATCTCGTTGAATCTGATTTGAGGCCTGCGACCCCTGTAAAATAGGGCAGCCAAGTGGCCGCTGTGTCTGCGCTCAGATCCAGATCTTGGCGGTGGATGCTCTTAGTCTCGGGTCCGAATGATGTCACGCCGACCCATGCGCCGAGGGTCAAGGATTGTGAGTGAAGTTGAGGTCCGGCTTGAAGATCAAGATCTGATCTTTCCATAACATAAGTATAGTCTAGGGTGCCCGTACCATCCGCTTCGATGGTTTGGTGGGTAAAGCCAGCCATGGTATGGAATGAGAAGTGATCATTGAGGGCAGTGCTGGCACCCAAACTATAAGTCTGCATTTCGCCCTTCGCTTCGGAGCGATGATCGCGTGTTTTGGTGTCACTTCCAGTGGTCTGCGAAAAGCGACCTGCAATTTCAACTTCCGAACCGCTTGGATGAGCTATCCACCAGCCTTGAGACACGGGCCCCTGAGGCAATGCTGGATTTTGCGCGACATCTAGAGCCATGGCGGGATGAGTGCTTATCAGCACGTACATCGCCACGATGAAGTGTCGAGCAATGAGGTAGTTGTTCATCTTCTGGCCTCGACGGGTTGTCTGTGGCAAGTTTGCCGCTAGAGAATCTTTATGGTCGATTTTATCAGTAGGCTTTGAGTGAAGATTGGGCATTTCTTGCCCATAGAGTTGTTTCTTGAGTTGCTGCTACCGGCTGCTAAGCCGCTGAATCAAAGCTTGCCAGCGGTCAGCAAAGCGCTTGATATCTTGTTGATTGATAGCTTTTGGACCCTGGCCTTGATTGGCCATGGGGTTGCGAAACTCGGTGAGTAGATTCCTTGTTGCCAGCCTGTCGGCCGCATTCTCGGCATTAATTTCTTCTCCCCTAGACGTCAGAACCAAGGCGCCTTTTTGCGTCACGGCGTAGGCGAGGGGAATGTCGCTCGTAATCACGAGGGATCCGGTCCCTGCTTCTTGAATGATATAGTTATCTGCGGCGTCAAAAGCACCTGAGACGACGATGGACTTGAGGCCCTCCAAATTTGGCAACTTCGTGAAGGAGTTTCCCACAAAGGTCATTTCCAGCGGGAAGCGACTCATGCTGCGTAGCATGATTTCACGGGCGAATTGTGGGCAGGCGTCATTGTCGACCCAAATAGGGACTTTGACTGTCGTGGGTGTTGGTGAGGATGATTCGGACAAAATAAGCACCTCGTCTATCGGGGATCGCCAGATCCTAGTAGCTGTTGTAAGGCCGGATGGTACCAGCACAAAGCCTTGGGCTCAAGGTAGGCAATTTGTTACTATGGTCGTCGAGGGGCCAAACCAGGACTTTGCGCATGACTTAGCGCATAAGGGGATTTTGTGAACAAGATACAACCGCCCAAGACTTTAGAGGTCGCGCTTGTTCCGATGAATAGCCAGGGTGATCCTGAAAGCAACTGGGCCATATGTAAAGAGAAAATCCGACAGTATTTTAACCAAGGAGGTCTGGCTCGAGCAGGTTCGGCACAAGGAACTAGGTGGCTGTGTCTGCCTGAAATGTTTCTGAGCATGGGGCAACCCCTAAAGCACAAATCTACCGCCAAATTTTTTTTGCAGACCGTGTTGCCGGAAATCCAGGAATTATGCCTACAGAATCAGGCTGTGATATTTGCTGGTACCGTGCCTTACTTTGCCGAATCCACCAAGGAACTGCCTTTTAACCGCCTTTATGTTATCGATCAGAAAGGTGAAGTCGCTGGGATTTATGACAAAAACCATCTATTTCATTTGCGTTCCTCTGTTGGCAAACCCACTCATGATGAGACCAGAGTATTTTCGCCAGGCAGCGCTCTGACGACTCTTACTCTTGATGGCTGGCGAGTAGGTCTAGCTATTTGCTATGATCTAAGGTTTCCCAGCCATTTCCTTAAAATGCTCGCACAGGGCCCGGTCTTGGATGTCATCGTCATTCCAAGTGCTTTTACCTATCGGACTGGCGAGGCTCACTGGCAGCTTTTGCTCAGGTCCTTGGCTGTAACCATGCAAGCATACGTCTTAGCATGTAACCAAGTGGGTGAACATGGGGATGGCAAAAGGTCCTTCGGTCATTCGCTGGTCGTGGATCCTTGGGGAGATGTTATGAGCGATAGCGGGCAGAGTTTAGAGACGCTGCATGCCATCCTTTCTAAGGAACGGATTGAAACCGTTCGCCAGCAATTGCCATCGGTCGCTGCCTTGAGTCATGCAGCAAAACTAGGTCTTTAGACTTTTACCCCACAGGTAAATACCTTCTCAAGATAGCGCCCAGCGGTTTTTTTGAGCCAACAGGCTTTATAGCCCTCGATATAAGTGACAGCCAGGCATTCTTTGGTGTTTTTGCAAGCTTCCAAACAGAGGTCAAGATCCTTGGTCTCTACCTTTCGCAAATCTTTACCGGTGTAATCATGATCGATCTTTGGGTCCTTCATCAGTTGGTTTTCGGCTTTCTCAGAAGAGTGAAAACGGATGGCGAATTGTGGCTGTCCGAGAGTCAAAAGCCGACATCGATTCCAACCGGAAATGTGCACAAAGCCCTTGCATCCCGCTTGGAGCGAGCAGGCATCTTTGCATTTAGGCAAATCGGTTTGTTTCAATACTTGCATTTCCCCCTTGGGAATATCACAACGACCCTCGCGGTAGACACTGGTGTTTTCGGCAAGGGCTCTTGACCAGGGTTGGATAAAGACCAACGGGACGAGCAAGAGAACGAGAGGGTGAAGCGACATATAAACTCCTATGATCCTTCCATTGTAGCTTGTCGGAGCCAAGGACCAAAGCAGGGGTCATAGATATCTGGGAAACAATTGCCTGTGGATTCTCACTTCTTTTAGCCGATGGCTTATTTGGCCAAACCTATATGGAGAATTTATGACGCAGCAAGGAGTCCAGCTTAACTGGGCACAGTTTCCGGCCACCGTCCACGAGCAAGGGCATGTCCTTTTTCTGGAAAATGATCCGGGAGGCAGCCTCTATGTGATTCAAAGCGGTCAAATAGAAGTCTATCGCAATCGAGCCGGTCGCGAGGTGGCGCTAGCAAGTTTGGGGCCGGGCGAGATACTGGGGGCAATGACTTTGGTAAATCGTGGTGCCCGCACAGCGTCAGCTCGTTGCAGCACGGCCGTGACCATCATTCATATTCCCAAAGAGGCAACACAAGCCTTAGTTGCAAAACTTCCTGATTGGATCCATGCCATCCTTAGTGATTTGGTCAAGCGTGTTGAACAGGCAGATAGTCTCTATATTCGCTCTGCCCTGGCTCCAACACAAACGCGGCTGATGGGCCCGATTCTGCAGCTGTCGACCCAATTGGCCGATGGCTTTAAGCCCATGGCGGAAATGCTTTCGGAATTGCGAGGCGAGGCCTCTGTTCCCCTGCAACAGACTTTAAAAATGTTAGCGCGAGTTATGTCAAGGCCAGACACAGAGTTGCAGAGAATCTTCTCCATCTTCGAACAAAAAGGTCTGGTCCGATTTGTGGCCCAGGAGAATGGGCAAAAGGCCTATCATTTGGAGTCCTTTGTTGATCTTGGCTTTTACGCAAATTATGTTCGTGATCACTTTAGCAATGACCTGCTGGGTGAATTAATGGCTGCATACACCCCTTCTTTTC
>JBIKVD010000235.1:0-6966 GCA_044357055.1 Oligoflexales bacterium | reverse complement strand
CACCTCGAAAATTAGCAGGCCGCGGTTGGCGAGCGAGGGGTTTCTACTATCCTTCCCTGACCCTGGCCGGCGATTGGTATTTCGTTAACGAATGCGTCTTAGGAGAATCTCGCTTCCTAGCTATCTGCCTGGTCGACGTTGTAGGGCACGGAGTGGCCGCTGGGATTTTGTCCGCCGTGGCTGCGAGTGAATGGCACCAATGGCTGCAAAAGCAAGTTTTAACCCCAAATCTGTCGCCCGAAGAAAGAATCTCCCTCCATAGTTTGGAACTGAGTCAAGCGCTAGAAAACATGAAAAACCAAAAAGATTGCGCCGTTACCGTCTGCCTTTTGGACCTTGACTCCCGCGAATTGTGGTACCAGACCGCGGGTCAGCCCCCTATCCTTTGGCTCAGCGAATCAAATCTTAAATTCCTAAATTCCCGTTCCGGTCGCCTAACCAGCCGTCAGGCGCCTGTTGTCCAAAAAGCCCAGCTGGAAGCTAATGACAGTCTAATATTATTTACAGACGGGATCATCCCCCCGAGTACACCGTTTTCTCGTTGGCAAAGACAACTCACGGGCCATTTTCCTCTCAAAAAGACAGTTTTTTTTCTTATAAGTGCCATTAAAGACAATAAACGGCTTTTTCGCGCAGACCGCGCTACGGAAGATGACATGACTGCAGTCATAATCGAGCTCGTCTCAGAGGAAAATATAGCCTCTCTCGCAAGCGGCAAAGCCTCTTAATAGGCTGATAGAATGAAGGGATCTAGGCTGACCGTCCATTCACTTGTGGCAGCAAACCTTCATTTCGTTCGGAGTCTATGCAGCCGACTCGCCTAAACTTTCGACGCGGATCGAAAAGCGCAGCTATCATCGCGGCTGTGTTGCTACTCGCTATTTTTCTTGTCTATAACCACACGATTAAGAATTTTTATGATCCCAATTCAGAACTCGAGAGAATCCAGTCTGATGGTAGAATCCTTAAGCTCGGCGAATGGCGCGCGATGTTCGAATCTTGCACTGTAAAGGATGACCAGGCTAGCGATAGCACTGCCTGTCGACCCGTGGGGGAGTATTATTACGACCTGGCGATTCCGGATGTGGATAAACTCACCACTCTAGTTAGCAAATTGGACCAGCCCACCCACGTTACCTTGTACTATAGTCTTTCTGAAAAAGAGTTGGAGTGGCTGAAACAACGATCACAGATTATCTTATTTAGTGCCCGAACCGTACACCATGAGTCGACTCTAACCGTCATGGAAAAGAGCTACACCCTCGAGGGCATGGGCCTCAATCTCTTCTTTCAAATCCAAGCTCAAGATTTGCTGAGGCAAGAATCTTTGCGATTGAGAATTCATTTCCAAGATTTGCCTTGGTTTGGCCCCGCAGATTTGCCGATCGTCTTGGGCGAGATTTCAGGCATATCAGATATGTCACTTCTCACAGTAAAACAAGGCTTTGCCGGAAATATTAGCCGGGCCCTGGAATTCTCCTCTAGGCTCTTGGTCGCGCTCATGGCAATTGTACTGGATCACTCCCGGGCGTTTACCTTGCTAGGACTGTATGCCTTGGGGCGAGGATTGCGAGACTTAGGAGCTTTTCTCGCCGAGTTCGATCTGCATTACCTCGATGGGTTCATCAACAATATCCATTTTTACAACGCCGCTAATGCTATGTGCTTGGCAACCATGTTGATTTTCTTCGCGAGTCTCTATCAATTAAAATTTAGGTGGAAACACCTTGCGATTCTTTTTGCCGGTGCTTTTTCTCTCCTCACGTTATGGCTTATTTTTGACCACGAAGACAGATTGTGGCTGTATTCTGACCTTTTGACCGACATGCTTGGTTCCCTCATTGCTTCGGGGCTTTGCCTCTGGCATCTGACGAAAATCTTCCGCGGTTGGAGCAACAAGGCTGCAATTTCCGGTGCTAAACCGGCGACAGCTCCTCCCCCGCCCAGCGGTCGCAATCATTGGTTGCAAGATTCGATGGTCTTGTTTAGGAGCCTTTTGCTGCTCACGGCCCTGGGATTTCATTTCTATGCAAATGCGAGCTCGCTGGATTCCAGTAACGCCTCGCCCTTCAAAGACATGCTAGACCCAAAAAACTTCGTGCTTTTTTATACCATGGTATTGGCCGCTCTGATCGAAGTGGGATCGACCTCAAAAGCCATGTTTCGCTTCGGTGAACGACTAGCTAAACAAGCAACAATGGCAAAAGATCTCGAAATCGGCAGGCAGGTCCAACAAGAAATGCTACCGCAGCGAAAGCTTTCCCACCCCAATTGGAATTGGCGATCATTGTACTATCCCGCGACTGAGCTTGCGGGCGATTGGTTCGACTTGCGAATGGTGCGTGGCACCTGTGGTAAAGAAGTCTTAATTGGTGCTGTCAGCGACATTACCGGGCATGGCGTTGGCGCCGCTATGATCACTTCCACGATTTCCTCTCATTGGGGAGTTTGGTGTCAAATCCTCTGCGAATCTGCGCTGCCACAGACGGGCGAGGATTGGGAAAAATCTCTCACCTTAGGGATAACTTCGGTCAATCGAGGACTAGGTTGTTTGCGCACGAGCCAAGGAGCAACCGGAGCCTTTTTCGTCCTTGATCCAGACCTCGACCTCCTGATTGCCGGAACACCAGGCCACCCGGGAATTGTCATTGAGAAAAATCATCAAATGAAATACTTAACCGCCCAAGGCCCAAGGCTTGGCAGCCAGGACTTCAGGGTAGCGACCTTTCAGCAGCACGTCGAACTGGGGGACGAAATTCACGTTCTGACGGATGGTCTCTGTCCACCAAAGGAGGCAATTGGGAAATTCTTGGCCCATTGCAAAAGGGAAATGCGTGATACCTCCCACTCTTTGGCTAGCATTTTTTTTCGTCAAGCGCGGCAAAACCGCCGGGCTTTTCGCCTAGACCCCAGTCTAGAGGATGACATGACCCTGCTTATGATAAAGTACAAGCCCAACACCTAGAAATCGTCGAAGGACGCATCTACATCGTTGCTCTCAATATTAGAAGGCTCCTCGGTCGCCGGCTCGGCATCTGGGGCAGCTTCATTCACGACTTCCGTCTCAAGAGCTGGTCCCGGATCCACTGCCGTACTGGGGGACGAAGCTTTCTGCTCAGGTGAACCGCTCTCTAGGTTCGCCATGCCCTGCTCAGGCTCTGGGGTGAGATTCGGCTCTCCCTCTACTGGCATTGACTCCCCCGGACTTATGGTGTCGCTGGCCTGAGCCGCGATAGACTTGTTCGTACCCGGTTTGGCAATCATCGCAATATATTTTTCATACTGGCTGCCATTCATATCGAAGATAATGCGATTTTTGCGCAACCAACTCTTGATATGAGGCCCGCTGTCCAAGCTGGCAGCAGCCATATACATATTACGCATCTCATCGTCCGATTGCTCTAGGGATTTGAGGATAACAAAACGCGACCTTTCTCCCACCAGTCGGATTGCGTGCCGCATGACATAGCGCTCTCCCTCCGTGCTGTTCTTGACGAAACGAGTAAAAAAATTGGCGATCCTTGCGTCAGGGTCCTTGCCCAAGGCTTTTTTAACCTGCCCTATCGTCACATTTTGCCCAATATCCGCGAGCCCCATGATGGCGCGCATGCGAATCCAAAGCTTTTGATCATGCACGGCATACCACAGCAAGGACTCGCTTCCCGCAAAACGATTGGCGCGAATCTCCAACACCGCTCGGTAACGAGGATAGGGAAATCTTTGTTTCAGAGCGTTGGCCCAACTGACTTCTTCCTCTGCGGTAATCTTTCTGGCGATCTTAAATTCCTTGGCCCCCAAAACCTCATTGGGTAAGCCCCAATAGGGATTCAGACCTTTCTGTCTCTGAAGATCCTCACTAGAAATGGGTTTCCCTTCCGATGGAACCGGTTCTAAGCTTGGGCGGTTTGCCACATCCCCAACCGTAACGGGTGACTGGTCAACCACCAAACTATTGGGGTCTACACCGATGATTTGATCCAAGAACGTCGTTAATTCCTGCATCACATCTTGACCTGCTTCCTGTAGGCTCCAGATCATCCAGCCGGCAAAGAGCACCAACACCAGACCTAGGCCAAGTACGCCCAAAAAAATTTTTTTCTTAAAGGAATTGCTGGCCTTCACCATGGCACCCGTTTGGGGAACGTGCCCATTTGCCACAGAGTCAGACAGGTTAATTCGCGAGAAACCTTCGCCCCAGGGGGCCGAAACGGCGCCAGGAGCCGCCGCCTCAGGGGGATGATCACCCAAAAGATTCAAGACAGGGCCACTGCGTGTGTCGAGTATCTGTGTTTGCTCACCGGGGTTTGCTGGCTCTGCTTTTGGGCCAGGGCCTGCGGGTACGGCGTCTTTGTTTAATTTAAATTCCATAAATTGCCCCTTCCCTGGGGATTGTGCTTTTTACCAAAGTTGTTTTCGGATTTTATCAAATGATATTAAGAGGATTCTTGACATCTATTCGTAACAATATGATATTTTTGATATAACTTGCAAAAGAGCGTGCAAGACCTACCAGGTCAGGGCGACGGACAGTTAAGCTCCTCCGATCGTCAAACCCTCTTAACCCCTCCGTGGTGTTGGCGCATGGACAGCATTTGGGTGGTTTGCCATTTATTTCATTGGGACCTTGCCTTCATACATGCTACAAGAATGGGCTTGAATCCTGCCTCGGTTAGGCTGAGAATCACGTAACCCAAGATGCATGCTCGTAAATTAGTGAAGGACGAATGATATGTTCAAGAAATTGGAAGAACTTAGAAACATCGGAATCTCCGCACACATTGACTCCGGGAAAACGACCCTTTCGGAACGCATCTTGTTTTACACCGGCAGGATCCACAAGATCCAAGAAGTTCGCGGAGGTGGTGATGGTGCAACCATGGACCATATGGAACTTGAAAAAGAGCGCGGTATTACCATTACTTCTGCAGCCACTTCTGTTCGTTGGAAGAACTGCTATATAAATCTGATCGATACCCCAGGACACGTGGATTTTACTGTTGAGGTAGAGCGATCCCTGCGGGTTTTGGATGGTGCGGTCCTCGTACTCTGCGGAGTTGCTGGCGTTCAAAGTCAATCGATTACCGTTGACCGCCAAATGAAACGCTATAATGTCCCTTGCCTCGCCTTTATCAACAAACTTGACCGCGCGGGAGCCACCCCTTTCCGTGTCATCGGCATGTTGAGAGAAAAACTAGGACATAACGCAGTCGCCATGCAAATGCCTATGGGACTTGAGAACGATCTTAACGGAATCATCGATTTGATTAAAATGAAGGCCTATTATTTCCTCGGTGATCAGGGCATTGATATCACAGAAGATGAGATACCTGCTGAATACAAGGATAAAGCTGCGGAATATCGTGCGGAGATGCTTGATGCCGTCTCGATGTTCGACGATAAAATGATGGAAATGATGCTGGACGAAAAGCCCATCACCGAAGACCAAATCTACAAGGCTGTTCGGAAAGCTACGGTTGCTCGCCAAATGACCCCAGTATTTATGGGTTCTGCCTTCAAAAACAAAGGCGTCCAGTTGTTGTTAGACGCCGTAGAAGACTTTTTGCCTTGTCCACTGGATCGCGTTTACATGGGACATGATAATGAAGGAGCTGGTAAGGATATCGTCATTAATCCAGACCCGAACCTGCCAATGGTTGCCATGGCTTTCAAGATTGCCGACGAAAGCTTTGGCCAGCTTAGTTACACCCGCGTCTATCAGGGCACGCTAAAGAAGGGCACGACCTATTTCAATCCCCGTATGGACAAGAAACAGAGAGTGGGCCGCATTGTGCGAATGCACTCCAACCAGCGTGAAGATATTGACTTTGCAAAGGCTGGTGACATCGTCGCCATGGTCGGTGTGGAATGCGCTTCCGGTGATACCTACTGTGACGAAACCATCAATGTCTCTATGGAAAGTATTTTTGTTCCAGAGCCGGTTATTGAGTTGGCGATAAAGCCTGAAAAACAAGACGATTTGGTGAAAGTCTCTAAGGCTTTGAACCGCTTTATGAAAGAGGATCCAACTTTCCGCGTCATGGTTGACGAAGAAACGGGTGAGACGATCATTAAGGGCATGGGCGAGCTCCATCTCGAGATTTATGTACAAAGAATTCAACGAGAATACAAAGCCAGTGTGATTGTTGGGCAACCGAAAGTTAACTACCGAGAATGCCCAACCCAATCCACAGACTACGATTACAAGCATAAGAAACAAACGGGTGGATCGGGTCAATACGCACACATCGTTGGCCGCTTGTCACCTCTGCCTGAGGATAGCGATCAGCGTTTTGTCTTTAGCAACAATACGGTCGGCGGTTCTGTCCCTAAAGAATACATTCCAGGCGTTGAAAAAGGCCTAAAAGAGTCCATTGATAAGGGCCCACTCGGTGGATATCAGGTTATCAACGTAAAATTTGATTTGGATGACGGTGGATTTCACCCCGTTGACTCTTCGGAAATGGCTTTCAAAATTGCCGCCCGCGGTGCTTTTAAGGAGGCCTTCCTCGCGTCAAAGCCGTGCTTGCTGGAACCAATTATGAAGGTTGAAGTCGAGACTCCTACCGAATTCCAAGGGACGGTTCAAGGCGATCTTTCCTCGCGCCGCGGATTTCTCTTAGGAAGCGACATGCGTAACGATTACACGGTTTTGTTGGCGGAAGTACCACTCTCGGAGATGTTTGGCTATTCAACCGATTTGCGGTCAAAGACGCAAGGCAAGGCTTCCTTCACTATGGAGTTTGCTAAGTACCGTCCTGTACCCCAATCCATTCAAGAGCAGATCGTCTCCAGATACCGTGAAGATCAAGCAAAGGGCAATAAAGGTTAAGGATGATGGAATCCCAGCATGACGGAATCACCGCCGAGAACTATGAAGACAAAGTCTTGCGCTTCGGCACCCGTCAAGCTGGTGTTGGAGTCGTCTACGACCCTTTCCATGACCGCTTCTCCTATAGTGCCTATTGC
>JBIKVD010000028.1:0-21164 GCA_044357055.1 Oligoflexales bacterium | reverse complement strand
GCGATCTTAAAATAGATAGTTCCTTAGCACCCGACAGCATTGTGCTCTGCTCATTCGGCGATGCCTCGACCAATCACGCTACCGCCCAAAGCGCCTTTAATGCTGCTAGCTATAGTGCCTATCAAAATATACCAGCACCTATTTTATTCGTATGCGAGGATAACGGGATCGGTATTTCGGTCGGTACTCCGGCCGGTTGGATTGAGCGGGCATTCAGCAGCAGGCCTGATCTCCGCTACTTTCGAGCAGACGGCCGCAATTTGGCTCATACCTTTCAGATCGCCGAGGATGCGGTAGGCTTTGTCAGAAGTACGAGAAAGCCAGCTTTTTTGCATTTGGATACCGTACGCCTTTTGGGTCATGCGGGATCTGACATGGAAACTCAGTACCGATCCTTGGCCTACATCGAGAAAAACGAAGCGGACGACCCGATATTGCATTCGGCACGCTTGATTTTGGACGCAGGGATCATGAATGCCGATGAGATCCTGGGTTTATATGAATCTGTTCGAGCTAGGGTCAGGGCTGAGGGAGAAATTGCCATCACCCGCCCTAAACTGTCCACGCGCGAAGCGGTTGAATCAGCCGTGATTCCTACCAAGCCTTTGCACCGGGCTTTGCCCCCTTTAGCATCAGAGGAAGGGCGCGAAAAATCCTTCGGGAACGACTGGAGCCATCGGGAACGACCCTATCATATGGCAAAACTTATCAATTGGGCGCTACGAGACTTGTTGCTGCAATATCCAGCCACGGTGGTTTTTGGCGAGGATGTTGCACAAAAAGGCGGAGTGTATAATGTTACCTCCGGTTTGGCGCAAAGTTTTGGTCCGAGGCGGGTTTTTAACACTTTGTTGGACGAAACCAGTATTTTGGGAACAGCCATTGGCTTCGCCCACAATGGGTTCCTGCCGATTCCTGAAATCCAATTTCTGGCTTATTTCCACAATGCTGAAGATCAGCTGCGCGGTGAAGCCGCAACCCTCTCTTTCTTCAGCCAAGGTCAATATTTGAACCCCATGGTCGTGCGCGTGGCAGGTCTAGCCTATCAAAAAGGCTTTGGAGGTCATTTCCACAATGATAACTCCCTTGCCGTTTTTCGCGACATCCCCGGGGTCATCATCGCCTGTCCCTCCAATGGGCGTGACGCCGCTTTGATGCTTCGGCGAGCGGTTCGGGAGGCCTATCTGTTTGGGCGAATCGTGATCTTTGTGGAGCCCATCGCCCTATATATGACCAAGGATTTGCTCAGCGCTGGCGATAACCTTTGGTCCTTTCCCTATCCAGATCCGGGCCAGGACATAAAACTTGGTGATTTTTCTGTTTTTGGCGAGAGCTCAGAGCTGGCCATCGTCACTTATGGCAACGGCTACTACTTGTCACGCCAAGCTGCTGCCGATATGAAATTGAAAACCGGCCAGGAGCTTAAAATTATTGACCTGCGATGGTTAGCACCGATCGACGAGGCAAGGCTGGCAGCCGAGTTAAAAGGCACCAAAAATATTTTAGTGGTGGATGAATGCCGAAGAAGCGGCTCACAGAGCGAAGGTATCGTTACCTTGCTGACGGAGCGTCTGTCCAATACTGGGGTGCGAATCGAGCGGATCACGGCTTCGGATTGTTTCATCCCGCTAGGTAAATCGTCCACGATTTCATTGCCAAGCCGGGAAGAAATCTTTTCACGAGCCTTGTCTATGCTTAGCAAATAACATCGGAACATTTATTTTTAGGGGAAAGATGGAATGGGTTGCTGCATCCTCTCGCAAGCTTGACTACGATTTTCTCACAAATTTGATGTCCATCTTCATTTCAGGATGAACCGAAAGAGCCACGGGACAAGATTTGGCGGCTTGCACAAGCAAAGTGAAATCATCCTCGCTACATAAAGTCTCTAGCTCGACCTGACCCCGAATCGCGGTAACGCGCCGCGGTAGGTCTGAGGACATCACTTTCTCAAGTTGAAACCTGGTGGCTGCTACGTTGAAACCATGCCGTTTCGCTGTCAGCGCAATCAGAGTCGTCATGCAAGTTCCGTATGCGGTGACCAAGAGATCCGTGGGAGAAAATTGGCTCCCGTCCCCACCGTTGTCTTTTGGTGGGGTTGTCCTTAGGCTAACTCCTGCTTGGTCATGGCGGACTTCCATAGTCAAAAGATCCGCCATAGAGGTCCCTGAAAAACTAGTCACCCAAAACTCCTCTATTCCTGATCGGTGCGGCGAATGTTTTTACCATCTGTTCCTCGGCCAAGAAATGCCGATAGCATATCCATGGGCAGAGGGAAAATAATCGTCGATGAATTTTGCGTGGAAATCTGCGCCAAGGTCTGTAAATACCGCAACTGCAAAGTGGTAGGGTTGGAAGCAATTTCATCCGCGGCTTCCCGCAAACGTTTCGCAGCCTGTGCCTCGCCTTCGGCAGCAATGATTTTTGCTCGGCGTTCTCGCTCAGATTCCGCCTCTCGCGCCATGGCTCTCTGCATATCGGGTGGGAGATCGATATGCTTGATCTCGACCGCAGAAACTTTGATCCCCCAAACGTCGGTATTTTGGTCCAAGATCTCTTGGATCTTCTCGTTAATGGTATCTCGCTCAATGAGGAGTTGGTCCAGGGAATGCTGGCCCAATATGGACCGCAAATGAGTCTGCGCCAACTGCGTAGTCGCATAAAGATAATTTTCAATATTGATCACGGCCTTGATCGCGTCAACTACCCGGAAATAAAGCACCGCGTTTACCTTGACGGAAACGTTGTCACGGGTAATGACATCCTGAGGTTCAATATCCATCGTAATAGTACGTATGGAGACTTTGAAAATCTTATCAACAAAAGGAATTAAAAAAACGATCCCCGGGCCCTTTGGCTGCGGGAGAGCACGCCCCAAACGAAAAACCACTCCTCGTTCATATTCCTGCAGAATACGAATCGATGATGCAACGACCGAAAAGATAATGCCCAGTAATACAATCGTACCAATCCCTAAACCCGCCATTAGCCCCTCCAGAAAACCCTCGCCCCATCGCGCTGGTTATTTTTAAACCTTAAGTCCCACTTACCTCACTTGTTTACCCTTGCTCAGCCAGCGTGACAATCAACATCAAGCCTTCGCTGGCAAGCACCTTCACCGGCTGCCCCTTCTTGAGGTCATAGTGGCATTTGGCTGTCCAAATTTCGCCTTCCACCCGCACAGGACCTTCGCCTGCGACAAAGTCTCGCAGGACTTGCCCAACCTTACCCGTGATCCCTTCTTGTCCCGAACGCACACGAGAACGACTGGTCCTTAAAATCAAAAAACCTAAAAACAAAGTTGTGCCAATAACAGCAAGGCCACCCGGTAGAATTGCGCCCCAAGATATCCTCAAGCCTTCTTGGCCTGAAGGATCAACCAAAAAGACACTCCCTAACAAAAAGGCCGCGACCCCTCCAATACCAAGAATTCCGAAACTTGGTAAAAAAGCCTCTGCGACCAGCATACCAATGCCAGCTAGCACCAGCGCGGCTGCTCCGTAGCTAATGGGAAGTACCGATGTAGCGATCAGTGCCAAGATCAGACAAATGCCCCCAATAACTCCAGGAAATAAAGCGCCTGGATGGGTCAACTCAAAACCTAAGCCAATTAATCCTGCCATAAAGAGCAAATAGAAAAGATTCGGATTGGACAGAATAGAGAGTATTTCCTGACGGACGCTCAGCTCATAGTTGACGAGTTCGGGGTCCTCTACCGCGGGAAATCGCACTTTTTTGCCATTTAAGGAAACCACGCGTCCCTCGACTTGCGAAAAAAGTTGTTTGAGATCCTCAGCAATAAAATCAATAACATTGTTTTCTAGGGCCTCGGTCGCAGTGAGCGAAAGTGCCGCAGTGACAAAGGAGCTAGCCATCTCTGCGTTCCTCCCCCGAGTTTCCGCGATGGACGTAATAAAGGAGACCGTATCGTTCATAACTTTTTTCTTAATGTCGTCGGTCCCACTTCCTTCTTTTCCTCCGATATCTTTACCTGACGAATCAATGGGGGTAGCAGCTCCTATATTGGTACCGGGAGCCATGACTGCCACATGGGCCGCGAGAGTGATAAATGCCCCAGCGCTACCGGCATGGGCTCCATTGGGACCGATCCACACCACGACAGGCACGGGCGCTCCCATGATTCTTTGCACCATCGCCCGCGTCGCGTCCAAGGATCCACCCGGCGTATCCAAGACAATCACTAAACCGTCAAAGGCATCTCTCGTGACCCTTTCCAAAGCTGCTCTCAATATGTCATCACTGGCTGTGCCGATGATTCCTATCGAGACCTTTAGCCAGCGATTCATTGACGAGAGATCTTCAACTTCTGGCACCTCTCCCTTTTCTTGAGCTTCAGGCGCCAGCTCTTCCGCTGTTGCTTCTGTCCCCGGAAATGGAGTTGCATCTTTCTCAGTAGCATGCGCAACCCCATCTGAATTGCCAAACCAAGCATTAGCGTCCTTTAACAGGAAGTTTAGGAATAAAGTGCAAAAAAACATGCCCATCATTATATAAGTTGGGGACCGTTTCACGATATGCTCTCCAAATGAGATTTAAATCCTTGCATGGATCGCCATGCGCCTATTTTCTTTTCCGGAATTGCAGAAATATTCGTGAGTGAAGGCAGGAACAGACCTGGCCTTACCATAGTGGAAGTCATAAAAAAACTGCCTATGGTTTCTTGGGAATTATGGGCGACCTGCAACGCCTTCGCCCCGAACAAAAGTAACGCCAGGGGTCGTTCAAAATTTTGTGTCTGATAGGATTCAAGTTCCGGAGCTGGGATAAAACGCACTGAGTCACGACAACCTAGTGCTACTGCCATTTTTTCTAACATGATCTGATGAGGCGACAGATCGAGATCCTCGACAACAAACCACCAATCGCGACTCACTGGTCTGTCCTTTAACGGAGCCTTCTGCGCTAAAGATCCGTTAGTCTCAACCGGATGACCACTCACCGCACCCCCTTCGATATTGTATTCGAGTACGGTTTCCTCTTGTTCCTCAAAGGGGACATAGAGCCAACCGCAATCCAAGTAATGAAAGAGCAGTTGGGTGGAATTCACGTTCATGGAACTAACCTCACAAAGGCAGAAGATTCCTCATGTTGCGGTTCTATAGAGTTTCCGTCAATGAAAAGAACCACGAATCTTCGCACAGAGTTCCTGAAAAATGGATACCTCGCGATTCGTTCACTTTTCGGAAGAATCTGCGATTTCCCTGCTTATTCAATTCAGGTAATTTGTTTTCAAATTGAGGGCTTAAGCCAGCTGCCTGGCCTAGCCTCCTTACAGGGATAAAATTTTTAAGACCTATGCCAATCTACCTTGTGCTAGAGTCCAGAGCGAACAGACTGCGCGTTGTCTGAGAGACAATGTTTGACATCACAAAAAGAAGCTTTCTAATGCCGCCAAAATTTCTATCCAATTTTAGAAGTGTGATGCCCCACAGCCAGGTGAGTCAAGAAGACGCTCTATCGTGGACCTTTTCCCGCTATCGGGCGGCTTGGGAGGCCGCGGGCATCAGCGAAGAGACTATTAAGTCCAGGGGGAATGTCTATCGTCGAGTTTGCGCTAAAAGTCCCCAGATTGACTATCGCTGGTCAGATCGCCTAGATCTTGACTTAGCGCCTGACCGCCCACTCCCTCAATCTGAACATCCCATGCAAGACTTAATGAAATCCACTGCCGCTATTTCCTTAAAGGCCACGCGGTCCCTTTATGAGGAAGAGACGGGTAAGCCTTCACATATCATCCATACAAGCTGTACGGGGTATTATGCCCCCAATGCCATCCAAACCTTGGTAGCGGAAAAAGGTTGGAATACAAAAGTCACGAATGCCTACCATATGGGCTGCTATGCTGCCTTTCCTTCAGTACGCATGGCGGCAAGCTTTGTAGACTCAGGGGATTCAACGGTTGATATCGTACACAATGAACTTTGTAGCATGCACTTCAACCCTTCCATCTATGATCCCGAGCAGTTTGTCGTGCAAAGCCTTTTTGCTGATGGCCATATCAAATATACTGTTGCAAATCATGCGGCAAAACCCTCCCTAAAACTACACGGTATCGAGGAACGGCTCATACCCGGAAGTTTAGACGCCATGACATGGCTGCCGGGAGATTTTGGCTTTCATATGACCCTTTCAAGGCAAGTTCCTGCGTTTATTGTGATGGAAATCAAAAAATTCTTGCCCTGGTTTCTCGATCACTTGCAAATTGCTACGCCCATCAAGGAGATGATCTTTGCCGTGCACCCGGGAGGCCCTAAAATCATCGAGGCCGTTCAACAAGCCTTAGAATTAGATGCCGCGCAGTTAACCCACAGCCGCGAAGTACTCCGTGAGCGGGGAAACATGTCCTCAGCGACTTTACCCCACATTTGGCAAAGGATCTTGGCCGCAGAAACAAATGAAAACGGACGCGGTGTCCTGAGTCTCGCCTTTGGACCCGGGCTGACCGTGTTTGCCTCTTACGCCACTCTAGAGGGTATGACTCATCCACGACACCTGCCCAGTCCTGATCAGTATGCTTGAGCCAAGTATGTTTGAGTCTAGCGGCACACTCCCAATATTCGCCATAATCTTCTTCCTCACCCAGGGAATGGTTATGGCTTGGGACGAATTCTACTTTCACTTCCGACGCGGTCTTAAGCCTTGGGAAACTTGGGGCCATCCGGCAGACACACTTGTCTTTCTTGCCTGCTTTTTACTCGCATCGAGCCTCCCTGCAGAGGAAATGACCTCAAAGGTGTTCATGGCCCTTGCTGTAGTATCGACGCTTATGATTACTAAAGACGAATGGGTCCACAAGAAAGAATGCTGTGCCAATGAACAATGGCTGCATGCCCTGCTTTTTATTCTGCACCCCATAAGTCTATGGCTCTGTTATCAGCTCTGGCATTCCGGTCATCCCGCACATCTAAATATCCTACGCCTGCAAACCGTGTTGATCGGTGGATTTCTGGTCTATCAGTTGATCTTTTGGCAGGCGATCGCTCACAGGCTGCCAAAATTCAGAAATTATCCCGAGTCAAACCCCCTCGCAGGTGATCGTCACCAAAAAGAGATTTCTTTCTTATGAGCAAAGCCAAAGTCAATAATGAGATTTACGAGCAGTTGGGTGATCGCTGGTTTTGTGCTGACAATGACCCGGTGGCCCTGCTGCGGGCACAAGCAAAACTTCTCGGACCTTGGATTGCGCACCAATCCCTAAGCTCCTCCACAGCCGAGAAAACCTTGCTAGAAATTGGCTGCGGCGGTGGCCTCATCGCACGTCAAGTTCTCGATACGGTTAAAGCTAGGGGTAACTTTCATCTCAAATATACGGGCATTGACCTATCCCAAGACGCACTTCGTACGGCTTCAAAGTATTGTCCGGAAGGAACGTTTAGCCCTGGAGATGCGGAGAGCCTGCCTTTTGCTGACCATTCCTTTGATATCGTCGTGGCCCTCGATCTTCTGGAGCATGTTCAAAATCCCTCGCGCGTCATCTCTGAAGCTGCCCGAGTCTTGCGGCCTGGTGGACTGTTTTTTTTCCATACCTTCAATCGAAATCCCTTGGCTTATCTTGTCGTCATCAAGCTTGTGGAATGGTTCGTACCCAATACGCCTAAGGATATGCATGTGCTGCATCTTTTCCTAAAGCCAAGTGAAGTTAAGGGCTGGCTAGCGGATTCCGGATTTTCGGTCAAATTCTTCCAGGGTGTCGAGCCAAATCTAGCCCGCTGGGCCAATCTCCGCGGACTTTTTGCGCGAAAAGTCCCAAAGGATTTCTCCTTTCGCTTTACGGGTTCAACTCTGGTTTCTTATGCTGGCATAGCACAAAAGACCGAATCATGAAGCTTTGGGATTGGCTTGCTGGTTTTGCCTACTGGATAGGGCTTTACCCCGCAGACGTAAGCGAGCGATGATGGCTTTCAGTTGCGGTGTCAGCTTTTTATCTTCGGGACTTTGTTTCATAAGACGCACGATCAAGAAGTAGGCTTTCGCATCTTGTCCGGTTGCATGGTAAGCTTCAAAAAGCGTCGACAGCACAACTTTATCTTTATTATCAAAACCTAAAGCTTGTTCACACATACTAAGGGCTTCTGCCAGTTTTCCCTTCTTCAGGCATATTTTCCCGACAGTCCGGAAAGCATCGAGACTGGGAGCCACTTCACAAAGCTTCTTGCCGATGACCAGGGCTTCGTCATAATTCTTAGCCTGCACCTTGACTTGTAGTTTCATCATAAGTGCATCTTTATGGTTGTCTCTGCCCTCGAGCACATTGTCGATGATTTTTAGGCAGGCCTCCATTTCGCCGCGATGCTGTAAAACTTTTGCTAACGCTAGCCTTGCATCAACCCTTTCGGGATTCCGCCCAATCTCATCTTTGAGGGCGAGCTCTCCTTTGCGAGTATTCTCTGAGTCACGCATCGCATACTTGACAATATTGTCCAAAGCACCCTGGTGTTCAGGGCTATAGCGACGCATGCGCTTGAAATAGTAAATCCCTTTGTCAAAATTCCCCATCCTTGCGAAGGCATGGCCAATACCGTTCAAGGCTGGCATGAACTTCATATCCAGTTTAAGAGCTTGACGAAATCTCTCGATGGCAGGGTCATATTGCTTTAATTCCAAATAGCAATTGCCCAGTAAAGCCTGACGATCGGGCTGGGCGCCATTGATCTCTAATTCCTTGGTCAGATAATGAATCGCCTGCACGCGATCACCAAATTCGAGCGAAATGTTTGCTAACAAACGGTAGCTGCGATAGAAAGATGGCTGACTCGCCATGATTTCCTCAAGAACACGTTTTGCCGCGCCGAACTCTCGCTCTTTTGCTAGAAGCAAAGCTTTATTATAGAGGACGCGAGGACTTGCGGGATCTATCTCAAGGGCCTTCTGCACGGCATCTTTCGCCTCAGAATTCTTCCCTTCTAAGGTCAGTCGCTCTGCCAATCTAACATGATGCAAGAGAGGAATGGGATTAAGATAAGCATCTGCAATGGTCGTCACAACCCGCTGCAAGTCTATAGCTGTAAATGGTTTCAGAACGTAGTGCTCCGCACCTAAGTCATTCGCTTTGACGATCTCGTCCTTCTTCGTTTCCCCCGTCACGACTATAAAAGGGATATCGTTGGCGAAATCGCGACCCCGAAGATAGCGTAAGACTTCAAATCCACTCACATGCTTCATATAGAGATCACACAAGATGAGATCGACGTGATTCTTTCTCAGAAATTCAATGGCCTCTCGACCGTCAGAGAATTCTTCTATAGAGATTAGCCCCACAGCACTTAGGGCGCGCACAATCGCCTTCCGTATGGTGTCTTGATCATCCACCACGACAACTTTAAGTTTCTCAAACTGTTTGTTGAGTTGATTCATAGCCATAGGTATCGGTCCAACTCAAAAAATTGTAACCGGAGCCCTGGCGAAACAGCCTTAACAGTTTGATTTTGTTTGATTTAAAATCAATGCTAGAGCTTTCTGCACCCTGGTAGGCTGGGCCTATAAAGATCCTGGGCTCATTTTTGCTTCGATTGCTTTACTGGCATTCATCATTATGCCAAAGCTGATTTTCTTTGCAGCCTTTCGGTGAGCAGGGGATCACTCGCATGGCTGCTGGCGACAATCGCAGACTAGAATCTGCATCTTTTCCTGCAAAATCATGATTCCCAGACGCCTGATTGCATAGCAAAAGGTAAGACACGTTCTGTTTTGCATCTATACAGGTATTGATGAAATTTTTGGTCTGGCACTGTTTCACAGCATCCGAACGTATCGGTGCAGGTTGTTGCGCCCATAGATAGCTAGCCAACTCGCGAGCTTGAACGGCAAAACTAGGGTCCGCACTAAAATTGGGCATAACATTTGCTTGATAGCCAGGAACAATCGTTTCATTGGGTTTCATCAAAGAGTGATAGATGTAGTCTTCGTTTATGATGGGAGCGTTGCTATTGGCCCAAGGCTGCCAAGACAGATAGAGATTGGTAAGACTCGGTCCTACTCCTCCTTTCAAATCACCACCGTGGCACCCCAAACAGGCTCGAGAAGAATAGGCCTCTGGCCTTGCGACTTCCCCCCCAGGAACGACGTCAACAACCCCAGAGCCACCTTTGCCAAACTGAAAAAGATCTCCTTCGATCGACAATCCATAGAGGACACCGTTGTAAACCTGCAGATCCACAAAGTGCGCATCCGCATAGGACTTCTCTGCTAAAATTCTCGCTCGATATTGGCTGGCCGTTGTCTGCAATTTCCCTTCATCCTTGCCGGGATCCAGCACATAGAGGGTTGCAAGCATATGACTAGCATAGACAATCTTCTGCTGCTGAGGAAGATAGGCTATTCCTGTCAATCCCGGTCCATTGGTCCCGTCTTTGGTCGTAGCAATGGCATAGGGAAAGGCGGTGCAGCTCTGAGCGCCAATCGTCCCCCGGTATTCCAGTGTCACCTTTAGAGGCTGATCAAAGAAGTTTACGATCTCATTTTGTCTTGCAACGGGAACACAATAAGGGTGTCCAAAATCAGGCTCCGGTGAGGTATTTCTCACTTTGTAGATTTTTTCAAAAGCGCGAAATTCCGCATTCCCATTGTTGTTATTATCCGAGATCCAAAAGCCCTGATGAGGCGCGGCATTAACTTTGGTAAAGCGATATGGGTTACGCATGCCCTTCGCCAATGAAGTGACACACTGACTGACATCACCTTGAAAGCTACCGCACGCCTGTAGGTCTATTCGAATGAGATGGCCAGGGTAACCGCCCTTGGCTCCCTCGGCACCGTTTAGACCCTGTCGATCACCATCACCTAGCACGCCGATGGATGCATAAAGCGAGGTACCCTCAAGCAAGAGTCCATTTAGAGCATGTTGGTTGGTGCCATCACAGCAGAAAAACGGTTGGGGGAAGATCTTGATTTCTTGAGGATTAGCCAGTGAAATTCTGGCCAACTCAGAGGCACGATTCACCCATTTTTCTCGGTCGCCCGTATGCCCAGGCTTGGTTGAGGCGTAGAGGAATTGTTCGTTCACCGCCAAGCCACGCACCGTTTCAAACCTACCCAAGAGAAGTGGCTGAGCTTTCATATCACTTAATTTCTTGGCCCAAGGCAAAAAATAGATGTTGCCAATGATCGTACCAACATAGATGCCTTTGGAATTCATCGCTAAGGATGTCGCTTGCCAAGCAAGTCCATCCAAATGTTTCTTGGCAAAAATATTTAAAAGATTGGCATCGGTAGATCCGGCCTGCGTAAGCTGAGCATCCTGCACTTCATGGGCCAGCTGCCCACTACAGCCAAGATAGAAGCCAGCAACCCAAACATTTATCGCTAGGAGTAAAAGTAAAGGAATCTTCATGTCTATCCTCGTTTTCTATGGTCGATGAAATAATCAGCCAGGAGCTGCGTCGTTCTGATATATTTAATTCGCGACGGCCTGGAGTTTCAAATCTTGTGCATAAGCCAACAGCGTTTTTGCGGGGCCATGGCCCTGATCAAGATGCAACGCAGATTGAAAGTGTTGTTCAGCAGTGGCAAATCGTTTTCGTTTTAGTTGCAATAATCCCCATAGCACGTGCATTTGCGCGTTTTCGCTGCCGCTGTTAAGGCACAGTTCTAGTTCCCGCTCGGCCTTATCTAGATACCCTAACTTGAGATAAATGCCCGCCAGCGCTAATCGCGCGAGAGATATGTCGTGAAAGGATAGAGCCTTCTGGTATTCCGTCATGGCCTCGGCCAATAGGTCCGCTTCTTCGTAGGACCTCGCTGTAGCTAAATGCTGTTCTGCAATCGCTTGCGTCACAAGCTCTGGAGCCGTCTTGAAATGATCAACACTTGTCTCGTAAAAAGCTATAGCCTCGTCATAGCGACTGACATCGCAGAGAGAAACGATCAAACTGAGCTTCGGCTCTAAATAATCTTGGTCAGCTTTAACCGCACGTAACATAGCTTCCGTTGAGTCTTTTAACTGCCCCTGCTTTGCGTAGATCAAACCCAGCGTGTAGTGGATTTCTGGTGCGATCCCTTCATGATCAAGATAGGTTTTTGCTGCTTTTTCAGCCAAGTCGAACCTACGCACGCGTAGATAGGTTTCGACTTTACCAGCCATCTCGCCCACTAATTCTCGCTCTTGATCACTTAAATTTGGTCGCATGATTAGGCCTGTGCTACAGCTTCAAATTTTCGCGAAACGAGGATCTTGATTTGACCTGGAAACGCTACATCCGTAGCAATCTTCGCAGCAATATCATTCGTAATTCGCTCGAGAGCCTCCGCCGATACTCGCTTATTGTTGACATCCACATGAACTTCTCGACCGCCGTTCATGATGGCGATCCCCACAATTCCTGGAAAAGAGTTGATGGCTTCTTCAATTCCCGAAAGCCGGCTCTGATACCCCGCTTCGAGATTCACCCGGGCGCCGGGCCTTGCCCCCGAAAGAGTATCGGCGACCTTCAAGACATGAGCCAAGGGGGATTCAATAACGAGATCGTTATGATGAGACATAACCGTGTCGCATATATCCTTCCGCTCGCCAAAGCGGTCGGCATAATCACCTGAGATAACAGCGTGTGAGCCTTCTATTTTATAATCTAGGGCCTTGCCGATATCGTGGAGAAGTCCACAACGTTTTGCCTGGTCGGGATCGACACCCAACTCGCTGGCGACGATGCCAGCCAACTTTGCAACTTCTAGTGAGTGCATCCATTGATTTTGGCGATAGCTTGTACGCCAATTGAGGGCCCCAACCAATCGTTGAATTTTAGGATGGACTCCACTCAAACTGAGTTCGAAACAGGCTCGGGCTCCCAGTTGCGCTGCTATTCGCTCTACTTCATTAAGATGTTTTTGATAACAGGCTGCAACTTTGTTCCAGGTGTTAGGGCCAGTTTTGAACAATTCCTCTAAGGCGCGACGGACTGCCTCTTTATGCATGCCGAAGCCGCCATTTAATTTGATAAATGGCATGTGTCCATCCACTTTTAATTCCACCTGCAATTCGTCTGTGAGCTCCTCCAAGTCCTTGAGCAACCTGGCTTCTGGAACAGCTAACATCTCCACAATTTTGGCATCGGCGATTTCAACAGTGGTGACTAACTTAGGCCATGCAAAATTTGGCGCATATCGAGCCAAGGCAGAGGCTAGCCTCCGCTCTGCCTCACGGCGCTGAGACGCCTCCAGTCCTTCGACTAAAGACCTAAGCGATCTTTGACTCTCAAGAGTTTTGTCGTCGACGATCTGATCACGCAAGCGCTTAGACAGCGCTAGGACATTTTCGCCCGTCTTCTCAACTAAGACCGCCGCCACTTGCTCATTCAACTGCCCAATTTTTGTTTGCGCGAGGAGAAACTCTTGTTTCGTCGCCTTCAATTTCTCTTCAATTTTTGCGACCCTGAGCTCGATTTTTTGCACTCGAGTTTCTTCGAGTTTGACGCTGTTTTCGGCGTTGTCCAAATCCACTTCAATCAGATCGAGCGTTTCTTTCCGTGACGAGAGCGTTTCCTCCCACTCCTCGGAATGGATCTGCAGAGTCTCCTCATAGCTCTTCGCATATTCAGATTTCAATTTTGTGGCTTGGCTACTCGCCTCTTGTACCATTTCCTGACGACGACCCGAAAATTGGGACCGAATTTTCTTGGGAATGACACTCCTCAGGACCACAAACCCCAGATACCCTAACAAAACTCCAAATAACGCCGAGATTCCATATATCGCTGCCATTCGTTCTATTCCTTTTGTTTCTTACTCTTTATTTCATGCATCTATTTTTAAAGCTGGGCTATTTCCCAACATTTGGAAACAACCAGCTCAATCCGCCTGTCCCGGCCCATGACTATGACATTCAAGAGGACTTTTGCGCAACGTCCATGCTACCATAATGCTTACAAAACTGATGCCGCATATGATTCTGGCTACCTTTCATGGGCAAAAGCCTAGGACTGAAACTCATGACCAACCTTAACCCATCAGAATTGCGAACCCGCAAAGAGTTTATCTGGGAAACTCTCGAATTAGCGGGTCACCTCTTGCTCCAACGATTCGGTACCTCTTTGCACATATCTCTAAAAGCGGATCGGAGTTTGGTGACAGACGCTGATCTAGCCAGCGAGGACCTCATTCTGCAAAGGATCAGATCTTACTATCCTCAAGACCTCATCCTGTCTGAAGAAGCCGGCGCCAGCAGTCCCTTACCCCGACATCCAGGCCAGGGGATCTGGGTGGTCGACCCACTCGATGGAACCACAAACTTCTCTAATCATTACGAACACTTTGGTGTTTCTATTGCCTACGGAGTGATCGACGCGAAGGGAGATATCGATGTTCATATTGGCGGCATTATCGATCCCTGTCGGGGCAAGCTTTATCTATCGCAAAAGAACCAAGGCAGCAGCTGCAATGGAAAACCTATCTTTGTCTCAAAGCAGCAGCGTCTTTCTGCCTCCTTCTTGGTTACAGGTTTCTACTATAACAAGGGGGGTACCCTGGAAATGGATGTGCGCCGTTTTGCTCATATTGCAGACCAATGCCAAAGTGTGCGTGGGGATGGGTCGGCTACTCTGGATTTTTGCTTGGTGGCAGAGGGCATCTATGATGGATTTTGGGAATTTGGCCTTCAACCCTGGGATACCGCAGCAGGTGCCCTTATGGTGGTGGAAGCAGGCGGCACCGTGCGAAACTATCCCATGAAAGATAGAACCATGGATACCCCACCACACCGTGATGGAACCCCGCAAAAGTACAACCCAGAACAACTGGGAGTGATCGCCGGACCGAGGCCAGTGGTAGAAGCTTTAACCGAATTGATCCAGTCTCGACCGCCAATCCTTTCGGACTCATGATAAAATCGCCAGTGCAACGAACTTGAAACGGAAAGAGAGGTTGGGCTTATGCCAGCAAAAGTTAATCTTAGCTTATTATGGGCATGTGCTTTTTTTGCTAGCAATGCTTACCCGACACCCTGGTTGGAGCAACATGACGGCTTCCTGATTAACTGGTCGCAATTGACTGTCCAATTTCAAAGCAGCTCAGAAGATACCGGAACGGCGGCTCTAGGCGAGGCTGAAGCGAAAACCTATAAAGGGAAGGAGCTGGCTGCATGGCAGGCGGGAAGCAGCCAATTGCGGAGTCTATTGACGGAGCTGATTAAGAAAGGGGGACTGCCCATCGATCAGTTGCCACCCCTGAAAGACCACAACACTTTACGACCTAGCTCAACGCGAACCGTGTATTACACCAATGGCGGGATCGAGATTCGTTTTCGCTTCGACCTTCGGGAATGGGTTGCTGGTGGTAGCCAGACCAGTTCTGGGGAGGCCAATTCCAGCAAAACGTTAGTGATTCAAGTGCCTAAAGGTGTCGAACCCGCCCTGGCTTACAACTTATGCCCACAAGGATCACCGGCCATCTTAGCCAAAGACATCAGCCCAAAGCAGTGGAAGCAGCGCCTGGGCGGCCTCTGGTACAAGGGCGATTCAGGTGTGAGCGGCGCAAATATCCTTAAAATTGATGCCCTTAGCCAAACATCAGGATGCATCAACATAGCAAAATCTCATGGGAACGAGGAAGTGAAATCCCTGTTCCTTGGGGGAGCCGTAGCATGGGTCCAAGCGCTATAATGTTTAAGACTTCTTCTGGGGCGAAGCACCCGCCCAACCTGATTCCCGCCATCCAAATCTTCGCTTGCCTAAGCCCTCTAGCAGTGCTAAACCCCTTATTCCGTATTTTTTGCCGTAGGAATTGAACCATGCCAAAAATGAAGACCAAAAAAGCGGCGGCTAAACGTTACAAAGTGAAGCCTTCAGGAAAAATTAAGCGCGCTCAGGCGAACAAGGAACATATTTTGACTAAGAAGTCCCGTTCCAGGAAAAATCGCCTGAAGAAGCAAACTTATGTGGATGCATCCAACATGAGTTTAGTGACAAGGTGCTTGCCTTACGGCTGATTTAGATTCGCATTCGTTCATCAAACCTACCTGATGGTCTTGGGCAGCATGTTGCTTAGCCATGATACAGCAGGTCTTAAAAGGGAATTAAAGTTATGACCCGCGTACGCAGAGGCTTTAAAGCCAGACACCGCAGAAAAAAAGTCCTAGCCCGAGCAAGTGGCTTTCGTGGATCGCGCAATAGCCGCTTTCGTACTGCCATCCACGTTGTTCGACGAGCGATGGTGTTTGCCTATCGTGACCGTCGGGTCAAGAAGCGTGCTTTCCGCCAGCTTTGGATTACACGTATCAATGCTGCTGTAAGAGCTCATGGCTTGAAGTACTCTCAATTCATTCATGGTCTGAAAAAGCACGGTATTAGCTTGGATCGCAGTGTTCTATCTGACCTTGCGATTCATGATCAAATTGCCTTTGGTCAGCTCGTGCAAATGGCCCGGCAAGTTTGATTCCCTAAGGTTTGCTAGCTTGGCTTGATTGACTCGTCAGCTTTAGAGCTCCCGCTCGGCGAAGTTGATGATCATCTATCATGCTGCAGTGAGCGACTATCTCCGCCAGTGACTTAGTGGCGTCATCCCGCAATTTCGACCAAGCATCGGCCAAAATAGCATATTTTGTGCATGATCTTATCCACAAGCGTCGCAGCTGGCGACTCCGTCTGCAGATTTTCAAATATGGCATTCATTTTATGGTGTTAGTGAGACGAAACTGTCTCAGTCAGAATTACCTAATGGCCCACTCCACAACTTATCAACAGAGCCAAAATTACATATATAATCATGCTTTAAAATTATTTCAATTATGATGTCTGATTGAAGAAGGCACATAGTTACACAATCCCATGCGACCTTTAAGAGTAAATTCAGCGAAGCTGATTTTTTTTACAAGCGACGGTCAATCTTCACTCGCAGATCCATCGCTCCAGGTGTTACTTCAAGAACTTCACCGACCAAATCACCAGCCGCATCCATTCCCGCCGTACCGTCCGCATCTAGCTTCGCTTTTATGCGGAACCGCGATGGCTTCGGTCCATTTGGGTTCATAATGTTCAAATTATCTGGTGTCACAATAAACTTGTGAAACTCGCCCTGGGCAGCCTTGTTTAATTTATAGCGGATGGCTCCGTAAGGCATGGGCATCTGCGAGTCTTGGTCAAAAAAGATTAAAAATAAAGTATCTAATGGACTTGCCGCAGCTTCCAATTCAGGAGAAATCTCTATAGATCCGGCTGCTAGGATCGGGGATGGTTCTCCGTAATCCCTTGCCACAAAAATCGCGCCGACGATCACCAATACAAGGATTCCAAATCCTATAATGCCAATATTTTTCACAGCAACTCCAAACTTCGCATACAAAATGTTCCCGACCATGATGCGCAGACTAAGCTCACAGATCAAGGTAATAATGGTTTTTAACTTAAGGGGCCACTTTCAGCGCTGCACTCTAGACCCTGGCAAAGAAAAGGAGGCGAAGATTATTGTCAGCTTCACTAAATCTGGTCGAGCAACTCTGCTAAGGTAGCCAAAACAAGCTCAGATTCGCCCTCTCGCCCGCGCAAAATCTGACCAGCCTCCTGCAAAACTTGAAAGGCACCCGTCGCCCAAAGCGCAATGAGCGCGTTGCGTTGCAAGCCCTGTCGCTTTGCGCGAGTCATAGAAGTACCACCGAACCATGCTTCGTACTGCTTCTGATCCATCGTGGCAACATCTTGGAGCTTCTGCTGGCTAGAGAAACGCTTGGGCAAGTCCGCGTCCTCGTGTCGCCCGGCTCGACGGTTAAAGGGACAGACATCCTGGCAAATATCACAGCCAAACCAAGTGCTCTTGAAATGAGGCCAATAGATTCTCGGCACCAGCCCACGATGCTCAATAGACCAATAAGCTAAGCACTTCCTTGCATCCACAACCCGATCCGCAACAATCGCTCCCGTGGGACAATGCGTGACACAGCGGCGGCATGTGCCGCAATCCTTTGAGCGGAGGTCCCGCCGAGAAGTCAATTCATCCAAGGAAAGGTGAGCGCCTGCTATGTCCCCAATATCGTGGATGGAAGTGGAAAGCAGCACGACTCCTAAAAGAAGGAAACTGCCGTATTCATGGGAGATAAAGCAGGAATTCTTGCCGATAAAACCCGACCCCGTTTTGCGCGCCAAAGCCCGCTCAAGGACGGGGACGGAATCCACGCAGATTTTCACAGCGCTCCCCGCCGGATTTTCCCAACGGGTCATTAGGTCATTTAGACGCTTTTTCATAGCTTTATGGTAGTCCGTCCGCAAAGCATATTTGGCAATCTGAGGCACTTTGGTAGCGGGCTCAACGGACTCTGGAACAACTGAAGCGTCGGGACCATATTGAACGGCAAAGACCATGGCTGAACGAGCCTCTGACCACAAAGCGCGTGGATCTTGCCGCAATGGGAGATTTCTAGCCATAAAACTCATTTCCGCAGCCATACCTTCGCTAAGCCACGAATCTAATCTCTTGGCATCCTCTGCCAGCTCTAAATCGCAAGCACCCAGAAATAACAACCCATGCTGCCTTGCCAGCTCACGAATAGGGGTTGCATTGCCAGTCGTCTTCATTTTAGATGCTCCAAGGAGTTGTCATGCTATGGATACACCGAAATCAAAATTTGCCATCCGCGGCTTAAACCACTTGGGACTTATCGTAAATGATATTTCTCTGGCAAGAGACTGGTTTGTCCATAAACTTGCGATGACCATCATTCAAGACCGCGGCAATATCCTTTTCCTCGCCGTGGGCGATGATATTCTAGCCATTAAGACTCCTGACGCAGCCGTCAGCAAGCCAGAATTCGGAAACTCCACCCAATATCCAGCCGGCGAAGCCAAGATACGCAAAGATACTTG
Organism: Oligoflexales bacterium; assembly: GCA_044357055.1. GTDB lineage: Bacteria > Bdellovibrionota_B > Oligoflexia > Oligoflexales > JBIKVD01 > JBIKVD01. Next base: position 2,364 of record JBIKVD010000028.1, on the reverse strand, counting down.
GCAAAGCTTGGATCACTATGGGTTTTTTGCCAGCTCCCCTGAAGAAGTCGACCATTTTGTAGCACAATTAAAAATTTGGCAGGTAGAAATTTTGAAGGGGCCCTACGACCGTTCCGATGGGCGTAGCGTCTATTTCCGCGATCCCTGTGGCAATGTAGGTGAATTCTTCTTTTTCCGAGGCTTTGACCGTCCAGAGACCAAATAGCTTTTCTTGTCTTAAGCCCTAAATCCACAGGCCATTTAAAGTCCCGGTCGAATCCGCAAAGGAATTCTGATTGATCCCAAGTGCTTGGATCATGGTGAGGAAAAGATTTGCTACCGGACTGATAGCGTTATTGGCGCTGCCGCAATAATTGTAGTCGCGTACAGGTCCGATGTTGGTGGTACCCCCGAATCCAGTCGATGAAGAGCAGGGAAATTCGATATGCCTGCCCCCAAGCAATCCTCCCCCGGCGACAATAGCTGGTAGATTGTGTGACATGTGCCAATCGGAAGTCGAAAATTCACTCAAAAAACTCACCACACACTGATCGAGCAAAGTCTTGCCATCTGCAACCTGCGTCGCTTTTAGCCCTTTCAGCAATCTCGCCAGTTGCGAGAGCTTCCAAGTGGTCATGGCACGCAGCAAGGGGGCGTGTGCTTGTTCCTTGGAAAAATTCCCCGGAAAATTCAAGACCCGCAGATGGGATACTTCGTGATCCTGAAAATTCATAAACTCTACTCCGGGGGATTGAAATTCGCCTGGCAGGTAGTCAATCTTTGCAAAGGGATAGGTTCGAATATTGTTCGTGCTACCTGTTGTGTAGAGAAAAACCCTGGAAAGGTCACAACGTATAGCCATCAGCAAAAGATCAACTAAGACTTCCGACCTAGCCCCAATCTCAGAGTCAGGAAACGAACTTAGATCATTGTCGGGTGAACCCATCAAGCCTGGGCGGGCGGGAATATTGCAGGTACTGAGATCAAGCTCATTGATGGTTTTTTCCAGCTGTCGAATACTGCTAAAATGCTCATCCAATCGAAGCTGATCATTGGCACTCACCCTGGTTTTTAAGCTACTAATATCCTTCAGCACAAAATCGAGTATACTGTTCTCGCGCGCTTTAGCATCACCCGTTTGTGGCCCTGCACCAAAGAGTTGATCAAAAAGTCTTCGTGGAGAAACCTCGGCAGTCACAGCGCTGTTTTGTCCTTGATGGGATAATTGCCTGGTTGCAGCATTCCCTTGAGTAAAGGCGGCGGCAACAACGCTCCTCGAGCCTAGGGCACTGGCTACCACTTGATCAATTGAGGGGCCTCCCGCGCCAACTGAGGTTGGCAGGGCACCAGTAAGAAATGTGAGATTTGGACCTTCATGGGCATCGTCCCAGCCAGGGATATTGGGATTAAATCGAGCCCTATTCATTAAGCCCGAGACCAAGCAGAGATCTTGCATCACCGGAATAAAATCTACCATTTGTCTGGGTAAGGCGGTTAAATTCCCGGGACGAACAGATAGCCAATCGGACAGCTCCACCCCATGAGACCAATGGCCAAGAACAAAGTAACGGCGTTGAGCGGCGATTTGCGCCTGTGCCTTACTCCAAAACATAACCTCCAATGGAGGCAGCCCAATCGCTAGACTTGAGGTTCCCACATGCCGCAGCATCGTTCGTCTAGATAAACCTTTTTTCATCATTCGCCCTCGAAGCTTTCCATCTTTCAGGTTTATTGATCCAATTTCATGCGGAATGCATCACTGGAAACCACCGCAAGCATGTATTCGCGAAAACTGTGCCGACTGGCTTTTCCTGCAGCCACGACGTTGGCGATAAAACAAGCATCTGCCTTCACTTGCGGATTTGGCGCGCGTCGAAGCAAATAGCGAAATAGCTGTTGCGCAACACAACTGCCAGCCTTGGGGTCTTCCTTGAGCAATTGTCCGAGTTCGAGAGAACCTGAGAAGTCCTTGTTTCCAGTCGCATACCAAATATGGCCTTGAGCAGGCAGGTTTCTTAAGCGCCCCATAGCATCGTAGTGATTGAGGCCTAGCCCAACAGAATCGATAAGACGGTGACAGGCAGCGCATTGGGGATTATTGGCATGTTGCATCTCTTCAGATTCGTTGGCGCTCGCACCCATGGCCTCTACCTCAGGAGGAGGCGCCCCCAAAGTATCGCACAGCAAAAACTTCCTCACGAACGCCCCTCGATGGATAATGGAAACGCGGTCGGGTTTGCTGGATAACGTCAGGAAACCCGCAGTACCCAGAATTCCAGCGCGGCTTCCTTCTGCTGGATAGGAAGTCTTGGTGTAACTTGAAGCAGTCAAACCCGCGCTATCAGTTTGGTATAAATCGGCCAAAGCGGTATTGAGAAAACTGAA
>JBIKVD010000234.1:0-7090 GCA_044357055.1 Oligoflexales bacterium | reverse complement strand
CGCTTCCTGCTGCTGCGATGATGACGCGCAGCTTATAAAGACGAGCCATAAGAGCCAGAGTGATCTCAATTTCTTCAAGTTATACCTCAACGAATTTTCTCTAGCGTCGTCGCTGGAGCTTCTATGTCATTAGTCTTATTCAATCCATCAGGATTTAACTCTTCGGTAACTGCACGTCTTGTGCCTTCATTTTCGACCTTCGTAGGCAAGAATGTTCCAGTTGCGGTGGCAGGGGGCTGGATGGTGGCTTCTGTTTTCTCAATGGTCGTTCCCTTGATAGATTCGGTGACTTTCACAGCCGCGCCCGTTGGCGCGGCGCTGGCATTCGGGTCAACAACTGGCATGGTCGTTCCTTCGACTTTGCCGCTGAATTCATTTGGCAAAAGGAGCTCGACGTCTTCAAACTCTCTTGTTCCGTCTCGCGTAATATAGTATTCCCGCACGACGACGGATTCCGGCCTAATTTCCATGACTTTTCCCGCTTTCCTGCCTATAGGATCACCTTTGACGATTTCGACTCCGATCTTCTTATCCAGAGTCATCATTAGCGCCTTTCGTTCACCGCCATAGGACTGCCAAATCCCAGCTATTTGCAAATCTTTGAGTTCAAAGGTTTGTAGGACACTTACGATTGGCACATCCAAAGAAAAATCTATATTCTTTTGGCGGAAATATGGCGCGATAAACGGATCTGCCTTGCCAAAAGCAGCGTACGCATAGTCATTCAATGGCTCAACGATATCCTCCACTCGCATACCACCGGTTACATCTCGAGCCACAGTTGACTGGTTACCGGTGTAAGACTCCCAAGTGTCATCCCCAGATTCTTCGCCACTTGCAGCAGCGGTTTGCTTGACTTCTGCGGAGGCGCCATTTCCTGCAGAATCCTGGGTATTCATTCCCTCGGCCGTCGCAGTTGTTGCCGGGTCTCCAACGACCGGGTCGTCGTCCATCGCGTCGTCGCCCACGGTTTCCACACCACCAGATTCGTCCCCAGCTGGCTCAGATATATCAGGCTCCACCACCTGCTCCGACGGCGTAACCTCATTCATAGCATCTAGATTTTCGTCACTACCCTCTTGCGCCTGCAAGCCTGTGACTGAGGACAGCACAATCATAAAAATCAGCTGTGGCCATAACCAATGCCTGCTCCTTGAGTTGCTCATCCTGCCCCTCCCTCAGCATCTTCAGTCTCTCCAGCATCCTCACCGACATCAGGATCCATTCCTGGAATCGGTGCCATCATCTGATTGTCATTTCTGCTCGAGCGAAAAATGACAAACTGCGACGAACCAGAGACTAAACTACTTGCTCGCAAGGCTATCGCTTCCGCATTCTTATCTTTTTTCATGTTAAGATTCGCAGTTGGCCCGCCAGCAGGAGCAGGCGTCGCAGCTGCATTATTTTGCGCAGCTGCTTCTGGTTTTTTTAGTTCTGACTCTGACTTTCCAGCCATGGAAATCCCGGTAATTTGCACCATCTTTTGCAAATGTGCTACTTCGTCCATAAATGCCATCACCTGCTCGAAGGCTCCCTCAAACTTTACATCGATGGTGAGGGACTCATAGCGATATCCCGCTCCCTCTACGGATGGCTTTTCCGCGGGGGTAAACTCCATCATGAGAGCTCGATTTTCGAGGGCAAAGGTCGCAAGTTTTGCGAGAAAGTCCTCAACAAAAAAATCGTCCGGAAGGCTTTTCTTTGCCTCCTCCATCTGGTTCTGCGTGAACGCCAACGTCTCAATAAGTTCAGGCATGCGATTCGCCTGAGAGCGTTTGCTATTGAAGGTCGATTTATGCTGTTCAAGCTCTGTATTTTTTTGCGCCAGCTGCTCGTCTATCGCCGTCGCCTCTTCGTAATAGGTACAGGCTCCGGGTAAACACCCGAAAAACATCAGGGCACCTAAGCGAATGAAGAGATTGATTTCCTTATACCTAGCTAGCAGCTCTTCCATTTGATTTTCCTATTCAGAAATTCAGTTTTGCCTTAGCTGGTTTCAACGCTACCGGCTGCGGATTTTGCGTTCCTTTAACTCGATCTTTTGTCGTAAAGTTCATCTCAAAGTCGACCACATCCGCGAGATCTTTAAAGCGAGATGACGGACCGATTTTTTTTGTTTGTTTAAGAGAAATGTCCTCAAAATAGACTTGAGTTCTGATATCCGCTGGGTCTGCTTCTCCTAGGGCCGTTGCTTTGATGCTCGTGATAAACTCCGCAACGAGGAGATAATCTAGGGATTCTCCCTTGATTTCAACTGAGGCCTGTTTGGCATCAAATTTTAAAGTATCAAACCACAAACCCGGGGTTTTTAAGTTTTGAAGATGTTCAAGAATGATAATGGGTCTAAAGCGATTGATAATCGAGTCTGTGATGCCCTTCAATGCACCAAGTTTTGCTTGCAAGGCGCGGATGTCGTCATCCATAGTCTTAAATTGCGCAACCTTGGGCTCCAGGCTGGCGATACTCTGTGCCAGCTGGACAATTTCAGCATCGACATCAGCAATTTGCTCTCGCTTGGTTCCAAGTTGCATATCCACCACTTGGCCCGCGGCCAAATAGGCGACAAGTAGAACCAATATCTCAGGGATAAACCAGAGTGGATTTCGTAACTCGTTCTCTGGAGTTAGGTTGATTTTAATCATTGGTCAGCCTCATCCTTTTGCATCCCCCATATGACGCAAACCAAGCCCAACGGCCACCCCAAAGTGATGCCCTTTGTCTTTAATAATTTCATTCTCCTGTTTCGCATTCGTCGCAATTTGATGAAATGGGTTAATCAAATTGACGGGAACTTGAAAGGTCGCAGCTAAGGCGGCGTCTAAACCACTGCACCGGCTCCCTCCGCCAACCATGGCAATTTCCCCGATCGAGGAGCCAGGAGGAGCTTCGCCACTTTGGAAGTAGTATTCAAAAGTCATATTAATTTCGCCGATGAGTTGCTCATTGATTTCGGAGATCGCCTTTAAGGCTTCCTTGGGTACGCTATCACCCGTCGATGCTTTTATTTTTATCGCTTGTGCTTCTTTAATATCGACACCCAAAGCGGTAGCAAGATGCTTAGAGTAGTGCTCGCTACCAATCGACACATCCCGCGAATAGAGATGAATGCCTTGCCAGGCGAGAGCGATTTGGGTCATGTGTGCACCGACATTTATTTGAGCCACGAGATGGCTCGGTACTCCGTAATTGTGTTCGTACATATTAAATAGGCAAAAGGCATCGCAATCGATGACCCCAACTTTAAGATTAGCGGAGTGGATGGTGTTGACATGTTGCATGATAAACTCGTGCCGAACTCCAACCATAACAACAGGCACTAGGCCGCTTTGCTGTGCTGCCGCCATCTTCGTGTAACGAAAGTGCATATCCGCTAAGTCATCGCCAAAATGCTGCTCCGCTTCGTGATTCACTTGATCATCTAAATCTCCTTGGCTCATATCGATATCGATACGTCTGATCACGACAGCACTACCACCCAATGAAATCGCGGCCCTCTTTCCGATCGGCACAATCTTTAGCCTTTTTATCAATCCCTTCAAATGCTGCGCGACGGTCTCTGGTTGCTGAATAATGCCATCTTGGACCGCACCGGGGGGAAGCGGCTCAAATCCGATCGATTTAAGACTTCGTGAACCCCTGCCCGCAAGTTCGACAAGCTTAATGGAGGTCGATCCGATGTCTATTCCTACTGTGCGACTAAACATAAAACTCACCGAAGTTCAAAAATGCCAAGAAATCTACATTTATTGTCACACTCGCCCGCAATCGCGTCAATATTGTGGATCAAAGCCTTTGGCCGCGAACTTCCCTACTGTCAAGACTTTGACATTGGCGTGCTCAGCAATTGACGTCTTGTTCACAGCAATTTTAGGGGTTTTAAGGTGTGCTTAATCCGCCCTGGACAAGCCCTTAGAGGCCGGTTTAATATGCTTGGAAACTTGGCGTGTCAAAGTGTTGGCGCTCGGTATCCTTAGCGCTGGCGCTCGGTATCCTTAGCGCTGGCGCTTGGTATCTTCTTGCGAAAGCAATTGGGATCTCTTAGCGACAGAAGTCGGGCTATATCTCGATAGCAAAGATAGGGCCTAGCAAACTCTCAGCTCTCAGTTATCACTTCGGTCGCGTCAACATCTTTTTTAAAGGAAGGTCTTCATGCTTATTCAATCCATACTCGAAGCTATAGGCAACACTCCGCTCGTCAAACTTAATCGAGTTGGGGAGGGACTTTCTTGCAATCTGTATGGAAAATGCGAGTTTTTGAATCCAGGAGGCAGCGTCAAAGATCGCATTGGCTACAATATGGTCATGGCCGCAGAGAAATCAGGGCGGATCAAACCAGGCGACACCCTTATCGAGCCTACTAGCGGAAATACTGGGATTGGCATTGCCCTTGCGGGAGCGACAAGAGGTTACCGTGTCATTATCACAATGCCACAGAAGATGAGCCGTGAAAAACAAGTGGTGCTTGAGGCCTTAGGCGCTGAAATCGTGCGAACACCGACCGAAGCTGCATGGGATGATCCCGACAGCCACATTGGGGTTGCGGCGAGATTGCAGAGAGAACTCCCTAACGCTCATATCCTAGATCAGTATTCCAACCCCATGAATCCGGAGGCGCACTACACCCACACCGCTGATGAAATTATCAAGGACCTAGGTGGCAAAGTCGATATGGTCGTCGTCGCAGCGGGAACCGGCGGGACTCTTGCCGGTATTAGCCGAAAAATTAAGGAAGTAAATCCTAAGGCCAAAATCATTGGTGCCGACCCTGTGGGGTCGATCTTAGCCGGGCCAGGGAAAATCAGCTCCTATCATGTCGAAGGTATCGGCTATGATTTTATTCCCAAGGTTCTCGAGTCTGCGCAAATCGACGCATGGTATAAAACAAATGATCAGGAGAGTTTTCTTCAGGCCCGTCGATTGATTCGAGAAGAGGGCTTGTTAGTGGGAGGCTCATCAGGCTCGGCCCTCTGCGCTGCTTTGCATCATGCTAAGGAGCTTGGCCCAGGGGCGAATTGCGTCGTCATTCTCCCGGATGGCGTGAGAAATTATATGACCAAGTTCATCGATGAAAACTGGATGCGCGAACACAATTTCCTGGGCGGACCGGTCGGACTTCAAGGCTTCGTTGGCGACATGCTTCAAGGTAAAACAAATGTGGTTACCTTAAGGCAAGACGCTCCCATTGCTGAAGCCGTTTCTGTTATGCGTTCAAAAGGCATCTCACAGATTCCGGTTGTAGATGGCTCGGGCCTGGTAGGGATAATTCACGAGGCGGACCTATTGCAGAGACTATCAACATTATCAAACGCAAAGGATCTTCGCGTCTCAAGTCTCATGGATCGCAGCGTACCTACGGCACAACTTGGAAGCCCCATCGCAACTATTAATGATATGTGCAAGCGGAATACTTGCGTGGTCGTTGTTGATGAGAGAAAGAAGCCAATTGGCATTATCACGAGAATCGACCTAGTGGAATGGTTTCTTAAGAAATGAACCCACCTGAGGAAAAGACTAAAAATTCAAATTCCGTCGCCGCAGATTTGCTTGGCGGCATTGCTGTATTCGCTGCTTTTTCTCGCCAGGAAACCGAAGAGCTTTTTAGTCGGGGGAAAGTTGAGGAACGACCATCCGCCGCCAATATCGTCATTGAAGGTGAGCGTAGCCGCGGTCTCTTTATTATTCTTTCAGGCCGTGTCTCCATCTTCAAGAACAATCAGCTTACCGGCGATATGCATCGATTGGCACATTTGGAATCGGGAGACAACTTTGGTGAGTTGAGCCTTTTAGATGATTCTCCTCGCTCAGCTACGGTCGTAGCTGAAACCAGTGTGCGCCTTTTTTGCCTAGATCACAGTGTCTTTGAACTCTTTCTACAAGAAGGCGGGTTCGGCCGGGAAGCACGCTTCTATCGACAGTGCGCCATTATTTTGGTGGAAAGATTTCGCAGACAGAATGGGGACTATATCGAGGCGCAGCAACTCCTGTGGCAACACGCCCTCCGTTTGCCAAATCAACAGGGAACGCCAACCAAATCGTGAAACCAAGTTTTTTTCGCGAATACTGTCTTACTGCAACTGTTGGCCTATTTGTAACTTGTAAACTAAGCGACCTTTCGCAACAGCGGAGCGCGCCCAACTTCCACGACCATCAAGTTTCCAAATGGAATCTCGAGCCACTGATTGGGATCCCCTATGATTTCAGAGGAAACTAAAACCTTGTTCTCACTTAGACTATCGCGACGTTGTGAGAATGGTTGATGGAGACCCTCTTCGTCTGGCCTCACCGTCTTTATGTACAGGGCCCTTCCGCCGTTGAAGGCAATAAGCTTTTTTGCAGACAGAAGAATAAAAGTAAATTGACTGGTACCTATATTCTCACCTTCTTTGAATTGAGAAAATGGGCCAACAACCTCCTGGATTTTGGCTAAACCTTCTGAGAGATTCGATGGTTCAAACGCCCCTGCCTTTTGCCCAGCAAACCCCATTAGAGCCAGGAATAGAGCCTCTGAATCGGTCTGACCTGCTCGCAAATGTCGGAGACTCGGAGGAATCATGGCCGCTATCTTTTCTTCTGCTTGCGAAAAGTTCTGAATATGTCCGTTATGGGCAAAGAGGTTCATCCCTTGCTGGAACGGATGGGCATTGGCAAGGCAAACCCTGCCAACTGTCGCCCGGCGAATATGAGCTAAGAATCCTGAGGAGCGAACAAGTCTTGCGAGGTTTTCATAGAGGCCGTCAGAGTGTGCGGACTTTATCGATTTGTATAGTTTTGGGAGACCCGACTTCTCAAAATGAGCAAAGCCCCAGCCATCGGAATGCTGGTAACTCTGCAGGCACAGATTATTCGGCAGATTTAGCAGCTCTTCGGTAAGAAATTCTTCACGATCACTGATCATAGCTAACATGCGACACATGAAATTCCTCAATTCACCGCTTTAGCGTAAGGAGTTATTTTGCGTTATGCGACTGAGTTTCAATACGGAAAACTCGGTCGCCTCATCCACTTTGTCAGTTAGCAAAACTTGGAGGGAACCGCTCTCTGTTTTCAAATACTTCCCCGTTGAAACTTGCAGCAGTCGAGTCTTCTGCAA
>JBIKVD010000233.1:0-7131 GCA_044357055.1 Oligoflexales bacterium | reverse complement strand
AAAGAGACCTTCGAAGGCCCTATCACTTACAAACCCGTCGCTGGTGCCGGGGCAGGGGTCCGCCTTGGACGTAGCGCCTTCTTTATTGCTGAATACAATTTCTTATTCTACAAATTCCCTGAATACGAACCTTTTGAGAGAGAAGTCGCTATCACCGCGGGGATTAACTTGTAGTCTCATTACAAAAACCGAGTCTAGGACCCCCCAAGTACCATCAAAATCCGTGCCTTTAAATCCTCAGTTAAAAAAATGGACAACCCGAACAGGACGTTGCTTAATCGAAACGCGAGAGTTCATTCTATTGAACCCAAGTGGCATGAGAGTTGCAATCATTAGATATTAGTAGAATTGATTGCTTTGTGCCGGAAATAATTTGGGAGGTAAAGATGCTTTTTAAAAATTGCTGCTTCGTGCTCGTAGGTTTGTGTCTTATTGGCTGTGACAAGGACGACAAGGAAAAGGTCGTAAACATAGTGGAGAATGATACAGATCTCGTTGGATCTTGGGAGGGAGATTGTGCTGCTTTCGACAAACTTGGATTGACCGCCGTTCGGTCAAATTACGGGTTTCATGCAAATGGAAAATTTGAAAAGTCAGAGCAATATTTTAGCTCAGCTGATTGTAGCAAGGAATCCATAGAATTTCGCATGGTCGGAACCTATGAAACAGCGAACCGAGATGATTCAGAAGACAAAATAACCTACTCCGTGGAAGAATCTTATGTCAATCTTCAGTCAGAAGGTGTGGTAACACTGGCAAATGCCCTGAACTTTTGTGGACGTAATCATTGGGAAGTGGGAGAAAAACAAGAAGTCGTTGGCGAAGACTGTAAGGAAATTTTGTCTGCGAAAGCAGGTGACACTTTGCATGACATCTATGGATTGACAGACGGCAACTTATATTTCGGGGAAACATTGTTTTATGCTCTTACGGGAGATGACTTAGGAACCGCTTTGAACACAGCAATTAAGTATGCCAAACAGTAGGGTTTCACGCCTTTTGTGACCGGTCAACTGACCGGGACGCGGGTCCCTACCCCAAACTTTGCGGCAGGGGCCTTGTTCTCTTTTTTGTGACTGTGTTGTATTCCTTAGGTATCTGGAAGGGTTCCTGATGGATTGAAAGATCAATAAGTCTCAAGAAAGTGACCTCTTCCAATCGGGTTTTTTTGGATTTCACAAGCCTATGGAGATCCCTGCCTTTAATTCCATAAACTGGATGTTGTTCTCGCTCTGCTCTCTGCAATTCGTCACTTCAGGACAATCCAAGTCTTTGACGAATTTTTCTGAGAAATAATGGATTCCAAAGTAGGAAAGCCATAGCGGACTTAGCATATGGTGCCAAGCGATCTTGCCACTGATGCTAAATTCCCGCAGCTCCCTGCTCACCGCCAACGGCGTCAGCTGCAAGCCCGCGAGTAAGGTACCCTGATCGTACAAGCGCCAATAGATCTGCCCTGACCCGTAAAGACCAAGGATGTTTTCACTGCGTAAATGAGCAGCTCCCGTTTCTGCATAGGCCATATCCAACAAGGCGAGGGACTTGTATGAGAAGCCCCCCCCAAGATACAAACCCGAGTACAAACTCGTGGGTCCTGGCAGGACACGAACCAAGAATTGCTGAAGGGTACGAATTTGTAAGTACTTCTTTTTAAGGATCAACTCCTCCGTTGCAGACCCAGGCTCAGTGGTAAAATTATGAGCCTCCAGCTCCGCAGAAAAAAGCACCCCCGAAGCTTCATCCAAGGAGCTCAACATGACGGCGGTACTACCAGTCGAGGCACTGCCAGAGAACTCACTGATACCCGCTGAGGCCTCAATAGACTCTTGACCGAGACCCATACCAAGGGTGAAGACATTCTGCTTATTCCAGATCAAGGGGACTGCGGTAATTTCGACGGGTTCCGCTTCATCCTTCAACTCACCTACGGGGTTAGCGGCGCTGTCTGGCTCTGTTTTGCTCTGGTCATCGGTGAGCTGGGGCCCCTCTCCACCCAACACAGTCCTTGTCATTTCTGGTGCGGCAAGCATGGGTTTGCCGGCCTTCATCGGAAGAATCGCCACTTCTAGAGTTTTGTCATGGAGAAACCAATGGCCCCTGGTACGAAAGCGAATGCTTCGGCCCTCGTTTACGACCCTACCCTCATAATACTCAGCGCCCGCCACGGGAGACCACTCTGTCAAAATATACTGGGGAACCTGGGCCCATAGGCCTGAGGACCAACAAAGCAAAAAAAGATTTAGGATGACTGTGCCCGGACTCATGGAATGGACTCGTGATTCTGGCAAGGTATATGTCCCATCAGGTGGGTTTTTAGAAGTATAACAAAGCGCCATCGTTATCGGATGGGTGAGTTCTGCCCGGGCGCCGATCTCTGTGTATCAGGAAGAATTGATCTAACCCTTGAAAATTTATGACTTTAGGTCATTTGTCCTATGGACCTTTCCAGTCTGAAAGCCGATACTATTGCCAGTAGGACGTGAGTTTGCGTCCGTCACTTGCCATAGTGTAGGGGCCGTTATGAAAAAGAAGCTTGTCTATGATCTACCCACCAGAATTTTCCACTGGTTGTTTGCCGCCCTTTTTCTCACAGCCCTCTTGATAGGCAAGAACGTCGATGATGACTCTGTAATATTTAGCTACCATATGTTGGCAGGGCTGACTCTGGTGTTTTTGGTCTTACTCCGGATGATTTGGGGCATGGTTGGCACAACCCACGCAAAGTTTTCTGGATTCGCACTAAATCCCACCGATCTGCTTGGTTATTTTAAGGGAATTTTATCCGGAAGCAAGAGGCGCTGGGCAGGTCACAACCCGGCTTCTAGCTGGGCCGCACTTATCATGATGGGCCTAGCCTTGGGACTCGGAATCACGGGATACTTGATGACTTCTGGGCCAGACAAAGAAACGTGGGAAGAGATCCACGAACTTCTCGGAAATGGCTTTATGGTAGTGGTTCTGGGGCATGTCGCAGGAATTGTACTCCACACCATACGACATAAGGAGATGATTGGCCTGAGTATGCTGGATGGCAAAAAAGCTGATATCTCACTCGATCGATCGATCCCTTCAGCCAAGCTTCCTTATGGACTCTTGCTCTTGGGATTGGTATCCACCTTTGCCATCTATCTCTTCAATAACTTTGATAGCCAGGCCCGAACCTTACAGCTATTTGGCACCCAGCTGCAGCTAGGGGAAAATGAGCAGGGCGAAGAGGGACAGGAAGGAGAGAAGGGCAGCGAAGAGGCAGGGGAAGAGGGGGAGCATGACGATTAAGATGCAAACGGGAAAAAATATGAGAGCTGGGACTTGAATCAGAAAGAGCGCAAGTTTATCGCTCTTGTGCTGGCTTTGGTTGCTGCAATGGTGGCCATGGACCTGATGACAGATGCTCGCGAAGGGATCCACCTTTGGCATTTGGTATTGGAAGGGGCTCTAGGTTTTGCTGCCCTTTTGGGGATCTATTATCTGTTTCGAGAATCGTTCAAATGGCAGCGGCAGCTTGAAACGAAGACCAAGGATTTTGCTGCCTTTCAGTTAGAAGCGGAAAGCTGGCGAGCCCAAGCAAAAAAGTATATTCAAGGTCTCGCCGACTCCATCGATCACCAACTTTCAAAATGGCATTTGTCTACAGCAGAAAAAGAAGTCGCCTTCTTGCTTCTTAAGGGACTTAGTCTAAAAGAAATCGCGGTCGTGCGCCAAACCGCGGAAAAAACCGTCCGCGTTCAAGCCACAGCAATCTACGCGAAGTCAGGACTCGCGGGACGTTCGGAGCTTGCCGCGTTTTTCCTCGAAGACTTGCTACTGCCTGCCAAAGGCAAAAATTAAGAAGCTATTTGCCTGCAGCTTGGTCAGCTGGATTGGGTCTCATCGGATAAAATAATTTGACACTATTAAATCGGAGCAGGAAATGGCGCGCAAAGAAACCCTTCTAATGGCCATAACCCTATCCCTCAATGGCTGTGTTACGACCAGCACTACCTCCACCCCTGTCAATGCGAACTCCTGCCTTGGCCCTCCGGACGCCAAAGGCAATGCCATCTATTTCCACGGACTCATGGGGGAAGCAGGAGAACCCAAAAAGGTTCTTGATTTTTTGATATCCAGTAGCCAAGAATCTCAACTGCGCTTCGCTATGCCTCGAGCCTACATGCCCTGTGCAGACCATTCACCCAAAGATAAGTATTGTTGGCACTGGGGACCCGAATCCCTCGAAACCCTGAAAGAGAGATTCGCTGATGTTCAGCAGCGCGCGCGTTCATGTTTTGCAAACACAAAAGACGTGCATGTCTTTATTGGATTCTCTAATGGCGGGGGTTTCCTGAATCGTCTCTACCAAAATTGCCAATTTACGAAGGGTGATGTTGTTATTTCCATTGGCAATGGCCTTCATAAGTGGCACAAACCGCAATATGAGGGCGATTTAAAAAATTGCGGCAAACTCTATCTTTTGATCGGCAAAGCAGATCAGCACAATAAAGACAACGCGCAATATGCCTATCAGACTCTCAAAGTAAGAGGTGCTGACGTTACCCTCCACGAATATGAAGGGGAGCATGAGATGAATAGGAATCTGCCAAAGCTCGACGAGCTGATAGGCAGACCATAACGGTGATTAGAAACAGATAGGTCTTTCGCCTTCGGCTCAAGATGACGAATCGAGATTCAAGATGACGGATCTATCACTGAACTCGGCGCCCATCCCAATCCCAAATGCGGGATTGTCCTTGCTTCTTACCATGCAGAAAGTCTGACTCGGTAAAGAGAAAATAGCGATCGCCATCAAGGCGGTAGTGACGGAGGACACCATGGAACTCACCCAGATGCCAGGGTTCCAAGAGCTCGGGCTGGCCATTCGGGTGATTGACGATACTCAAACCGTGTTTAAGACCATTTAAGTAAGATTCATCTTTCCAAAGGACTTGGCTCTCGGCAAAAAAACAGCGATGGCGCACGATAATACCTGCCTTAAATTGATCCTCACAACGCTTCCCTCTGTCCGTTAGGTAAACATCTAGTCCCTCGACTTTGCCGTGCACAAAATCCGTTTGTCGAGCGATATTACCGAAGGCATCGTATTGCAGGCGTTTACCGTGAGGTACGGAATCTTTGTAAAAACCAGACTCCACCAGCATGCCGTCTTTGCGCCAAACGTGATAGGGTCCGTAGCTAACGGTGCGTTCATCCAGAGCCTGCAAAAAGCGATTCTTGCTCTCATCGATAACCTTATACATGCAAGTGCGTCTAAATCCCGTCAGCACCTCATTATCACTCTGCAGTTTTATACCAAAGGTTTTTAAGGTACCCTTGCGATCCACAAACTTTGGATGGGTCCGCACATCGTAAGTAATCCATTCTTTGCCGCGAAAATCACAGGGCCATTTTTCCAAGGCAACTTGCGGGGGCAGAGTCAGCTCCAGATTCGCCTCGACAAACTCTCCCAATTCCCGGGCGAGCAAGAGCTGCGGCCCATAGGCCAAGTAGAGCGCTGTTAGAATTAGGAGCTTAGTTGACATCGAACCTGTTTCCCTGCCTCAAAGGTCGGACCATCCATAAATATAGACCTCGCCCTAAGGCATCGGACGCTCGGTTGGAAACCTTAGTTATTTTGACAAAACGTCATAATAAGGCTAAATAAATCAACAGACTGCGGCCACGCCGAGTTAGCGAGAGCCCTTGATCTCGCTGCCTTGGACCCCTAGACTAGAGGGCGGGTCTATAATTATGGCCAAATGCCCATCATTGAGGATTGCTGATTATGAAGAATATCTGTTGCTGGTTTCTCCTGGCTTTCGTCCATTCCCAGGCCCTTGCGCAAAATAAATGGGATCATCTATTGCCGGATGAAAAAAACAACATCGAGGTTTTTGCTAATATCTCTCCAAGTGTCGTTAACGTCAGCAATGTACAAATCATGCGATCCTTTTTCTTTGATGCCAGCGAAGTTCCTGCCGGAACGGGGACGGGGTTCTTTTGGGATGACAAGGGGCACATAGTCAGTAATTTTCATGTCGTGCAAAATGCCAGCCGCATCCTTGTGACCTTAAAAAATGGGGAGAATATTCCTGCCACTGTGGTAGGCGTTGAACCCAGAAAAGATATTGCGGTGCTAAAAATCGACATCAAGGATCTTAAAAATCCTCCCAAGGGAATTCAACTGACCAACTCTGATGAACTTATGGTAGGGCAAAAAACCATCGCCATCGGCAGCCCTTTTGGTTTTGAGCAGTCTTTGACGGTCGGGGTGCTTTCGGCCCTGGGCAGAAGCATCGAGGGGGTTGCGGGGGTCACCATTCGGGACATGATTCAGACCGATGCCCCCATCAATCCGGGAAACTCGGGGGGACCACTTTTGGATAGCCGCGGCTATTTGATGGGGATGAATACCGCCATCTATTCTAAATCCGGTAGCTCTTCGGGGATTGGATTTGCGGTGCCCGCCA
Source organism: Oligoflexales bacterium (assembly GCA_044357055.1). Taxonomy (GTDB): domain Bacteria; phylum Bdellovibrionota_B; class Oligoflexia; order Oligoflexales; family JBIKVD01; genus JBIKVD01. The sequence goes on along the minus strand of JBIKVD010000233.1, from coordinate 688 downwards.
ATACCATTAGACGTATCGTCGAGCAGATCATCACCCACGGACGGGTTAAACAACCTACCCTGGGGATCACGCTGCTGCCCGATCATATTGCCCAGCGGTTCGGAATCGAAGGTATTATCATACGCTCTGTTGCGGCGAATTCAGGAGCAGCCAAAGCCAAACTTCGTGGCACCCAATACGATCAAGACGGCCGTCTACTCTTAGGTGACGTCATCGTAGCCATCGAGGGCAAGGTCATACGAAGTTACGACGATCTCTACAACACTCTAGATCAAATGCAAATTGGCCAAGCTGTGAAGGTTGACTATATCCGAGGCAAGAGATCGATGTCAGCTACCATTATATTGGAAGATTCGCCCCGCTGAAGATGGAGGAAGGGGAGCTCGGGAGCCCATGGGACTCCCAAATGCTGAAGATCAGCGGAATTCCATGCGGTAGGATGCATTGCCGACAACATAGTAGAAGGCAAATGCGGTAATATCATTGGTGGCAACGGCTGGATTGCGAATCTCTCCATGGTCCTCATCGGTGCCATCAAAAGTACCCGTCAACACGCCGTCATCGCCAATAACCATTCTGGCCATCGATTCGCCATTATCTGAAGTCTTTGTGACCGACGCGGACATTTCTGAAACCAATTTGATGACTGGCTCCATATCTGTGAGTTGAACAAATTCCGAACCGTTCC
>JBIKVD010000231.1:0-7133 GCA_044357055.1 Oligoflexales bacterium | reverse complement strand
AAAATCCGCGAATTTGTCAGCAATGAAGGATAAAGGTATGAAAGTATTTTTACGACAAAGCCGCCGTCATAGCCCTGGCCCCAACCATCAAGCCAGGCAAAACCAACAACAAGGCAACAATCGTGGAAGCGCCCTGTTGATTGTGCTGTTGCTGTCAGTCGTGGCCCTGTCCGTCTTTTTTCTCAATCAGGATTTAACGAGAAATATGGATCTCAGCGACAAAGCGCAGATGCAAGAGTTATCCCGATCCAGCGCCTATGATCTGGTCGAAATTGTGGAATCTCTGGTGTCATCGGAAGATCTCAGTATCTTTGACCCCATGACCGGCCAAGTCAATATTCGGGGAGGAGCCGCCGCCGCCGGTTTTCCCCTGGTGAATATCGGGCTAGACTACTTGCCATTTTCTACGGCGATCCTGCGCATGATGCAGCGAGGGGAATATGCCCAGCTACCAAACGAACAAAGGCTTTATGAGTCCATGCAAACCACAACCGACACCGGTGCTTTTTGTTTGAACAACCCCGCCGTGCTACCGCCAGGAGTTGCCCCCGCACCCAACCTTATTGCATCGCCCGTTCAAGTCGTAGGTGGCGTCCTTCCCCCCGCCCCTGAGGCTTGCCCGAGCAGTTGGTACAATCCCGATTCTTATACCTACGTCGTCCTAAGGCGAGATATGGGGCTTCCTCCTCTTCCACCCGTTCCAACTGCTGCCGGTACAGGCGCAAATGTGACCAACGCAGCAGGTCAAATCGTTCCTGGTGGGATTCCAACAGGTGCCTATATGGTGTCGGCGATCGCGGATGGGGGCCAAAGAATAGATCTGGAACTGGGTAGTGAGATCTATGACTACTATATTAACCGCGTACCCGAAAGGGACCTCTTTACTCGACCAAACCCGGCCCTGATCGATGCCAATCGCTACCCCATTTTTCTGCGCCTGCTCGCGACCAATAACTCGAATCTCTTTGATTTCGATCCCGCCTATACCCACAATGGCAGCTCAGATTTTCTCAACCCCCAAATGGACACCCAAGCGGTAGGGATTTTTTGTGCCAAGAAAGCTCTGGCCGTTGGCTTCCTCAGTCGCAGCAATGAGCAAAAACTAGAACCCTGTGCGGAAGCTCCTGGTAAAATCGCTGTCGCCAAAGATCAGATCCAGGTCTTCTTAGTGTTAAACCGTCTATCAGGTACGGCAACCAGCGCTATCGATCCTCTGAAAGTCGATGTCACAGCTCACACTTTCTATCGCTATCTGGACCGCAAGACTCAAGAGGAACGGGTAGGGAACAATCAGGTTCAAGCATCCATTTTGTTGCCCACCTGGGTTACTCAAGGTGGTGGCGGGGTTCCCAATAACACTGGGCCTACAACGAATCCAGGTCCTGGTGCCCCTGGCCCATCTGCGACTCCTGGCCCATCTGCGACCCCTGGCCCATCTGCGACCCCTGGCCCATCTGCGACTCCTGGCCCATCTGCGACTCCTGGCCCATCTGCGACCCCTGGCCCATCTGCGACCCCTGGCCCATCTGCGACTCCGGGTCCTACCAGCACCACACCTTGCGTCGGGTGTAATACAGATAAATGCCCAACCGAATGCGGTTGGAACGCCCATGTCAGAGTAATCAGTGATCAATCGGCCCGCAATCCAGACCGATTGATACACTGCCCTGCAACCGAACCTTGCGCGGCCATCTGTCAAGAATGGTGCTGGTATATCTCAAAATCCATGTCAATTTCTGGGAAGAGTCATAAGCATGCAGATGGCAGTACAAGCTACAGCAGTCTGTGCACGACTGATGAATCAGGTAAAGAACATTGCTGTTCCCAAGCCTCTTGCCCTATTAGCTTTGTGGAGGAGGAATGTCGCTTTATGTGTTGTGAGATGGTCAGTGCCTATGGCCAATGTCGGCCGATTGGCTGTTTTGATGGAGATGTTCCCATTGCCAAAGCCGATGGCAGCTATGAGCCCGCGAAGAATATCCAAAGCGGCGATCTGCTCCTAAACCCCCTGACAGGAGCGGCGCAAAGCGTCAAACGTGTGGCTGTGGGCCGTGAAAACAAAAAACCCATGTACGAAGTGACGATCCATCAACGCGTGATAAAAGTCAGCAGCCTGCACCCTTTTGCCATTATCGATGAAAAAGGTCAGCGCCAGTGGCGATCGGCGGAACAGCTCAGAGGCGGTGATCGCGTAGAAATGCAGTCAGAAATCAACAACGGGCAACAGCTTGAGATCTTTGCCATCGACAAGGTTCGCCCTCTACCTATCAGCGCTAACCAAGTGGTCTATAACTTCGAGTTGGAGGCAGATAACGGAGAACCAGAGAATCACGCGCTTTTGGCCAACGGCTATGTTACGGGAGATTTGTTCTTGCAGCAAAAGATGGAGTTGAAACAGGATATTAAGGAAATCAGGGTCCGCAATATTTCAGACCCTAAGCTTATCCAAAAACTCATCCAAGAGCAGGAGCGCGCGCAGCAGCGCCCGTCCCATTAGGATATCGAACTGATTTAAGGCAAGCGATTGAGAATACAATCAAGATCGAACTGCGAATCCGAAGCCGTGCCTTTGTATTTGAGTTGGTCCCCAACGAGGGAAATCTCGTCGACTGTGGTTAAAGTTTCTTCGAGCCAGGCAAAAGGTTTTATGCCGGTATATTGCTCTCGGACACTTTTTAACAATAACTCTCCCTCGTCTAAATTTGCTAGCTGATGGGTCAAATAATAGCCCCAGGGCGACTTGGGTGAGGCCAAGCTATCTAAATTCTCTCCCATCTTCGTCACGACAAAAATCGTTGAAGGCCTCATATTTTTACTTAAAGAGATTTCGATAGCTGGTTCCGTAGGATCGTCATATTTCGTCACGACGATATCCAAGGAAAATGTTGGTTTATAGTTATCGCAAGTCCCAGAGTAACTCCCCGCAAATTCCAAGGCGGTCTCGTAGGCCTGGTCAAAAGATGAAGTGGCTGCTTGTAAAGTCGGAGCTAAAGTTAAAAATCCCGTCAGAACAGAAGCTATGATTGGTGCTCGCATGGATATGGCCTTTTGCTAAAAGTGATTTTAAGGGAAATTCTAGAGAGATCTCATTCTCTTAGCCCTTACACCCAGCCCCATGGCGGGTTGACCCACTCCTACTATGTCGTAGCATCTTGCGCAAGCTCCCACATTAAATCTCCGTGAGTTTTGGGCCACTAAAGAGTCCATTCCTTTCTCTCAAGCCACTGGATATGCAAAGCTAGCTTTTTTGCCAAGATGACTGAATTGTGCCCGCCACAGCCCCGGGATACCATCGCCTCAATCGATCCATGACATAAATACAGTGACCAGGAGCTTCCATGAAAAGTCGTCGTGCTCTTCTTAAGAACCTTGGTGCCTTGCCATTCTTTCCGGGACTCTTTCAGCAGAGCGCTGTCGCAAAAAATTCCCTTTTAACAGATAGCCAGCGCTTATTGGATCTACCGCAAGGTTTTGACTACTCTATCGTCAATAGAAAAGGTCAAAGCCTAAATGATGGCTATCGCCTACCGGCACGGCCGGATGGGATGGCTTGCTTTCAAGGCCCCGGTGACACGTGGGTTTTGATGTGCAACCACGAAGTCAATTACGGTTCAGTATTGGAAGGACCTTATGGTTTTGGTCAATTTCCCCCGGAAGAAGCTTACTCGCGCCTGGGCATGGGAGGTGTGTCCCGAACGGTACTCGATGCTATGAGCTTAAAAGTACTGCACCGGAATATGGCCCTGTTGGGTACAGCGCGGAATTGTGCGGGCGGCATAAGCCCATGGGGCTGGATCAGCTGTGAAGAAACGGTGCAGGGTAAACATGGCTATGCCTTTCTCTGTGACACTCAGCAAGATGCGGTTTTACCTGCACGACCCATCGCCGCCTATGGCAAATTCAATCACGAAGCCTGTGTTGTTGAAGAGAGAAGTCATATTGCCTATTTGACCGAAGACCGGGATGACGGCTGCTTTTACCGATTTATCCCTAATCATCCCAGCCAACCTTTTGTCGGTCGCCTTCAAGCAATGGCCGCCGTTGGAAAGCCACTTTACGACACGGCACAGATGCCCAAGGATAAAATCCTTGAGATCCGCTGGATCGACCTGCCGCGACCTGATTCTCAAGAAGACGACTTGCGCTCCCAAGCTCAACAACTCGGTGCCGCCGTGGTTAAGCGGGGAGAAGGCTTGTGGCTGCATCAAGGGCAGGTCTATTTTTCCTCTACTTCGGGCGGACCGATCGGAAAAAGACAAATCTTCCGTTTAGATCCTCTTGCTGAAAAGCCGGACGGCACCGCTGGCTTATTGCGCCTGATCGCGACCTCGATCTCGCAGGAGCAGTTAGATTATCCCGACAACTTGACCCTCAGCCCTTGGGGAGACATCTACACAACCGAAGATGGCGACGGCCAGGATTATGTGCGCGTGATTAAGCCTGATGGCAACATTCTTCCATTTGCAAGAAATGCTGCGGGAGATGGAGAGCTCACCGGTATTTGTTTCGCACCAGATGGCTCCACGTTGTTTCTCAACATACAAGGACTAGGATTAACCTTGGCGGTGCGAGGGCCATTTTTACGTTTTTGATCTTCCCGCAGACTTGTCTGTAATGGATTCTGTCACTTTCGAAAAAACACAAAAGAGCGCGAGGGTCTTTCCATGAAATCGTCCAAATTCCTGGTCTTTGGCACACTGATCGTTGGCTGCAAAACGCTACAAAATAACCCCTCAGTGGTCCAAAAAAAGATCGAACTTGAGAGCCAAGAAGCCTACGATGAAATGATAAGGCAAGCCCGAGTCTTCGAAGATGATTCCATAGCCAGCATTGCCAGCCGTAACATCATCCAAGGCGTTCCTGGCCCTTCCTATCTAGAGACTAAGTTACTTGGCAGCGGAGAAAGTGCCCAACTTGTGTATCCCGAGATTGCATGTGATTTTATGACTCCCGAGGATGACGATCTTGGGGGTTTTAGCCCAAAATTCAAGTGCCTGTATGAGAAAGCGAACGGCGAGATCGTTGATCTCAAGGTGAAATACGACCTACGCCTAGACAAGGGTACGCCCAACGATAAATACAACGGCGAGGTTTATTCAGAGACCGCGGTAACCAGACTCCTTTGGGCCTTAGGTTTCAAAGCCGATCGGATGTTTCCAGCCGTCGTGATTTGTAAGGGATGCCCCCCCAATCCCTTCGCCTATATTACTGACAAGAATAGGCATGCCGAAATCCCCGAATTTCGTGACCAAATCACCACGTTCACGCGCACCGTGATTGAGGTTAAGACCCCAGGTGATGCCATTATTCGCACCAGGGATGGCAAGGAAGAATACGAAGGCTTTGGCTTTGATGAAGCAGAAATTAAATTGAGCTCGGACGCAAGTTTGGCAAAAACCCAGAAACTAGAACGACAGGCCTTGCGGATCCTCATGGGCCTGGTTCAACACATCGATAATAAGGCAGAAAATCAGCGCCTGCTATGCGCCAAAGACAAAAGCGAGAATGGAATTTGCAGTGAATCTTGGCTCGTGGCACAGGACGTCGGATCAACCTTGGGACATGGTGCTAAGCCTTTTCAAGACCTCGCCGGCTTAAAAATCCCGGTGATCTCTAAGTTTCAGCTGGCCGAATGGAGTAAAACACCCGTTTGGGATACAGCTTGGGATATGAAACGCGAAGATTGCCAGCTCAAGGTCAATACATTTCCTGTCGCTGAGTACTTACCCAGCGTGGTAAGTCGTTTTTCAACGATGCACAATAAACTCGTGGAAAAGGCTCCGGGGCAATACCTGCTCAAGCGCTTGCGCAAACTGACGCCAGAGCAAATCCTCGATATCTTTAAACTGGCCATGATTGACAAGAAGGATGATCAAGGGGAAGCCTTGCGAGAAGCCAGAATGTGGCGAGCGGCCTTTTTGGACAAGTTAGATCAATTCGAGGAGAATTTGCAGTATTGTCCGGGACCGCCCTTAGAAGCCTACTAAGCCCTTTCCTGTGCATCCTTAGTGCGGAACAGACTCCACCTCGAAAATCTGCGGAGTTTGCGCCGAGTCCCTGGTGTCCAGGAATAGTCTGTATTGAAAGTACCGTCTCGCAGCTAAGTTTGTATAGTCGATACTTGGCAGTGAGCTGCTTGAGTTGATGCTCTCATCATAGTAGGTGCTCTAATCGCCCCGTTAAAATACTCGCCCAAGGCTGCATTACCCCCGATCGAAATTTTTGCAACGGATTGCAAAGGCTCTATGGAGTCGTCCACACTGCCTAACCGTCGCTTCACATTTCACAAGGAAACAGGTGAGTTCCTAGGGCAACATATCGAGCTCATTGGGATCAAAGATTTGGCCAGGATCAACGGCTATAGAAGGGAAGAGAAATGGGCCTGGATCTTGGAGGGTAGAAGTCGTAAGGTATTCTGGAATGTTTTGCGAGTCCTAGACTCTGCTAAGATTTACTTAGAACCACGCTAGCAGAACTCCACTTTGTCGGACCGTTTTAATCTGGGGGCACGAGTAGTGACGATTGAAATCAATCAGGTGACCAAAGACTATCCACTGGGTAAAACGGTCGTACATGCCCTGAAGGGGATTACCCTAAGCATTAAAGCGCAGGAATTCACCACCATCTCGGGTCCTTCGGGATGCGGCAAAACCACGCTTCTTAATCTCATCGGCGGTATGGATGTTCCTACCAGTGGCGAACTAAGCATTGATGGCCAGCCCATATCAAAACTAAACGACCGGCAGCTCACACAACTCCGTCTGGAGAAAATCGGCTTCGTTTTCCAGTCATTCAACCTCATTCCTGTACTCGATGTGTTCCAAAACATCGAATTCCCTCTTTTGATCCAGGGCAGCAAGTCCAAGAAGGACAGAATGCAGCGGGTTGACGCACTTATCGAACGTGTTGGCCTGAGCTCTCAGCGCCATCAACGTCCGAGCGAATTATCAGGTGGACAGCGGCAAAGAGTCGCTGTGGCCAGGGCCTTGGTGACAGAACCTGCCATGGTGTTAGCTGACGAGCCCACCGCCAATCTGGATTCAGAAACAGGCCTCAGTATCATTGAATTGATGAAAGATATGAATAAGACCTTGAAAACGACTTTCGTTTTTTCCACCCACGATCCCAACATT
>JBIKVD010000232.1:0-7133 GCA_044357055.1 Oligoflexales bacterium | reverse complement strand
AGCTCTTTGCCTCTATCTTGCTGACGCCGCCGAAGAAAACCAGAGTCTCAAAAAACGCGGCCAAGACTGCAGTCAAAAGCTTATATCTCACGCAAAATCCTTACGCCAATCTAGCAAGGCACCAGCTGAAATAGATCGTCTGGATTTTAACCTTTTTTCTCAAGGCTATCTATTGGGACATTCCGGTGTAGCCGTGAAAGGATTAAAGCAGCTTGCGGAAAAAAAGAAGATCGATCGCAAACTTTCCCAGAAGATCAACCTAGTATTAGCTATGCATGAGTCCCTTCACGCTCCAAAAAGTAAATCCATGCAAGCTGCTAGCAAAGTCATCTCCCTCTCCAAGGGGCATGGGGATCAAGTCCTGACTGGCGCGCTCGCCCTTTCGCTCCGATTGGCCGCAGCTCATAAGTTACAAAACATTGTCAAAGCGAGCGGTAATCAGCTCAACAAGAACATGGCACAACTGCAACCCAAAGATCAAGAACGCGTGATGAACCATATGATCCGCTCCTGGCAGATCCTCGAAGGAAACGGCATGCAATGGGACAAAGCTCCTTTTTCCCTGGCTGGAATGCAAACCCTCCCACAGTTAGCCGCGGTGAAGGAGCGCCAAGCCCTTAGCCTTGTAAAGCGTAGCAAAACCAGCGAAGCTATTGCAATTTACGAAAACCTCAATGCAGAGGCTTATCAAAGCCCTCATGCAAAAGCCCTGGCACAAAGAACGCTAGAATTGTACGAAATCGACTATCAAAAGTCAGGTAATCCCCTCCGGTTCGAAGCGAAGCTCTTATCGTCCATGACCGAGAATCCTGAGGACGCGGGCTACAAAGCAAAATATCAGGCTCTCGTAACCAAGGAACTAAGCATCGGTAAGAACCCAACAACCGCTAAAGCCCGACGTCAACTGAGCATCCAAGTTGCCTCTAAGTACGCACGTCAAGCGGACGACGAATCCCAACAAAGAACTGCAAGTGATATAGCGACTATGTACAGCCTGAATGCCGAATATGCGGCAGCTGTTGCCATCTATTTGGAATTAGCTAGTCAAAGCAAGGACAAGAATGCGGCCTATAGATTCACTGTCCTTGCCGCCCAAGATCAGCATAAACTCGCTCATGTTAGTATGACTCCTGATTTCTACCGCACTTTACCCGCTGGCGAGGATAGTCAAAGACTGCTGCAAATTTATCAAAATTTGCACCAACAAAATCCGACCCAATGGCAACATGCGGCTATGCTCGCCCTGCTGATGAACAGTCAAAATCAGCCCAACGAAGCCGCCACTTTATTAGTAAAGCAAATCCAAACGTCTCCTCAGGACGCGTTGGCATCCCCTGCCGCTGGATTCGTACTGAGACAGTATCAGGCTCAGTTGCGCTGGGACGACACGGTAGCGCTACTAAAACTCTGCCTAGACAAGAATGTCAGCCCCCGCGGGAAAAGTGGTGTTATGAACGTGCACCAACTCCTAGCCGACGCGCTTTACATGGGTGGTAAACATCATTTCGCCAATCAAAACCACAAAAAGGCTAAAGAATTCCTCCAAGAATTTACGACAAAGTATCAAAGTGATTCACGACGTGCAGATGGCCTCTATCATTTGGCTCAATCGGCCCACGCTATTAAAGACTATAATCTTGCCCTCAAAAGCTGCAATGAAGTGGTAGACAACTATCCCGGAGCGAAAGAGTACAAGCCCAGTTTGCTGTTTGGTGGGGATTTGGCCCAAAGAATGGCCATGGAAGAGTACACCATCAAATACTACAGCACTTTCGTAGCAAAATTTCCTCAGGATGACCAATTCCGCAACGTCAATAACGAATTGCTTGAAGTCTACTTGGGTAAGCAGCTTTTTGCTGAGGCAAAATACATGCACGAGCTACGCTTGAAATCAAAACAATATACTTCTGCCGAAAAATCCCTTTCCTTAGAAAAGATGATGATGATCGAACACGAGCATGGAAATGGCAAACTAGCCAAAAGCCACGCAGAACAATTGCTGAAGCAACCTGATGTCAGTGATGCAACCAAAGCCTGGGCCATCGCGGTGGTCGCGAGAGAATCCATCAGCGATTTAAAAGACTTTGGTCCGCTCGTGCCATATCTGAAGCTTGTCGAAGAGAAGTTGGACAATGGCGATGCTGCTGTAGCCGATGTTCGCAGTGAGCTACTGTTCTATCGTGCCGAATTGACGTGGAGCGGTGCTGATGAAGAGATTTTTAATCTTGAACTGAGAGATCCCGCGAAGAAGATTGAACAAATCGCCACAAAATTTGGCGCCATGAAAGCCTATTACTCCGCTCCATGTTTTCAAACCAGTGCAAGCCACTGCGCACCCGCTCAATTCCAGTTGGCGCGAAGAGCTGAAAAAATCCTAACGAATACTGAGGAAGTAAGTATTGCAGAGACCTTATCCAATCAAGAAACGGCTCGCTTTCAAAGCCTCAAAGACACCCTCATCGCAGATGTCACCAAAACCATGACTGAATCTGATTCACGCTCCCTTTCGCTTGCGCAACAAGGTGGCATCACACCGGAATGGACCAGTATGATTCTTTGGAACAACCACGCTGACTATTTGGAAACGAGTGATGCAACTAATTTTGGTTATGTGCAGTGGGATGTGAAATAATGGTCCACGTGGATGTTGGAGATACCCTTATGAAATCAATTCTGCAAAAAATAAGCATTGGCCTTTTCCTTGTGAGTCTCAACTCATGCGTGACGACAAGTGATTCAACCAATGCTACGGGTGATACTAGCGTGGTTAAGTCTGAAAGCTCAGTCCTGGTAGCCGCTGGATTTTCACAGCCGCAGATGGCACCGAAGTCCCAGGCAGATTTTAGGGCCGACACCAGCAGTAAAAATCCCGCAGTTCGCATGAAAGCCCTGCTGGCGACTGGTCAAGAAAAACTTGCGATTCAAGACGCTAGAGACTTTCTGCGTAAAAACCCCAACGACCTTCTCGGGCTGGAAATCATGGCTCTCGGCCACGCCTTAATGAAGGATTTTCAGCAAGCCTCTTACTATGCCAACCGCCTCATTAGCCTTCAGGAAAGCCATGCCTCAGCCTGGAATATTCTTGGTATGGCCACGGTTTTAGAAAAATCAGCCGGATATGACAAGTATCGCCGAGCGATCCAACACTTTCAAAAATCCTACGACTATGGCCACAGAGCTGCAGGCTTGAACTTGGCTGAAGTCTATCTGCTCACAGGCAATGCCCAGCAAGCACAGCCCATCTACCAGGCTATTACCGCTTCCTGCAGCAAATGCGTCTCGGCCCATATTGGAGCTGGGATTGCTGCCAATCGCCTGAATCAATACGCTGTAGCGAAGGGTTCGTTTGAAAAAGCTCTGCGCTTGGCACCGGGTCATGAGAAAGCCCTCTATCACCTAGCTTTAACAGAAAGAAATGGCTTTCAGAACTTAGCTGGAGCAGCCAAACATTTGGAGCAACTCATAGCGGATTCTTCAGACCTGGGCGCGAAAGAACGAGCCCAAGCCCTCCTGCGGCAGATCAAAGGGGAAGTTCCGGCCAGCGACCGCGTGGCTGCAAATAAAGAAGGGGCCGAAATCAAGTCTCAACAAAAACGCAATGATCCGAAATCAACACCGTCGGAGCTAAGTATGCCCGTTGAAGGTAGCGAAGACGCCGAAATGATGTTGATTGAAGCCAATTCAGAAGAAGCTACTTCAGAAGAAGCTCCTGAATAGTCCGTCCCACGCCCTGAGTGCCCTAGCTGCGCCCACGCGAAGAATCTGCCTTAAATGCGTCGAACTGGCGCAAATTATTTTTATCTTCCGCAATTCTCTGCAGTCGCCCCATCCTTGGCTCATCCAATTCTGCTATACTCACTCCTAGTTTCCCATGTCAAGAACGTCTTCTGCATACGCGAGGCGCGGGGTATTATGGAAAAATCGTCTCTTCATCTTCCTCTGCGGACAATATTTTTTCTGCTTTTGCTGAGTCAGTTTACCTTGGGTTGCAGACCTAAAGTGGAATTCTCCACCCAGTCATACATTATTGGTGGAGACGACATCGAATTGTTAGGAGAAGACAAGAAACCCACGAACCACGAGCCCCCTCCCCAACCAGGCGATCCTGGGCCAATGGGATCAGCTCTGTCTCTTCCTTTAGTGGTTTTGCAGGTTGGTTCGGATACCTACAAATTCTGCTCAGGCCTACTTATGCCTCCTGAAGCTGATGCCAAAGCGGAACGACGAATCGTCACGAATTATCACTGTTTCGCCCCTCAAGAAAAGCAAGAGGATCAGGGCCAATCTCCTGGGAGTCCAACCTGCACAAATACCAAGGCGGTCTTTGGCTTTCAGTATAGGAAACAAGAAGAAGCCTCCATCTACCCTTGCCTGCCTGAAAGTTTTCGTTTTGATGAGACCCTTGATCTGGCGACCTTTAAGATCGCGGATCCAGAATCGGACCTAAGCATCGGAGTAGAACTGTCCGAGTTTCTTCCAGAAGAAATGCTCGGAAGGAAAGCATGGATCGTCCATTACCCAAATCTGCCACAAAATCTGGTTCCATCCACCCACTTTCATCAAAATCTGCCGCTGGCCGCAAAGACCGATACAAACTGCGAAGTGCAACAAGTCTTTAGCCATAGCTTTAAAGAAGCCATCTTGCATTACGGTATTGGTCATAACTGCGATTTGACCCATGGTTCAAGTGGCTCTGCCCTTGTCGACCAAGACTCTGGAAAGGTCTTAGGGATAAACTGGGGTGGCATTATTTATGAGCAGAATGATCAAAAAACCACGATCAATGTGGCAACCTCAGCAATTTACGTCCATCAATTCCTTTCCGGAGATACCAGCATTGCGGCCTTAGCTCCACCCAACTCCTCGTCCGAGATAGAGCCACAACAAACAGCAAAAGCTGCAAGTACCAAGAAAAGGAATCCTAACCAATGCGGTGTCGTCGGATCATCGACCGCGGATCGAAAGAACGCCACCGGGATGACAATGACCTTGAGCTTGCTGGCTGTACCCTTGCTCCTTTGCTTGCTCCTTTGCCGTTTTCAAAGCTTGTGGATCTCTCTTGCGATCCTTGGAGGTTTGCTCGATTCGGTGACCCTGGCAAACCCCAATATGGATCGACAAGCCGTGACGACACCGGATGAGCAAAAGGTTTTGCAAGATGCCAGCTGGTTGTGGTTCTTAGGCCAAACCCTAAGCACATCCTTTTCCCAGGGCCTGGCCCTGTCACAGCTTGATACCCTGACTAAGGGTCAAGTCTCATCGGCCGACCAGGAACTCATCACTTGGTTAGTCGTGTTGGAGGTTCTGCAGCCCCAATACAAAAATATCTGGGTCTATCCTCAGACTTCTGCAAACGAAATGTTGCAGTTATCGAATGCTGAGTCCTTCAAGGAACTAAAAGCTTTGAGGGGTAAACTAGCTCAAGGTCACCTAGAGCTAGAATCCTTTGTCGCACTAGCCCTGGGAACGATTCCCAATGTAAAAATAGAAGCTACCTTGATCAAAGCCCTGATGAGCACGAGGAAGTTGTCGTGCTTGCCTCCTCAGCTGAACCTGGGGACACCTATCTGTGACTTTTGGGATCATCTTTCCACGATGGAGCGAAACCCTGACAAGTTGTCGCGCTTCCCAGCTTTATCCACCTATCTCGCCCTTGCGCAGGAGTTTCAACAGGAGCGCTTTCCCACTGTCTTGCGTCAACTCTATCACTTACAAAAAACTCAGGATTTGGCTGCAATTCCCTACCGAATCGTGCAAAGAATCTATGCTCGCCAGCAAAAAGGCTCCGGGAAGGTCGCCCTTGACCACCTATGAATTACCACGTAAAAGATAGCTTCTGACCTTACCATCTACGAGAAAGCGGCTTAAAAAATTGAAACCTTTCATTCAAGTGATTCGTGAGCGGACGCCACTGCTATTTGACGGCGCGATTGGCACCGAACTCTATAATATGGGCATATTCGTTAATAAATGCTTCGAGGAGGTCAATCTCCATTCCTCTCATATCGTCAAAAGTTTGCATCAGAGCTACCTTGATGCCGGTGCCGAGGTCTTGTCCACCAATTCTTGGGGCGCAAATATCTTTAAATTAAGAGAGTTTAGCCTCGCGGACCAAGTGGAGGAAATCAATCTTGCCGCCGTGCGTTTAGCCAAAGAAAGTGCGAACGGGCGCGCCTATATTCTCGGCAGCATGGGGCCCTTGGGGATTAGGATAGAGCCATGGGGTCCCACCTCATTGGAAGAGGCCCGCGCAGCTTTCGCACAACAAGCGCGAGCCCTGTTGCAAGGGGGTGTCGATGGCATTTCCCTGGAAACTTTTGCCGACATTTCGGTCCTCGATCAAGCAGTCAGAGGTGTCCGGGACGTAAGCGCGGATATCCCCTTATTTGCCCATGTCGTCATCGGTACAGATTATAACTTGCCACTTGGTACGCCACTGCCCTGGGCCCTGCAACAGCTTCACAATTGGCCCGTGGATGTGATCGGCCTCAATTGTTCTGTTGGCCCCGCTTCTATGTTTACTGCCATTGAGAAGTTGCGGGCGGTATCTAGCAAGCCACTCTCCCTCATGCCCAATGCAGGTTTGCCAAAACTCGTGGATGGCCGCCAGATTTATTTGTCCACGCCCGAGTATTTTGCCAAATTTACCAAGGACTTCCTCCAACAAGGGGTGCAATTCATCGGTGGCTGTTGCGGCACCACTCCGCTGCATATCCGAGCCATGGCGAATTCTTTCCGCCATTTTCGCGCCATGCAACAGAGTGGGGACGGCAAACCAATCGATATCAGCGGCAGCGATAATCTCAGCGGATCATTTAAGAAGCAGACTTTTACTTCCTTGGCCGGGACGACGGCAACGCAGCAAGAAACGAAAGATCTTTCACCCAAATCAAACTGGGCACGAAGCATCCGCTCAGGAGAGAAGGTTTATTCAGTAGAGCTTCTGCCGCCGGCGGGCCTGGGCATGGAAAAAATGTTCGAGAAAGCTCAGGTGCTAAAGCAGGCTGGAGTCCATGCCATCAATATCCCTGATGGTCCTAGAGCCTCTGCGCGTATGAGTGCGATCCTAACGGCCGTCATGCTAGAGCAAAAGGTAAAAATAGAGACCATTTTGCACTATACATGTCGTGATC
>JBIKVD010000230.1:0-7165 GCA_044357055.1 Oligoflexales bacterium | reverse complement strand
GGTATTGAACGTATGAAAAAACTCTTCCTGCGTTGCTTTTCGATTTGAAATGAACTGAATATCGTCGACTAAAAAAACATCGCACTGCCGATAACGTTGTCGGAATTCCCACATCTTATTGTAGCGAATACAATAGATCATCTCATTCATGAAACGTTCCGTGGTGATATACACCACGATGGCAGACGGGTTGGCTTCCAAGACACGATTGCCGACTGCGTGCATTAGATGTGTCTTACCCAAACCAGTAGAGCCATAGATGAAGAGAGGATTGTAGGAACGCCCAGGATTATCTGCGACGTTTTGACACGTCGCAAGGGCAAACTGGTTTGAGGATCCCTTTACGAAATTGTCGAAGCGATAGTTGCTATTGGAATGTCTCGTAGAAAGAACTTTTGCAAATCCATTGGATCTTTCTGCAAGCTCGGAATCCCTAGAATCAGACTCGGAAAACGGCCCACTACTATCTACCAAGGATTCGGAAAGCAGCGGAGACAGATCTTTACGACCCGGATTCTGGCCTTGACTGAGTTCGACCCCCGGAACTTCTTGACGGTATTCTTTGCTTTGCCCTTTATCCTGATGGCTATCAATTTCAAAGCGTACAATCAGATCATCTATGCCCAGAAGAGTTTTGCAATAATCAATCTTGTCAAAAAACTCTTGTAACCCCTGATAAACAATCAAGTTGGGAACAGATATAATTAAATCATCTCCCCGCGTACCCTTAATGGTTAGAGGAGCGATCCATGTATCAAACAGGTTTTCATCAATGGATTCCTTTAGCTTGGCTTTGATTCGAGACCAGTGTCCAGCTGGTGATTTATTCTGCGGTTCAGAGCGAAATAGTGGTTCCATAGTGTCCTTGAGATAGTTGTCTAAGATAGTGTCCTTAAAATAGTGTCCTGGACGAATAGCGTGAATAAATGATGAACTTAAAATTTCAACCAAGTGAAATTGGGGTGGTAGCATGACCCCTGGTTCCATGAGACCACTGTGTATTTGGGATAGAAGAAATTGATTTCTTGTATTCCCAAATGGGTACTCCATTCCTGACAGCAACTTCTCATGATAAGTGTGCTTCCGTATTTTGCGTAGTAAGTGCGCTTGATCGTAACGCGAGACTCTAGCAAATGTGGGGTAGGGTAGCAAGTAAAATTATATGCTATTTTTCCTTTAATATCAGTAAGTTAAAGTGCGTCAAGAGATGTTCATCCACAGACTTTAAGGAAAGGAATTTCCATTTTGAGTAACGCTTGGAGAGCACTAGGTTTTATCATGGGCGCCAATATGCAGGCGCTGAGTTTTCTTCTGCTAGGCTACTTCCTCGGAAAGTTTCTTGATGAGCATTATGAGCAGTCGTGGAATTGGAGTTATTGGTTGATTGGATTTGGTCTGGTGCTTGCAATTTATGGCTACTACGTCGTGGTTAAGAAGTTACTGGATATTGAGAAGCGAGAAGCTGCGGATGTTAAAGGGAATAGGGTCTGAAAAGTTCTATCGTTTGGTGTTTTTCTCGGCAGGGATAGGCTTTGTTCCCTGGTTATGGAATGAAGCTTGGCGTCCAACCTGGTATTCCCCTTGGTTTCTGGCTCTTGGAGTGTGGGCTAGCGTTGGGAATTTCCTTTTGCATGCTTTGCAATTCTCATTGATGTTTCCCCGAATGTTGGCAGAAGATCCTGGTGATGTAAAAGGGATGCGATCGCTTTCTGTCCTTTTTATGCTTCTAAAGGGAATGGCGGGAGGACTGCTCTTCTATTGGGCCTGGCTGTCTGCTTCGTCTGCGGGAGTTCTACAGGTCCTGCTAGGTTATTTGACGCATGTCTTTGTATTCGTCGGTTTGATGATGATTGTTCGGTTTAGACCCTAAAATTTTAGAGCTGTGGGATTGTCTATATGACGTACCGCTTCTTTTTTCTTTGCAGTGACCGGGTTTTTAGATAGATAGTGAGCGACACTTGGGCATCGTGTGGCCCATTTGGGTTTTACTTTATATTGGCCAATATGAATCACGTTTTGGTCGTGGCTCTGTTTGATTTTGTATGTGAATTAGGAGATAGCCTTGCGCGCAATGCAAACATGGACAAAATTTTTATTATTAGCCTTGCTGCTGGGATCGACATTTCATTCTGTCACCGCTTTAGCGGCTGGGAGTGGATTAAGTTATTATGCGTCCTTTTTTCATAGTTTGGGTTTTCATCCCGAGACGGCTATGGAGATGGAGTGGCTGGCTGTGCCTGGTTCGCTGTTGAGTTTGTTGCTTCTTTTTATCTTTGGCGTGAAGTTTCGCAAGTATGTGGATGGCTTTGGTAATGATCCAACCCCAGAAGGGCGCTGGAGCATCAATCTTTTTTTGTACAATCTTATCGCGTATGTCTTCAATTTGGGTAAAGACATTATTGGTCATGGATTTGAGAAATACCTCGCATTGTTGTTAACGATTTTTCTTTTTGTACTCTTGGGAAATTTGGAGGGTATTGTACCCGGTCTGGGCTCCCCAACTGGTTATATAAGCGGCAATATGGCTATCGGTCTGATCGTGTTCGTTTTGTACAATGTGGCAGGTATCAAGGAGCACGGAGCGGGATATATCAAACAATTCGCGGGGCCTTTTCTTTGGTTAGCGCCCATGTTTTTGCTCATTGAGTTGATTAGTCATATTGCTCGGCCAGTATCTTTGGCGATGCGTTTGCTGATTAATGTTTTTGCAGACCATATGATACTTGATATTTTTACCGGTCTGACTTATTTAGGATTCCCGGTGGCGCTTGCGTTTTTCGGCCTGCTCGTCGCTTTCGTTCAAAGCTTTGTCTTTACGCTGTTGACGAGTATTTATATTTCAATGGCTGTGAGTCACGATCACTGATTTTTGTTCGGGTTTTCTGAGAGTGGGTTTTTGTAAGACCTTGGTCCAGCGGGATCATAGTACATCCATAAAAGTTAATTGAGGTGAGAGTCATGAGGAACGTGTTTTCGAAGTTGGTTTTGTTGGTTTCTGGTTTGGGCTTTAGCGCGATTAGCTTTGCTCAGGATGGTGCTGGTAGCTCAATGAGCCATTATGGCCTATTAGGCCTGAGTGTTGCTCTGGCAGTAGGCCTGGCAACTTTTGGTGCAGCTGGTGGTCAAGGTCGTGCAGTGGCCGCAGTTCTCGAGGGTATCACCCGGAATCCTAATTCCCGTGAGCAGGCATTTGTCCCTTTTATCCTCGGACTGGTATTCATGGAACTTCAAGCCTTGTTAGGATTTGTTATTGCGATCCTTCTTTTGGGCAAAATCGTTTAATTTGCTTACTGGTTTTTGTGAGGCGGGCTTAGTCCCGCCTTTTTTTGTTTCACGTGAAACATTTTTACCATATTTGCATCTGTTAATACCCCTCTCTTGGTCGTCCCAATAGCGACCCTACAAGGTCTTCTTCTCCATAACCCACTTTGATTCATGACACTTCCATCGATTCTGATGAGGTGGGTAATTTCATGCTCTCGATATACCTTGATCTGTCTTTATTGGGCAGTGATCGAAGCCTCAATGGGGCTAGGTCGGGCCCCGATCCATCCTCCTCGCTTTTCACGATGGCGCATGGCTCTATCCAAGAAGAATGAGGGTGGGTGCGTTAAGCGAGATGAGTTTGGAAATTATTGTTTCACGTGAAACATTCCTGAAGAGGGTATTGGGCAGACCTTCCGGGTTAGTCCACGGTTAGGCATTCCAAGAATGTGATGCTTTGACTGTCCAAATCGATACCTAGGTCGAGATCTTTCGCCTCCAGCTCAAGACGACGAAGCGCCGTGGGGTCGTAAATCAGACAAAATCGGAAATTCTCATTAAAATGTGTCGATAAGCAGCAAAAAGCAGCAAAAAGCAGCAAAAAGCAGCAAAAAGCAGCAAAAAGCAGCAAAAAGCAGCAAAAAGCAGCAAAAAGCAGCAAAAAGCAGCAAAATGCGTGTAAAACAATCTGAGCTGAATCTAAAGCGCCTCGTCATTCTGAGCAGAGCGAAGAATCCCCGAAAATGGGATGCTGCGCCTCAACCCCCCGAATGGGAATTCCGAATCAATTGTTCCACGTGAAACATTTTCCATCGGAGGAGGTGGAGAATGTACTGCAAAGTGTTCCACGTGGAACACTAGGGATATCGTGTAGGCTTCCGGCCCCTCATTCAGAGATCGAGACTCGGGGTCCGGGAATCATCCGCTAGCATTTGAAATAGGAAGGGCGCTGCGCCGCTTGGGACTCTCCACGACCATTAGCTCATTCCAATGGTCATGATGAGTTTAGCATCTGCCTAAGCATCATTGAGCTGGGCTGATCAATCAAGGCTCATGCCTTACCCTCCACCAAGACGCTCGCTCCGCAAAGCATGTCATAAAGCAGAAACCCATGGATAGTGGGCAAACCCACCCTCTGGGTAGAGGAACTGGAGACACCAAACAATGTTTCACGTGAAACAATTCGCTCTAACAATCCCATAGACAAGAGCAGTGTTGATGGTCTATCTTCCAGGCAAATACACCATAAATCGCAGGAGGATACCTCTACGATGGCCAGAGTAATTGCTGTATCTAATCAAAAAGGCGGGGTTGGAAAGACAACGACGTCCGTCAATTTAGCATCTTGTCTTGCTGCTGCTGAGAATCGTGTACTCTTGATTGACTTGGACCCCCAGTCCAATGCTGGAAGTGGTCTGGGATTCTCATCTGAGCATTATAACGAGAATATGTATCACGTGCTTGTTGAGGAATATCCCATCAAGGAAGTCATCCTACACACGGAGCTCAAGTTTCTCGACATCGCTCCTTCTTCACAAGACCTTATTGGCGCAGAAATAGAATTAGTGACTGCCCTGGGTCGTGAAGTGAGGTTGAAGGAAGCTATTGAAACCGTTCGCGAGGCTTACGACTACATCATTATTGATTGCCCACCAGCCCTTGGCATTTTAACTGTAAACTCTCTGACGGCTGCAGACTCGGTTCTTATACCCCTGCAGTGTGAATACTACGCCCTCGAGGGATTGTCCCAGTTACTGAAAACCATCTCGCTTATCAAGAAAAGGCTCAATCCTGATTTGGAGAAAGAGGGCATCTTGCTCACCATGTATGACAAGCGTAACAATTTGTCTCAGCAAGTTGAACAAGACATCAGGCACCATTTTGGTAGCGAAGTTTTTCCAACGGTTATCCCGAGGAATGTGAAACTCTCGGAAGCGCCGTCACATGGCAAGCCGGTCATTCTCTATGACATCTCCAGTTCAGGAGCCAAAGCCTATATGGAATTGGCGGGAATTCTGATCAGAAGGTACGGTGTTCAAAAAACCCCAATACGTGATCCCGAAAGGAAATCTGTGGGGAGAGGGGTAGGAGAAAAGGGGATTCACACATCATGACCAACCAATCCAATGAAAATAAGCCCATGGCAAGGAAAGGAGCGCTAGGAAAAGGCATTAGCTCCCTCCTGGGAACTTCTCTTGAAACAACCCCTACCTTTCAGACTGAAAGGGAACATGTGGCGGGTGCTTCCCGGGCAGATCCAGACCCGAAACAAAAAGATGTCTCTGGGCATGAGGCAAGCCAGGTTCGCGCAGGCAATGCGGTGCTTCAGGCAAGGATTGATCACATCTTGGTGAACCCAAAGCAGCCGCGAAAATTCTTCGACGAGCAACGCTTAAAGGAATTGTCGTTAAGTATAAAGCAGGATGGAATTATCCAGCCTCTCGTTGTTATTAAGAACGACCACGATGACAAGACTTTCATTCTAATAGCGGGTGAGCGACGCTGGCGAGCTGCAAAATTAGCAGGCTTAAGCACGGTTCCCGTCATTGTCAAAAATATAGCACCTCAGGATATTCTTCGAGTGGCCCTTATCGAAAACATTCAGAGAGCTGACTTGAATGTTATTGAAGAGGCGGAGGCGATTTCTGCCCTTATTAAAGAGTTAGGGTTGACTCAAGAGCAATGTGCACAACAGATTGGGAAAGACAGGACAACCATTGCAAACATGATGAGGCTGCTTTCTCTTCCAAGTGAAATACAGGGTGATTTGCTGGAGGGACGCTTCACAGCTGGCCATGCCAGAGCTTTGTTGAGTTTAGACGATACGAAATTCATGATGCGGGCCCGTGATATTGTCATAAAGAAAAATCTTACCGTTCGTCAGACGGAACAGCTTTGTAAACGAGTCAAACGGCTAGGAAGCAGTCAGCTGCAAGAAAAAGATGCAAAGTCATCGGATTTGGACCCCAACCTTGAATACCTAGCGGAACGCGTGCGCTCCACCTTTCGCACCAAAGTACGCATAATTGGCTCTCCGGCGCGGGGGCGTATTGAGCTTTCCTATTTTAATGCTGCGGAACTGGAACGAATTATTCAAATCATGGACTCTCGAACTCGCTCAGTATGAAGCCTGTCGGTTGATTCGCTCTGATTTCTCGGGCATTGGTTCAATTTGACGTGATTGCAGGCAAAAGATTCTTGTCAGGACAGGGGAATTATTATATTTACGCGATCCTGGCGTGAAATTGTATTTGCGGATTTTATTGAGAGTTCTAACCTGGCTCAACAGCATCGTTTGATCTTCTCTCTCCCTGCGAATCTCAATAGCGTTTTTGGTGGCTACCAAGGCTGTTCAGGACTTAAACGAAGCCTTTTCGCAGTTTTCACCACTTCAATTTATGTTTATGAGGTCTTATCTATATGGCAAGTGGACTGAATCTCATCCCTAACCCGGGTGTCATGGCCGTAATCGCAACTGTCTTTTTGCTGGCTATGCAGGTGATCAAGATTTATTTTTTGCAGCCCTTTCAGCAGCTCCATCAAAAGCGCAGTCAGCTGACCAGTGGTGGCAAAGACGAAGCTGAACAGAAGATGCGAAGCATCGCCGCAAGAGAGGGTGAGCTCAAAGAGAAACTCGCGATGGCTCGTGAGTCAGCTTCTGCAGCCAAAGACAGGGTTCTATCTCAATCTAAAGACTCCGCTACCCGAAAAATCTCGGCTGCGAAAGCTGAGGCTGAAGGGCAATTGCAGACCGCGCGCCGGGAAATATCAGATATCTTCTCTAAGGAAAGTTTGAAAATACAGCCACAGTTAAGTCGTTTAGTCGATGCTGCTTTTGAAGTTGTGGTGCAGCGTTAGAGCCTCGTCATTGTAAAGATTGAGTGGAAAGATTGAGTTATGG
>JBIKVD010000229.1:0-7177 GCA_044357055.1 Oligoflexales bacterium | reverse complement strand
AAAAAGGTGAAAAGGTTCGGAGGGGAGTTTCAGCTCCATACTGGTGGAATTGCCCCCATAGGAAAGGAGGGTTTTCTTGTGCGTTGGTCTTGAACCGCGTACGCCTAATAGTTTTAACAACATTTGATCCATGGCTATACAGCCTCCTTGAGGGACTTCCCTGCAATCTCGAGATAGGGCAGACCGCTCACCACAATGAGCGACTGAGTTTTCCGTAAAGCCAGTGCAGGATCATGAAATATAGCTTGCAAGGTAACATGCTTGTCGCTGGTCGCATGAAGTCCCATGGACCAACCCCCCTTAGTTTTTTTCATCAAGTGGGTGGTGGAAAGATAAAGTTCTTGAAACCCGCGTCCTTGCAAGTCGATGGAAAAGGAATCTCTCATTCCATCCGTCGCAAGGCGGATTTCCAGAAATTCCGGACCTTGGTGAGTTTGCAGCAATTGTAGGTAGCTTTGCAGCACTTGGCTCGTTTCTGGTCGCAACCAGGCAAGCGATTCAGCGATCGAAGCCTCATCGTGTAAGAAGGAAAGCAGTTTTCGTTTGCTCAATTTTTCGATTCGGCTGTTCCAAGCTAAGGCTAAGGAGATGTTAGGCATACTCGCTGCCATCAGGGGACTCACTGCTGCCACAATAGGGATGAGACTTACTTCGGATTGGCCGCTGGCGAATAGATTCGCCCAGTGCACAGATGCCCTTGATTTTTTGGGGAGAGCTTTATTTCCTCCCTCGACGTGGATAGAAACTTGGATTTTGTGTTCACCTTCGGCTATTTGCAGCAGATTGAATTGAAAACCTGCAAAATCATTTTTATCTTGTGGCGCTTCCTTCAAAAAAGATAGGGCGGGAAAATGCGCGCGCATAAGCGCCGTGATCTTTCGTTGCAATAGCCCATCAGGGAATTGCCCGAAAGATATAGGTATGGGATGAAGAACTCTTTCTTTCACGATCCATCCAAGTGAGTCGACTCGATTTCTCTTAAGAACTTCGGTAGATGGCGGGCAAGCTTGACTTGTGAAGTTGACGCAGGTTTTGTAAGGGGCCGGATGTTCGACAGAAAGATCTAATTATATCGATTTGCCAAAATCTGATTTGCCCAGGCTTGATAGGCTAAGCCAGTAGTTTTGGATGTAATAATAGGCCGAATAAATCGACAAGGCGACTGCAACCCAAATGGAAATCATACCGACCTGTTGAATCGGCAGGTCAAATACAGGTTGATGAATGATTAAGAGTGACAATCCCGCCGACTGAAAAACAGTTTTGATTTTTCCAGTTTGGCTTACGGGTATGCTCATGCGATTTTCAGCAGCTATAATCCTAAGGCCGCTTATAGCAACATCCCGGCTCAGTAAGATCCCAGCAAGGATAACGGGCAACTGTTTCGCATGCACCAACACGAGCAGACCGGCGGCTGAGAGGAGTTTGTCAGCGATAGGATCGATAATTTGACCAAATTTTGACTGAGCATTATACCTTCTAGCGATATATCCATCAAAAAAATCAGTTAAGGAAGCGAGGACAAAGAGAAAGCCACAGAATAAATTGAGGGGCTTAAACCCAAGAGGGTAGATCAACAAAATAATGGGAACGACGCCAATCCTAATCATAGTCAGGCGGTTAGGTAGATTGGTGATCCAACGACTTTCTATCATTTTTGCTCAAATCTCATCTTTGGACTCTTCTGGAGCGGCAAGGATGCCAAATAGATTCTCCTGGCTACATTGCGCAAGAGCATACCGCCTCCCCTGGAGCTTGTCTACCCAAGTCAGGCGGCTCTATAAGGGGTGGTTCGTGGCCAGGGCTCTAAGGCGTGGCAGATAGGGGGCCATCTCTTGCTGGCTGAAGACACGGACATCTTGAAAGACCAGAATTGTGACTTGCTGTTCCGATGGCCCGATGGGGTCATCGATGGCAATTTGACCGCCAACAATTTGGGCTCTCCTGATCGCGACTGGTAACAGCTTGCCTTCCTTGCGCACTTTAAAAGGGACGGTGTCGCTGACAATCTCGTAGCCCTGCTCTTTAAGGGCTCGGATGATAAGTTCGCGGTCAAAGGCATCATAGCGAATAGCTTGTTTGACGCGACTTTTCTCGCAGCTGGGGCAGCGTCTACCGGCCCAGCGAGAGCCCTGAAGGTTGGTATGAATTTTGGTCCCATCCTTCAATTTGCGACCGGTGTCTACCCAGTCATCTTCTTGCAAACAATAAGGGCAAAATTTCTTCGTCATTTTTGACACCTCAATTTGCTTCTGGTGGTAGTTATAAGGGACTATATCAGTTCGGACCCTGGATTTGAAACACAAAGTGGCATGGTGTTGATAATGGGCTTTTTAAATAACTGGGTTGGAAAGTATCAAATAGAAAAACTGTTGCATTGCAGAAAATCCGTGGTGGCGAATGGGGAGCTCTTGGACTTCTGTACGATCTGCGATCTCGATAAAACTTATTATGAGTCTACCTTCGCAACTATCCTCGACCTTGCTCGAACCGCGATGCAAACCGCAGCCGTAAAACAAACGGTCCCCGGGGCCAATTTTTTGTTGCAGGCGATGCGTTGGCCTAATGAGTCAGACGGCTTGGTGCGAGGACTACATTTTATCTCTTCATCGCCACCCCAGCTAAGGGCTACCATTCAAGAAAAGTTGCAGATGGACGGCTTGTTCTGGGAGGGAGTGACGCTTAAGGACCAACTTTACAACATAAAGCAAGGGCGGACTGATCAACTTCGTGATCATGTTGGCTATAAAGTCTTGGCTGTCGCCAGAGTGCTGCAGCAGGTTAAATCTGGCGGAACGATCCTCCTGATCGGCGATGCTGCCGAGTATGATACTCTCGTCTATACTCTTATAAAATGCTATCTGAGTGAAAAAATCTCTGCGCCCTACTTTGCTAAACTATTGAAAGCGTCTAACATTCACCCAGATAGCGTCAAACAAATCGTGGCGTTGTTATCTTCTTGCCCAAGGAATCTAAGGCAGCTCACTTTCATCCGTAGTCTGCATGACTATGAACGGGTGGGAGTGGCCCCTTTGACGAATCATATTTTTAATTTTGATCATTTTGGACAAGTAGGGGTGATTCTATGCCATCAGGGGCTTTTAACTCCTAGGAGTTTGGTAGAAGTTCTGCGCCATTGTCGGGATCGCTTCTTAATAGGAAAAGCGGAATTTCTGCGATCTCTCACAGCGAATTGGCTTGCACAAAGCACTGTCGATCAAGAAGAAACGGAAGCCTTTTGGAATCCCCTGCTGCGGAAATTAGGTTACTCGGACTCCGAAATTCATTCAGAGCTCAGTTGGATGGCGCAAGTGCAGAATTATCCCCCCAAAATAATGGAGCAGGTGATGGGGGAGACTTCTGAGTTGCTTGCCAGCGTTGCGGATCTTTATAGAGGATTGTCTCGCAAAAGGTTTGGCGCCTAAATTAACCGAGAACAGAGTTCAAAAGCCCGATGGTAGAACTGGCGTTGATATTGGCTTGGGACATGAGGGAGGTTGTGGCACTGAGTCTGAGCCGAGAATCCACCAGTTTAGCGACCTCAGTGGCATAATCCGTATCCGAAATCTTAGCCTTAGCGGCGGTCAAGTTTTCTTGATAGACATCAATATAGTCCATGCTTCGCTGCATACGAGCTTGGATAGCGCCATAGACGGATCTTTGCTGGGTCAAGCGATAGGCGGCCTCATCATAGACGGTCGCAAAAAGCGCTGGATCCTCAGGCTCCATAAGGTCCATGGCATCGGTGACCGAAATCCCATCTTCGACGGTGCTGGAAGCAAGGAGTTCCGCTGCGCTAATAATTCCAAGTCCGGCGGCAGTGGTGACGACATCTTTGAGATTGGTTAGGCGAATTTCATTCAGATCCATATCTTGATCATCATAAAACGGATCACCCACTCTGAGGATCATTTCCTCTGGAGTTTTTTCTGAATCACCATTTAATAAGGGTATGCCGTTGAACTCCGTTGTCTTGGCAATCCGATCCACTTCGTCGCGTAAGGCTTCGTACTCCACAAAAAGAAAACGTCGCTCTTGATCACTGACGACGGTCGACGCCGCCGAGGTGTTGATCTCTTTCATGCGAATCATAATATTATTAATCTCGTTCATGCCGCCTTCCGCCATCTGCATCAGGGAAATCGCGTCATTAACATTGCGTTTCGCCGACGACAGGCTGCGCAGGTGATACTCCATCTTTTCCGATAGGGCTCTATCAGAAGGACGAGGATCTTCGGGTGTGAAGACAGTGCCGGAAGAGAGCTTTCCCAATGCATCCGCTTGCCCCGTTCGCGCTTGCGACAGCTGGCGATTAAGGCGGGCTACTAAGGTTTTGTCACTGATCCCTACGGACACGATTGCCTCAAATTTCCCCTCAGGGGTTCAAGAACTCTCTAAGGTATCGGTAGAAAGTCAATTGTTGTGAGCAGAGCTTGAGGCGCTAAGTTGCAGCTGGATTAAAAAATCCGCAAAAACAGCATGTTAGATTCAGCTTATTTGTGGGTTGCGAAAGAAATGCGTGGTGGCGACGAACCATGATAGGTCGTCGTGCTGGGCAGGGAGAAGAATCTCTCCCTGCGGCTTGTTAGGGCTGGCACTGGTCCAGTTGCCGCGATTGTTCTGGGCTGAGGATCATTAGACCATCTGGCTCACAAATGCTTTGCAGAGGGTCTTGACCGCCAATGCCAGCAAAGGCAGATGCACACTGCAGTGCTTGGTCAACAAACTGACTTCGAGTCGCGGTCAAGGCGAAGGAATTGCTTGGAGCAAATTTGATCTTGCAGATCGTGTTGTTTTCCTTTTCCGACGTCTGGCATATGGACCAAGAATCATCGCCCACAAAGATCTTTTGCTCTGAAAATACTTCTATTTGCTCCTGCACAAATTGGAGAACTTGATCGCCTTTGACAAAAGAGGTGCTCAGGGAACCGGGAACTCCATCCGTGCTGCATGTGGCAGAAAAAGAGAGAATTTCTGTGACTTGGTTCGTATCCGGGTCGAGATAGCCGTTGCTGGCCGTATCGCTTTCCGCGTTGGGCCCTTCGGTGGCTTTCAGACTGCTGCTAGAAAGAGCTAGAGCGAGCGAGAGAGAAAAATGCAATTTCCAGATTGGCTTTTTCATAGGGAATATCCTCCGATAGCTTGATGAGAATGAGGGTTCTGAACTTGGTTTAGGTTTTGCGACCCGATGTCTAGGGACATACTGGTGCGTTGGTATTTAGCTCCGCGCCCCTTGCCGACAGCTTGCAAGTAGCCCAGGGAGCTCAGCTCGCGTAAGTCACGGGAAGCCGAGGCCCGGGAAACGTGCTGCAAAGACTTATGGCTCTTAACGGCGATAACCGTACCAGGCTCCAGGGAGAGAATTTCTTTTTGCCTTGGGTTATAACTGCGAGTGAAAGCGCTCATGGGGCCAGTGTCATGGGCGGTAAATTTTGGATTATGGATGAGTTTGTAACTATCCGTCCAGGTTACAGGCTGCGAAAGGGAGTAGGCGTTGCCCACCCGCTCCACATCCAACTTAAAAGACCTCTTGAGCTCTTTGCGCAACTTAGCGATTAGAGGGAATACAAGGCTATCATGGCGGAGAGGATTATATTGATAGCCCCACAAAGATTCCACGAGATCCTTGCGATCTTGCGGTCCATGGCAAAGCCGCTGCAGGACATTGACTTGGCTTGCAGGAAGGTGGCCTTTGGCAGCTGTTACTTGATCTTGGTGGATAAGGATTACCAATTTGTTAGGTAGTCCTGATAGTAAATGAGCCATCTGACCTGGTAAGTCCAAGAGAAAAGGGAGTAGGCCAAGTGCTTTTTGCTCAAGGATGGTTTTCAAAAGCCCCGCTCGATCCCTGCCGGCCGCATCTTGCCATTCATGCCACATCGAGAGTATAGGGGAGCGCTGGTGCAGAAACTGGCAGATCTTGCTAAAAACCTCTCCGGCCTGTGGAGGTGTTGTTGATAGTGGCTTGGGGGCTTGTTGTGGATGCTCTGTCAACCAATTGACGAAATCTTGAATGGCAGCGGCCTCGCGAAAATGCCCAAAATTTCCGGTTTGAGACGCGAAAATTTTGGCTTCATTTAAATACTTGCGCGCGTGGTGATAATTTCCATATAAGAGGTGTTGCACAGTCATTTCCAACAAAACTCTACCCTTGCTATAATCGTCTTCGCAGTGAACCGTCAGGCAGCGCTGGAGGCGTTTCAAGATGCCCGAAGCAAAGGGATTTGCTTGAGCCTCGTACAGGCAAAGGGAAATTTCCACAGCATTGATGCATCTCATGCTATTCATTTTGTAAGCGAAGTCCTTTGCCAGGCGCAAATGTCGTTGGGCTAAGGAGCCATAACCTAACTTGGCATTGGCATGGCCGATCAAATCTTGACTTAAATAGCAGTAGTAGTCTTGGCCTTGGCCCATGGCGAGAGCCCACGCTTTGTGTCCTGCGTGGATGGCCTTTTCCCACTCATTGTTGTAATAGTGCTGAAAAGCAATAAATTGATGTATCAAAGGGCGGCAGGCTTTTTGTTGCCTAAGGCGCAGAATAGCCCGTAGGCAGTTCTTGGCCTGATCGCGTTTTTGCTGCCTTGTATAGGTGATACCAAGAAAGAAATAATGGATAACTTGAGAATGTAATGAGGCGGTCTTACTGCCACTAGCCCAAAGAACTTCGGCTTCCACACTTCGTCCAAGTCGCGCTAATGACGCCGTAAGCCAGGGGAGGCAATCGGACGTAAATGTTTCCACAGGAACGTGCAGCAACTGATCGACGATGGACTGGTACTCACCTTGAATAAAACGATGTCGAATTTTCTCTAAGTTTGCGTCCACAATCCCTCCCGAATGGCTAACGGAACGTATCATACCACAAGGTATGTCGAAAGTGCATAAATTTTGTAAGATACCAAAATATTAGTCTATTATTAGCTCATAGATGACGTCATGTTTAGCAAGATCTCCCTTAGAAACCCCGTTTCGGCATGGGATTTTCTCCCCGCGCGGCCGGCGTCCAGAGGAATCCATGGCGAGGAGAATCTATAAGTCTTTGTTCGTGGTAGCTAAAAATAGGTCAGAGCCGCAGACAAAATGATAAGAACTGGCAAGGAGAGTTTTCGCGCTCCCCGAAGTATACCTATCTAAGTAAAGAGATCGATGCCATCAACCAACAGCCATAAGCAAGGGA
>JBIKVD010000027.1:0-21632 GCA_044357055.1 Oligoflexales bacterium | reverse complement strand
GTGATTCCTTTGATGCTGGTGATTTTGGCGAAGTTGGGGGTAAAGCGATCTTTGCCCAATTCGAGATACTCTAAAGCAGGAAGCGAGCTGATGATCAAGGAAACATCGCTTAAGACATTGCCCTTAAGGCTAAGTTCTCTGAGCTTTGGCATCGCCGCAACGAAAGAGATATCGCTGACACGGGGAATATCAATTTCCATAAAATCTGCTGACTGGGCCGTCGTGTATATGACATTACAACGGTTGATTTTCAGGGTCTCTAACTGAGTCAAAGAGCTTAACACCGTGAGATCAGCAATAGGAAGAAAGCTGATATTGAGCGTCTTCAGATTAGGAAAGTATTTTAGTAAGGAGATATCTGAAATGCGGTCGGCAGCAATTTGATCGCCTTCGCCCATTTGAAAAAACTTCTTACTCTGCATCACGCCTGTCTTGTCATCGTTGAAGCTCTTGACGCAAGCCTCTTCTGGTGCTTTGGAAAGATCCAGCTCTTCCGTGCCCGCCAAGCGCAAAATCAATTCGCGGCAAGTCCTGGTGTCAAATTGCGTTGAGAGTTTGGTAAACAAAGGTAGCTGCTCAGCGGTCAGCGATTCCCCATTGCAATCTTTGGCATCACTGGAAAGAGAATCAAAAGCTCTGTTCTGCTCTTTCTTGGCGATTTCAGCAGCAGCGGCATCTTCCTTGGCCCGCTTTTCAGATAGGAGCTGAAAGGCATCCTTTTCGGGCAGGTTCTCTGGGGTAACGTTGTTGCCATCATTTTTAGAATAGAAATTATCAAAGGCAGAGCAAGAGACAAAGGTGGAGGCTAATAAGGCAACCACGGTCGCTGCGCCCATTTTTGTGAATCTAATCGTGTTCATAAAGCAGAAGCTCCATATAAAATGAGACGTTTTATGTTTAGGCTTGTTCGAGTTCGGTCGCGTGGGGGCTTATATCATAAATTCTATAAAAAATCAATATTCATTGTTAAAAATCTATTAAAATTCAAGGATTTTGATGGCCTCTGGCTGAGGCTTTTACGGGGGCCCGGTCCCATTCCGCGGGTCTATTCTGCTAATCATTGCATGGGGTTTAGGAATGGCAAGCAAGGCCATGGGTGGGAAGGGTACCCACCCGGGGAGGATATCTCCTACAAACAATTGCCTTTGCCATCGGAGGTGAGGCCGCTGCAGAAGAGGTTCAAAGCTTCGGACGCGGTGCTCGTTGGGCAGTTTTGCGGAGTTTTGATGCAGCTTTGATCATCTTTGCTAACGGTTCGTGCAATGGGATTGCCAAAGAGCCTGAGTGGATTGATCAATTTTCCCTCGGCATTGTTGCTGGGTACTAAAGCGCTCAAGGTGCCAAGGACACTGACATCTTTTATGTTGTTGTTTTCTAGATCCAGCTGCACCAGTCCCTCCATGAGAGCGACTTCGCTTAGGGCATCACCAAAGATGAGGTTTCCTGCCAGGTTCAACTTGGTCAGAGATGTGAGGGTGGCAATACCCTTCGCGCTCTCGATTTTGGCGAAAGCTGGCGTAAAACGATCTTTGCCTAGTTCGAGATATTCTAAAGCAGGAAGTGAGCTGACAATCGATGAAATGTCGCTAAGAGCATTGCCTTTGAGGTGAAGTTCGCGCAGCTTCGGGAGCGACGTGACAAAGGCAATATCTTTGACGCGGGGAATGTCGTTAGCCAAAAAATCCGCAGACTGTGCAGTGGTATAAACGACATTGCAGCGGTTGATCTTTAAAATCTCTAAATTCGTCAAGGAGGCAAGAGGCGTTAAGTCCGTAATAGGAAGGAAGCTGATGTTAAGCGTCTTAAGTGCTGGAAAAAGCTTAAGGAAAGAGATATCTGTGATGCGGTTGGCAGCAATCTTACCATCGATACCAATTTGCAAGAATTTCTTGCTTTGAACTTCACCCGTCTTGTCGTCATTGAAGCTCTTAACACAGGCATCTTCGGGGGCTTTCGACAGATCTAACTCAACGACATCCGCCATAAGCACCAGGAGTTCGTTACAAGTTTTACTCGCGAACTGCGCCGATAGTTTGTTGTACAAAGGGAGTTGTTCAGCACTGAGGGTTTCGCCATTGCAGACGATGGCATCAGTTGCTGTAGCTGTCGTCGTGTCAGCCGCGGTCGTCGTGTCAGCCGCTGTCGTCGTGTCAGCCGCTGTCGTCGTGTCAGCCGCTGTCGTCGTGTCAGCCGTGTCAGCGGCTGCAGCGGCTGCAGCCGCTTCTCTCCTGGTCTTCTCCAAGGTATCTTCTTCGCTATTTTCCTCGGTTAACAGATCAACTGCGTCCTCATCGCTTGAGGTCTCGGCTTCTGGTGCTGCTTCTGGGGAGGTTTCTGGCGTGCGCTGATTGCTTTCCTTACGTGAGTCGAAGGCTGAGCATGAAGTGAGAGTGAATGCTAATAAGGCGACGAGGGTTGCTGCGCAGTTTCTGGTTAGGTTTATCGTACTCATATGACGAGGCTCCCTGGTGCGTACGTTGTTTAGTAGGAATTCTGGCTCGGGTTTGGCGCGGGGGACTTATACGATCGATTTTATGAGACATCAATATTAATTATTAAAATTGTTTAATTTTCAATAGTTCTAGTGGCCATTGCAGGAGGTTTTGATAGGATCCCGCTTCAGAGCACAGCAGCCAAATCGATCTGTGAAAGTACTCGATATTGCGCATGAAAGTTTGTACGACCTTGGTCAAGAAATGGATTTTCGGAGGGATGATGATTTCCTATTTGTGTTCTCTTACTTGGGGCAGACTTTTTTTTGTCAGCCTAGTGGTTGTCAGTCTCACAATCAGCCCGCGGTTGTGGTCCGACGTAGCAAAAGCCGAAGGTTTAGCTCCGTCGGCTAGCAACAAGCCGAAGCTGGTGCTCATTAGTTTGGACGGTTTGATGCCCGGAATCCTGCAAACCATGCTCGACCAAGGACAATTGCAGAGTGGGGGTTTCCGTACCTTGCTTAAAAATGGGCTCTTTTTACAGAGAACTCACCCTGCCGAAGTCAGCCTAACGGCTCCAAGCCATGTCTCGACGATGACATGCGTAAGTCCCGGGCGGCATGGGGTCACTAGCAACTCTTTGCGAAGAAACGGCGAGAAAGTAAACGGCTTCAGTGCCGCATTGTTATCACAACCTGTGTGGCGGTATCTGCAAGAGCAGGGATTGAAAGTCTTAAGTGTGTCCTATGTTGCGGTTGACGGAAATGCGCCGGACCGCCAAGCAGATTGGTGGGTTAGCTATCCTGATAGCAAGACCTTTCTTCCTGGGGCCCATTGGTTTGTTCCCGATTCCTCTCTTCGCACCCAGTCTGCTTTTCAATATGTGGCTAGCTTAGATTGGGCCAAGGGCATCCAAAATGGGCGCAAGGATCCGTCCCCACCGATTCCCGCAGACGGTGGCGATATCCTCGTCTACCAGGACAAGCGCGGATTATGGCTTGACCAAAATCGCAACCATCTCGACGGTTATATGCACCATCTTCCAAAAGACAAAAATTGGTCATTATCTCAATACAAAAGTCCCCAAGACGGCCCAGCCCAAGGTCGCAGCGTCTTTACCAAGCGGGATGAGCGCGGTTGGACGGTTTCTATCGGCCCGAGAGTTAACACCAAGGCGGGGCCCAGTGAATTCTTGCAAGAGTTAGATAAAAACCAACTCATTTGGCCCGACATGAATATCCCAGAG
Organism: Oligoflexales bacterium; assembly: GCA_044357055.1. Classification (GTDB taxonomy): domain Bacteria; phylum Bdellovibrionota_B; class Oligoflexia; order Oligoflexales; family JBIKVD01; genus JBIKVD01. Next base: position 17,954 of record JBIKVD010000027.1, on the reverse strand, counting down.
GAGCACGGGCTAAGCCCCCAGGGTGAAGTCGAAGTTTTAGCTCAAGTCGACAAGTTTTTTCTGGGGGCGACTTTGTTGGGGCTGCAGAGCCAGCGCTTTGATGTCGTTTTGATGTATCAACCACTTCTGGACTCCGTGGCTCATCGTGAGTTGGGTGCTTTGCCGATGCCCTTTTCACCTCACGCCAAAGATCGTGCGACACAGATGTTTGTTGCAGCTTATGAGACGATCGATCGTCATCTAGCTGAGCTTATAAAGCAATTGTCTTTAGAGGCCACCCACGTGATGGTGTTTGGCGACCATGGATTAGTGCCTGTGCAAGCTGAGCTCAATTTGCGGAAGATCCCTGGCGCGGAGCCAGAAGCCCTATCTGCCTTAGATTTTGAAATAAGCGGGGGGATGACCCTGGCTTACCTCAAGACTGGATTTGAAGAGAGGCAAGGCATACAGCAGCTGCAGAAGATGAGGGCCTTACTTGAGCCCTTGGATGTTGTCGCGAAGTTCGTGTTGGCATCCGAACTGAAAACTCCATGGCAATACGGCGACGCTCTTGGGGCGATCTATGGAAAATTAGGTACGACCTTGAGAGATGGAGGCGAGGGAAAACCTTGGCAAGGCAAGCCTCATTACTCTGGCAATCATGGATTCTTGGCGGAAGATCCTGCTATGGCGACGGGGTGGATTGTAGCTGGACCTAAAATCGTTCGTTCATCCCGCCAAGGCACAGTCGACACAAAAACCCATAGTCTTTTAGAAGTCATGCCAACGGCTCTTACCTTAATAGAGGTTCCGATCCCTCCGCAATGTGAGAAAGCACCGCTGCTTTTTTGAAGAGCCGCGGGCAACCCCTCTACTTAGGCGCTTGGAGGCCAGGTCAAAAAACAAGGTTAGTAGCTGAGAGATTTTTAAAGATCCGTTGAGGAAAGGTCTGGAAAGCCCATTAGAACATTCGCCACTCTTTATCCACAATCAAGCGCGCGCCCCGCTTGTAGAAAAAATAGCTCCAGGCCCACTCCATAAGAACCATCAAGCGATTGCGAAAACCAATTAAATAATAGACGTGGACGAACAGCCATGCTAGCCATGCGACGTTGCCATGCATGGTTAGCTTTCCTTTTTCTAAAACGGCTTTCTTGCGGCCGATCGTGGCTAACTGACCTTTATCTAAATACTGGAAGGGTCTGGTCGGCTGCCCTCGCAAGCTAGAAAGGATATTTGCGGCGACCCACCGGCCTTGTTGCATGGCAACTGGCGCGAGTCCCGGCAGTGGCTTACCACCTGCCCTCGCAAAATGCGCCAAGTCACCCACCGCAAATGCAGAGGCAAAGCCTGGTATCGAAAGGTCCGGATTCACAAAAATGCGCTTTTGAGGGTCAAGCTCGACAGCAAGAAGATGTGATATCGGTGCTGCCTGCACGCCAGCGGCCCATAGCACTGTTTTCGCCTGAAGAAACTCTTGGCCAATATAGATTCCCTCTTTGGTAATATCCGTCACTCGACTTGAGGTCCAAATTTGCACACCCAGTTTTTCTAAGTCTCTGGCTGCTTTGCGTGACAGCTCCGGGTCAAAACTACTCAGAATTCGCTCGCCAGCTTCGACCAACACGATTCGGGTGCGATTGGAATCGATGCGACGAAAATCCTTGACCAAGGTAAAGCGACTAATCTCACCCAGAGCTCCCGCGAGTTCCACACCTGTTGGACCACCACCAACAATGACAAAAGTTAGAAAGGCCTTTTGCTCCGTTTTGTCGCTCGAAGTCTCCGCCCGTTCAAAAGCCAGTAGGACTCTCCTGCGGATTTCAGTGGCTTGTTCTAGGGTTTTTAGACCAGGAGCAAACGATTCCCAGTCCTCTCGACCAATGTAACTGTGCCAAGCCCCGCATGCTAATACCAAGAAGTCGTAGGATTTGGGACCGATGTCGGTCGTTAATGTTTTGTTTTCAAAGTCGATGGCCTGCACCTCGGCCAGCAGAACTTCGGTATTGGAAAACCGAGACAGGACACCGCGAATGGGTACCGCTATCTCGGCAGGGCTCAAGCCAGCCATGGCTACTTGATATAAGAGTGGCTGGAATAAATGGTGGTTGCGTCGATCGATCAAGGTAACTTCAAGTTCAGGATGCTCGCCCAAGATTTTTGCAGTGCTGATGCCCGCAAAACCCCCACCGACGATGATAACTCGCGGTTTTGCTGAACTTTGCTTCTGCACCTTCATATTCGAACCCACCTTGATAAGAGCATACGCGCATTTCATGCCGCAAGATAGACAATGCGCGTAATCTGTACAGGCCCGAGATCATAAGGCTTTACTGGAGATTCGCACGATCGGAACTCATAGGGATTTTTGAGATGGCTTCGGAAGTTGGGACGTTGGGAGATTAAACGCGCAGCACCAGGACAGAGTAAGGTCGTTTCATCACTTGATCAAACGAGACGCTACCGAGGGTCATGCGCTCCATAAAACCGCGGCCTTGCGCGCCGACGATCAGGAGGTCTGCTTGCTCTTCTTTCATAACAAGAGCCAACGTATCTCCAACGCTACCAGATTCGACCCGCGATCGACACGCCGCTCCCAGGATCTTTAGCCGATCACAGACTTCTTTGTTAGAGTCTTCCAGCTCGCTGTGCAGCCAAGCACCCGCATCAGTTTTAAAATTGCCGTCAAAAGAACCCATAGCCCGGGCAAATGGTTCTGGGTAGACCGTTGTGACGACAAGGCGAGCAAAACCCTTCGGGGCCCATCGGATGAATTCCTCAAGACAACGCTTCGAATAGGGCGAATGGTCCGTTGCAAAGACTGCGGTGAGAGGTTTGGTGTGACCTAAGGGTTTCTTGATGAATAGAACACTAAGCTTGGACGCTATCGCGGCTTTTCGCGCGACGCTGCCAACGATGAGCCCCTCAATGGGGCTTTTGTTGGAAGAGGCAATAGCCACCAAGTCAGATTTGTTGTCTTCTGCGTGCTGCAGAAGCTTATTGGTGATAAATCCCTTAAGATGGTGAGCTTTGACCTTCGTGAGCTGGCGACTCGTCAACTCATCAGTCACGGCTGAGAGAAGGATCTTCGCTTCGTTATCGATCATCTCGACATAATGGGTGATCAGATCTTGTTCCTTGCGCTTTAGCTCAGGCAAAGGAGCGTCACTCCAAGATTCTGTCACGTGCACCACATCTATTTCAGGCATTTTAAAAGACAAAGCCTTCAACCAATCCACAAGGATTACGGCGCGATCTTTGTTGTCAACTCCCAACGTTATTTTCATATCCCATCCTATCGTAATGTTAGAGCCAATTTGAGACGATTTAAGCAGCTTTCAGCCGTTCAATGCGTTGCTCGAGAGGTGGATGTGTCGAAATCAAAGCTAGCACACCCCGTCTTTTTGCGCCAGAAATTTGCATGGTTGCGATCGACTGGGGTTTGGCCATGTTTGTCTGCAAACCTCGCTGCAGTGACTGCAAGGCTCCTAGCATCTTATCCTTTCCGACTAAATTTGCCCCGCCTCGGTCGGCCCTATACTCACGATGGCGCGAGAAGGCAGACACTACAATCATTCCCAGCATGCTAAACACGATTTCAAACAAAATAACTGCGATGAAGTGAACGATTCCTCGCTTCTCTTCGTCAACAAATTGGCTGAGAGACCAGGCAACAATTCGTGCAAAAAACATGACAAACGCATTGATCACTCCTTGGATCAGGGTCATGGTCACCATATCTCCATTAGCCACGTGAGCCACTTCATGAGCCAGTACACCTTCTACCTCGGTGCGGTTCATGCGACGGAGTAGCCCGCTAGAGACCGCGACCAAAGCGCGTGATTTGGTTGGTCCCGTTGCAAAGGCATTTACGTCATCGCTTTCATAGACCCCCACCTGTGGTAATTTCGGCAGTGAGGCTTGGTTTGCAAGGCGACCCACAGTATCAAGAAGCCAGCGCTCGTCGACATCTCTGGAGTTGGGATCGATGACTTTTACGCGCATCATCCATTTCGCCATGATTCGGGAAAGACCTAGCGATATAAAAGCACCGCCAAAACCCCAAATGAGACAGAATGCCGCAAGCTGCTGGTAATCCAGTCCCTTGGCTGTAAGGTAGGGCTGTACCCCTAAAACACTTAAGACGACTGAGACACTAACCAGAATGAGGATGTTGGTAAGCAGAAACAAAACGACCCTTTTACCGATAGCCATAAAGCCTCCTAAGCTGGAAAATCCTATTAGCTATTTGTGATCCATGCAGCGCATGCCGCTGGTCCATTTGCCGGAGCTGCCGAGGTCTCCAATTTTTCACTTAGACCACTGAGCTGAGTTATCAAGTTATGGTCGGAGGCCCGACTTTTGACATAATCAACAATCTCAAGAGCGCTGGGACCACCCAATGCATCAAAACAAGCTAAACCATCCTTTAGAGTTCGCACCTCTGCACTAGCGAGACCCTGTTCCAACCAGCTTCCCGCAACACCAAGGACCACCCCCTCAACGAAACCGCGTTCGGGGACGACAGGAACCGGCAGGACCCCCTCGGCATTCCAAGTTTTGACTTTCTCGGTGGTGTAAGCCACGCTTTTATAGGCCAGGATTCCCCCACCGACGAGGACCAGACTTGTCATAGCTAGTATTAGAACTCCGACAACGAGTAGAGTTTTTTTCGAACGCTTGGCTACATTGAGTAACCTGCTGATTTCTATATCCATATTTTACTCCTCGCAAAAGGTTTTGCAGTTCCAGGACTGTTGCTAGTATCGCGCAAAACCTTAATTTGCTAAAATGGATAATAGCGACGATTAGGTTTTGTAAAAGCGAAGTAATGGAAAGGCAGAAGCGTTATGGGACAAAAACCGTGGGTCAACTACCATCATCTTCTTTACTTCAAAACCATTGCCTTAGAAGGCGGTATTGCCAAAGCGGCGAAAAAGCTGCGACTCGGTCAGCCCACACTGTCGACCCAGTTAAAGCAGTTTGAAGAGGCTCTCGGTCATCAACTTTTTGACCGCTCAAAGAGACACCTGCAGCTTACGGATGCGGGACGTCTTGTCTTGGGATACGCCTCAGAGATTTTTAAAATGGGGGATGAAATGGTCGATTCCCTCAACGACCATCATGTAGCCAGTAAGTTGCAGGTTCAAATTGGTGTTGCGGACACCGTGCCAAAACACTTAACCCACCAAGTGTTCCGCAAGGCCCAAGAGAGCTACGACTGCGTCGTGTCCATTTCGAGTGGCCACAATGATGAGCTTATGCGTGAGCTGCGCGCCCATCGGGTTGATTTAGTGGTCGCCAATTATCCCCCTGCCGTCGGGGAGGCGGCGGGATTTTTCGCAAAATGCATCGCGAAAATGCCAGTCGGCGTGTGTGGCGCAAAAAAGTTTGCCCATTTAAAGCGAGACTTCCCTGATTCTCTCAAGGATCAGCCTTTTGTCATGCCTGCCGGGCAAACAAAGCTGCGTCAAGACGTTGAGCACTATCTTAAGCTTCGTAATTTGCACGTCAATGTCATTGCGGAAGTACAAGATACGGGCGTACAGAAGCTGCTAGCGAGTCATGGCGACGGATTGGTGCCCCTTGCTTTCCCTGCTGCAAAGGAACTCATTGAGAGCAAGTCCCTGGTGCTCATTGGAACGCTGCAAGATCTCAGTGAAGAGTTATGGCTGGTTGCGGCCCAAAGGCGGATCCAGAACCCCGTTGCGGCGGCGATCATGAATGACCTAAAGATTTAGATGACGACCGATCTCATGGAATCATCCGAGTCAGCCTAATACTAAGACCCACAAAAATGTTTTGTGGACCTCCCAAAACCAAAGTGCATCGCTCCGAAAACCACGCTATGCGGGGATTTGCCTTAGGGGCTGCACACTCTTAAATTTAGAGTATGGATGGAAAGTATGATGAGCCGGGATGACTGTCGACGAAGGACTGCAATGAAGGGTGGCTGCGATAGCGGCCCCTTCCGGCATTTGTAGGCTTGGGAGTACGGTTACTTCTCCGCATCTCAAAAGGGTCAGTTCGGCGATGTCGTCCAAAACATCATCTGAGCGAGCCTCGGTCTTTTGTTTGATAAGCTGCAAACGACCACTAAAACGGTCCAGATGCCCCCAAAGATGTTGGTCTTCGGCAACCAGCAGACTCTTGATCCCGCCTTGTACCGCTGCCTGAGAGATCGCCTTCAAATGGAGTGAAGTTTGACCTAAGATTTTAGCCCTTTCGAAGTTAAGGACAGCAAGCTCGTCACTTTGCGCAAAATGCTGCTCCATAAAGTGGTTTGCAAGCCCGACCAAGGATTCGTGATCCAGCCCATCGATCGGGCTTTTCAGTCTACATTCGAGCAGATGTGTATCATTGCCTGCTTGTCGAAAGCCCTCCTGATAAGCTTCCTCTCCGGCAATCAACAGCGGTGCTTTTTCAACGGACCAATGCCTTGCAAGCCTACGGTGAAAATCTACCCTGGATTTTCCAAGCCGAGCGAACATCGCAACTCGGTCAAGCAGTTCCGAGCCATCGGGTGTCACGAAAAATAACTCCGCGTAATTCTTGCGAAGGGCCAAAAGATAAAATTTTCGCCTAAGCTGCAAACATCTCATAACCGGTTTAAGGTGGTAGCTCCCAGCAGCAACAGCGAGATCTCGCGTCGGCGTCGGGATATTGACCAAGCCGGTAAAATCCTGGCTGTGATAAATGGCGATTCCACCGGGCCGACGCACGGGCTTAAAGGTGTCGATAGAGCGCTTGAGCGGGCAAAGCAATCGCTCTTTCGTTCTACCGTCATAAGTCCGGGAGATGAATTCATCAACAGTTTGATAAAGCGTTTTGAGGTTATTCTCGATCTTAGCCCTTCCGTCTGGCTCATGATGATCGGTTTTCAGATAAATCGATATAGCTGCTTTTCCACTAGACTTAACAAGCTTTATGGCTTCGGTGACGCTCATCTCTTTCATAGTGACTCCTCCTTGGCTAAGGTTAAAGAATTGGGATCCAAGCTCGGACCTTCAAAGAGTTTATCGGAGCCGTCTATGATTTGCTTAAATAGATAAAGATGAATTGGTAGTTCGTTTTTATTAAATTAAGCTAAGGCGACCTCTGGGGTCGCCTTAGCCTGCTGCCGGCGTTTTCGGTTTTATGAGCAGCGATGCCGCAATGGAAATCGCCAGAATGAGGCCGATGATACCCAAGGACCAAGTCACGGGAAACTTGCCGCCAAAGGCGTCGTTAAGCCAAGTCATTTTCAGGCCCACGAAAATCAAGATGAAGCCAAGACCAAACTTCAAGTAGCGAAACTTGTCGACGACTCCCGCAAGGAGGAAGTAAAGCGAGCGCAGACCCAAAATAGCAAAAATATTAGAGGTAAATACGATCAAGGGTTCATCCGTGATAGCAAAGATCGCAGGTACTGAGTCGATGGCAAAAATGATATCGGAAAACTCAATGAACAGTAGCGCCATGAAGAGAGGCGTCACATAGGTGCGCCCGTTCTCCTTCATGAAGAAATTCTGTCCGGAGAATTTTTCCGTAACGGGCAGCAGTTTTTTTGCCAGCCGAATCACCGGGTTCTTGCCAGGGTCCGGAGCCTTTTCAGGAGCCAGGAGAATTTTAAGGCCTGTGCCAATAAGGAATAGTCCTGCGATGATGACGATCCACTGATACTTCATCAGCACAGCGCCCACAGCAATAAAGCCAGCGCGGAAGATGAGGGCACCGATAATGCCATAAAAAAGGACGCGGTGCTGATATTTTGGCGGAATCGAGAAATAACTAAAGACCACGACAACGATAAAGATATTGTCCACGGCCAAGGCTTTTTCGATGATAAAGCCGGTTATATACTCGAGGCCCACCTGTTTGGCAGAGGCAGCGGCATCAAAGCCTGGTATCGCGAGTAACCTTGGATCGGATGGGAAGGCATTCAAGGCATAGAAATAGAGTAGGACGCCAAAAACAAGTGCCAAAGAAAACCACACCACACTCCAGGTAGCGGACTCTTTCATCGACACTGCATGGGCATGCTTATGAAAAACACCCAGGTCTAAGAGCAGCATCCCTAGAACGAAGCCTGTGAACGCTAGGTAGAACCACCAGTAATCTTGGAAAGGGAACAATAATACTTCCACGACACTTTTTCCTTAAATTTGCGAAATGAATGACCAACGGTCTATAGTAACGATTATGGTTAGTTCTGTATAATGGAAATAAGGCAATTGTCACTTCGTTTTATGTGATGCTTATCTTTAGAGGCGTTCTGATGGTAGGGCCGAGGTGTCGGTCTTGGCGTTCCCCGGAGGCTATGCTAGGTTTCCTTTTCAGATTGTAATGATGCATAACTGAGTTTTTTGCTAACGGGGCAGGCGAAGTAAGGACCGACGTCGTGAGTGATCATCAAGGAAAAAAAGAAGGTAGGGGCGCAGAGGGCGTTGGCACCAGCGCCCTTTCTGTCAGCAGCGTGTCCGCCAAGATTCAGGCGCGTATCGTAGCGAGCGGAAAAAAGTTCTTTGCTAATGACAATATTTCCGAATTTATCCATGCAGGGGAATTGGAGCAATTGCAGGACGAAGTTGCAAATAAAATGCAAGCTCTGCTTGAGAGTCTGGTTATTGATACGAAGCACGACCACAATACTCAGGATACCAGTCGTCGCGTCGCAAAAATGTATATTCATGAGGTCTTCCGCGGGCGCTATCAGTCGGCTCCCGCGATTACAGAATTCCCTAATGTTAGCCATCTGAATGAATTGCTTGTGGTTGGGCCCATGACCGTTCGCAGTGCTTGTTCCCATCATTTCTGTCCTATCATTGGCAAAGTCTGGGTAGGTGTTATGCCCAATGAGCACTCCAACTTGATTGGTCTATCTAAGTATGCCAGGCTTACAGATTGGGTTATGAGTCGTCCGCAGATTCAAGAAGAGGCCGTAACAGAACTCGCAGATCTTCTGATGGAAAAAATGCGGCCAGATGGTTTGGCCGTGGTCATGGAAGCGGACCATTTTTGTATGCATTGGCGGGGAGTCAAAGATATGGAATCCAAAATGATTAATTCAGTCATGCGCGGATCTTTTTTAAAGAATAGCGCTTTACGCCTAGAGTTTTTGTCACTTATTGCAAAGAAATAATTTCATGGAGCTGTGTCGATGCTTGTTCGTTTGCTTTATGCCAGTCGTGCGCCAAAAGATATCGATAGTGCTCTTATTGAGTCCATTTTGGATCAGTCGCGCAGCCATAACCCAGGCGCTGGAGTGACAGGAATCCTCTGCTATAGCGGCAGGATTTTTATGCAAGTTCTCGAGGGCAACCGCAAAGAAGTATCCCAGCTTTACAACAGTATTGTTACCGATTCAAGGCATACGGATGTTGAAATCCTTCTTTTTGAGGACATCACCGAGCGACGTTTTTTCAATTGGACGATGGGACAGGTTAACCTTTCTAAAGTCAACCCGTCCACTCTGCTTAAGTATTCTGAAAAGCCTACACTCGACCCCTTTACTATGGGTGGGAAATTCTCCATGGCTCTCTTGGAAGAGATGATTGCCACGGCATCGATCGTGGCTAAGGGCTGATGCCATCGCCGGGAGCTAAAAGCCAAATGAGTATCGAAAGTAAAAAACTGCCCCCGCGGTTTTATGTCTCCATCACTGGATTGAAGCCTAAGAGCTTTTGGGCTACCTTTTTATTCTGGCGTCACGCCATCCCAAGCAAAGTTCAAGCAGATTCTGCTCCAGGAATCCTTTTTTCTGGGGTGAAGAAAATAAACAAAATCCAACACACCCTCACCGCATGGCAATCCCAGGAACATATGAGGGCCTATATTCGCTCCGGCGCTCACTTAGAGGCTATGAAAGCCTTTCGCAAAATTGCGACGGGAAAGACCTTTGGCTTCGAAACCGATAGGATTCCCTCATGGGAAGAAGTCCATGAATTGTGGCAAAAAAATGGCAAGGATTACTGAGGTCATACGCAAGGCCAGCGCCATCTTTATCCTCCCATGCAGAAGGCCGCCTTAAAATTGTCAAGCAAGATAGGGTTTCTGGGTGACGAAAAGATGCTCTTAACGAATTTGCGCTGCCGCCCATGCAAAATAGCTCTCCCACATCTGTAGGTGGGTCTCATATTTTTGCGTCTCATTGCTGCCAGAGCCTTCAAAACCTAAGGCAAGTGAGCCGAAGTGCTTGTGAAGATAATCACCGGCGGCACCAGGTGCTGGATAAGGAATCAGTTGTGTGATCGAGCCATGAGCATAACCGAAAAGCTTTTGTACAATAGCTCCCAAGGTGCGGAATTGCTGTTGGGCTGCTTGCGAAACAGAAAAGCCACGCCCTGGAGGATAGATCAAAGTACTCTGGCAGCAATGGTAGTCTAAACTCATAATTAACTTTGTCCCCTGGAGGTCTTGACTCAAGTAATTGACCAAATTCTTAGTCTCAGGCTGTTCTAGACCACCGACATTGTGGACTTGATCCGGAAAGTCTCGATTGAGATCCTGACGATTTGCGTTCTCGCGGGTGCCGGCAGCAAATCCGTCTGGATTGACGATGGGTACGACATAAACGCGTCCGCCCGCCTCCATAAAGTCTCGGAATTGCGGCAATTGGCTGCCGCGCGTGGCTAGTAGTTCTGCGACTTTCAGTGCCGCACCGAGATATTCGTCGCCATGAATAGCGTCGGTGATGAGAATGGCTACTTTAGCTGTCTGTGTGGAAGGTAATTGAAAGCGCAGGAGACGCAAAGGTCGCTGCCTGGCACTTTGTCCGTAGCTGACAACTTCCGCAAAGTTCTTTTTTGCTATCTCTTCATAGCGGCTAAGCAGCTGTTCATATCGCGGCCTTTGGATCCCGGAAGGAATATGGGACTGGGATCGATTCGGCCTGTTGTCTTCGCAGGATCCGACGATGAGCAGCGACCAGAAAACCATGATTGTCTTGGTTAAATGAGAAAGCTTTCCCAGCATGTGGACTCCTTGCCCTGATCTATTGATAGCATTTCATTGCTAACATAATGTAGCTTAGTCAGGCCGAAGGCCCTAAAAAGTACTTGGACTTTCAAAGCATGCGGAGGGTATCGAACAATGTTGAAAAAAGTGGCGCGATAGCGCCACTCTTGTAAAAGACTTATATTTGACCCAGGTGTCGATTAAGACTTTTTCTTTGCCGGTTCGGTCGGCTTTGCTTCGCTGGCTTTTTTCCCGGTGGCTTCTTTTTCTGAGGCAGCGGCTTTGCTAGGAGCTTCATTGCTTTCAGCCTTGGCGCTCGTCTTGTCGGTCAGCTCTCCACTATCCGCAACTACAATCTTGCTCTTTGGCGTGCCGCTAGGACTCCCGAGGCCTTCAATGGTTTTAACGAGCTCCATGCCTTCGAGTACTTTGCCAAACACAACGTGCTTGCCATCAAGCCAGGATGTAACAACGGTGGTGATGAAAAACTGTGATCCATTGGTATTTGGCCCGGCGTTTGCCATGCTCAGCAAGCCAGGAATTTCGTGCTTCAGTTTGAAATTTTCATCTGCAAATTTCTCCCCGTAGACGCTTTCGCCGCCCATGCCATTACCCATGGTGATATCCCCGCCTTGTAGCATGAATTGGGGGATGACGCGGTGGAAGGGGCTGCCTTTATAGTGAAGAGCCTTGCCCGACTTTCCCATACCTTTTTCGCCCGTCGCGAGCGCCCTGAAGTTCTCGGCGGTTTTGGGTACGGTTTCGCCAAAGAGGCCAAACACGATTCTACCCGCCTTCTTTCCATCAATTTCCATGTCAAAATAGACTTTGTGAGTAACTTTTGCGTCTGCCAATTTATCTTGAGCCATTGCTGTTCCCGCCGTCAATCCAAGTAGAGCTGTTAATTGTAGCCAAAGTTTCATAGTTCCTCCAAAAAAAGATTTCATTCGCCTACGGGAGAATATTCTCTGCAGGCATATAGTCAACCGTGGAAGCAAGATCACCAAACAAATGGTTATATTGTGTTTTGTACTTTTCCACGATTTTGCTGTTGGAGATGACGTAGTAATTCTCGAAATTCTGCACGAATGCAGACTTGGTAAAATTGCCTGCGCCGGTGAAAACCTTCGAATTATTCCCGTGGAAAATGATGAACTTGTTGTGGTGCAACAAAAGGCCCCCATGATTCGTTTCCAAATATCGACCGCCTGCACCCGCATCAATCACGCGTTGGGCATGAGCAGCTTCAGATGCTGTATTCAGACCGACCTTCAAGCCTTGGCCATTCCAATGGACGTCATCATCAAATAGAACGCGCACAGCACCGGGGATTTTACCAGTCTGAAAATCAACTAAACCGTCGACTAGCTCCCATAGTGAAAAGCGGTGAGCCGCAACGTCGACACGATAAGAATCAGCGAGGCCCTGACGAATTTCTTCTAGCGCTTTGTCACCTTCGCCTGGGACAAAATAAACCTTGATATCGCCTTCTTCAGGGTAGGTGATAGATTTTTTGCAGTCAGTAATATACTGCGAATACTTGTCCAAAGCATCGCCATGATCCAGCATTCCAGTCATCAAGCAGCGATGGGCTTCGGCAAAATGCGTCTTGGCTGGGATCGTGATAAAGTTCCAGTTTTCATGATGCAAGACGAGACCAGAGGTAAGATTCCCGGAAGCGAAGACGATACGGACAACGTCGCTGTTAGGATTAAATATGACCAACTTGTTATGAGCAAATCCCAACCCGCCCGCTCCACCACGAGTGACAACCGTCGGAAAACTCTTGCCGTCTTTTGGTTGGCAGGCTCGCAGAAGGTCTGCCTGCTTCTGGCTGGTCTGAGAGTCAAGAACCATCGTGACCTTCACAGAACGCTCTTCAATGGCCTGGCATAAATCGTAGCGGATGGAAGTATTGGAAAAAGTCAGGGTGGCAAGAAAGATCTCGGTCGTGCTCGGGTCTTGAATCCAACGACGCATTCGCGACAAGGCACCATCGGGGTTGGCCGCGTTCACCTTCGCGTCGGAATTCTTGCAATAGGCATTACGTGGTTTGCTGGTTAGCCTCTTGCCACTGTTGGAGAGCACTTCGCTTTGGTAGGCGTATTCCTCACAGATGGGGTTGGTGAAGGCAACATCATATTGAAACTGCCAACCGTATTCCTTTTCATAATCCGCAAAGCTCGTGCCGCCTTTCGCAGCGGCTAACTGCGCTCTTTCGGGAGCGCTGGACTGATTGCAGGAAGAAAGAAAAACGGCCGGTAAAAGCAGTGTTAAGCACAAGGTAATCTTGGACAATTCTAGTCTTGACCAGAGTTTTTCTGATTTGTACGAGGGAAGCATGAGTGACTCCTCAAAGCAATGGGGCTTAGTGTGGAGTACTTATAGTTGAGAAACTGCAGAAAAACAAGATGATTCGCTTGAAGTCTTGCGGAATCGAGAACGTCAAAGCGAGGAGAGAAGAACGAGTTTGCTTGCAGAATTAGTTTGCTTGCAGTGAAACGAATACCGGGCAGTGATCCGAGATAAATTTCTTGTAGTCTGCGTAACTGGCGGCATCCGTGTCTTGAGCGCAAGGCATTGTGGAGCTGACGTCCACATCCGTGGAGTTGACGACGATTTTTGAAAACCAATAATGATCGAATTTCTTGCCGGCGCTGGAGTAGAGGTAAGTCTTTGGCAGGGAGTTTTCGATGTAATCGATATCGCTATTTTTAGCTGTAAATATGTCATTCATGGTGTTGACATCATCAAAGTGCGTATTGAAATCCCCGGTAACAATCTGTGGTAAGCCGCTAGGTGCTGCATCTAGGTAGTCGGCGATGATACCAGCTTGCTTCATGCGCGTGGCCGTATTCTGCACTCCCGGTTTCGCCTTAAGATGCACGTTGACGATATAAAAATATTCCGACTTACCTGATTGATCTGTAATGGTTCCATGAACACCGGGTCGCAAGCTATTTGCGCCCAGTTCTTCGATCCAGAGATTGTTGTCGTTGGCAACAGGCTTGAAGCCAAGTCCGGAGCGTAGGCAAACGAGGAGTTTGTGCGATGACGGCCAACTCGGTCCATAGCCGTGGCATTCAAAGCGAAAAGCAGCCAATGCCGCAAATTTAATGGGGTCGAGGATTTCTTGCACCGCAAGGACGTCGACATCAGAAAAGTGGGTAATGAGGAATTCTTGCAGCTTCTCATCGCGCATCGCAGTAAAGTCAGCTGCGGTACCTTTGCTCCCGTAGTTTTCGATATTAAAGGTTGCGACCTTGAAGCGGGTATTGGATTTTCCGCCAGGAAACTTGAAGCCTTTTTGCGGTGCGGCAGCTACTTGTGCTGAGTCGGGTCCTGCCCCGTAGTCGAAATCCGTGGGTTTTCCGCACCCCGCGGCGGCGCACCCCATAAAGGAAGTTATGGTAAAAATGGATAGACGACGGCGCCAAACTCCGTGGAGTTGCAAAGATACATTAGCCATTCTGTTTCCCACTCTGTCCGCTAAGCGCAGATGTAAAGATTACAAGTGTGTCGTTAAAGGGTCTAATCGCTAATAGTTTTTCAGGATTTGGTAAGTTTGCCACAGCATATCGATGCTGACAAGGGGAAATAGTCGAGAATGCGCCAAAGGACGCTGGCTTAACGATCTCCTAATATTGGCTAACAGCCTAGGGCTTGTCTTTCAGGGGACTGAATGGTAGTGCTTTCAGGCGCTGGAGGCCGCGCCTTTGAGGCGCTTAAACCCCTGAACGTCTTCGGACGGACCTAAATGAATCCTTATCAGATGGAATGGAAACTATGTCGGGAACGAGTGTCAGCTTCTTTCAGGTTATTGGTAAAGTCGTAGGAGAGTTTATGCGATCGGTTCACCATTTGTTGTTTGTACTACCGGTTCTTGCTGCTGCATGTTTCCTGTGTGAAGCGGTGTTCAGCCAAACCCAGGAAGAAAGCCGGCCAGAAGCAGGCGAGGCGACACCTTCCGAGGTCAGTCCATCTGATCCTAGGTCGAAGCGGGCCGAGAAATTAGAAGTGACGGGTTCTCGCATTAAGACTACCGATGTCGAGGGAGCTTCCCCGATCATTACCATCGGTCGCGAGCAGATTGAGATGTCAGGCGCTGCGACCGTGGGCGAAATCTTAAAGGACGAGACTGTCAATTCCTTCGGTTCCGAGGACAATGAATCTGGTGGCAAAGATGCGGGTATGACCAATATCGATCTGCGTGGTCTGGGACGTTGGCGAACCTTGGTGCTCGTAAATGGGCGCAGACTGCCTAAAGATCCTGAAAATGGCGGTGTTGATACCAATTTAATCCCAGCGGATGCGGTCGAGCGAATCGAGATCATGACGGATTCTGGCTCAGCAGTATATGGCTCCGATGCGATAGGTGGAGTGGTGAACATTATCACCAAAAAAGATTATGAAATGGGAACGGACCTTAAGGCCTACATTAAAAAACCTCAGCGCAAAGGCAGTGAATTTCGGTCCTATAGCTATACGACTAGAGTGGCGACAGAAAAATTTCGTAGCATGGCCATTTTGCAGTATGAGCAGTCCATGCCTCTGCTCCGGGGTGATCGCGATGTCACTGCTGGGTTGACCTCTGACGCCGGATATCCCGGAAGCTACACTGCTGGAGGCGTGTCTTACCCCGCTGCCGACTGTCCTGCGGACCGCATAAAAACCAACAGCACAGGAACCTTCTGTGAATGGTCTCGAGATGGCTCAATGTATAGGCCGAAAAAAGATCAGTTTAGTTTGATCGTTGATCTTGAGCGAGATATTAGCGATTCTTTGTCCCTTTTTTCCTATGTCATGATGAGCGAACAGCGCGTCGAGTATACTTGGGACCCAAATAGCACGGCTGGGGCGACAACGACCGATTTGCTGTATGAGCGGGATTATCAAACGATACCTGCGGCCCGAGCATCTACCCTTGGTGAAGATGGTGGGCCCCTTCCAGGTGCGACAGCTACAGATGATGTTTCTTATCGCTACGCTTTTAAAGAGTTGGGTCCCAAACAGGACAAGTCAAAGACCAACAATATCTATTTACTGGGTGGCCTTCGTGGTGAGTTTGGACTTGGCTATGAGTGGGAACTGGCTGCCTTTGGCTCTCGCTATCATAAGGTGTTAATTGGTGCGGATGGTTATGGCCTGAAGTCCGAACTAAAGCGGCTTATCGTCGATGCTCCCGCCGGAGAGGGCTTTAATCCCATGGCTCCAGAAGGTCAAAGGGGCTCCTTAGACTTGGCGCGCCATAATACTTATGATGAAATGCTGAATAGCAGCCAAGGAGCGGATTTCAAGATCTCTGGGCCGATTGTTGATTTGCCTGCAGGATCCTTAGATTTTGCAGCTGGCTTGGAAGTCAAAAGCGAAGAAATACGCCGCGAAGTGGACTATCAATCGTCCATTGGTAACGTGCTGGGCAATGACAGGGCATCCAGGGCTGTGGGAGATAGAGAGCTTAAGACGGGATTCCTTGAGCTCAAGGTGCCAGTGGTTAATAACCTGGACTTCACGGGGGCCGTGCGCCACGATAATTACAGTGATTTTGGTTCCTGGACTTCCCCGCGAGGAGCTTTGCGCTGGCAACCCATTAGCCCCTTGCTATTTCGCGGCAGTTACGGCCTCGGTTTTAAAGCGCCAGACCTGACGGATTTGCACAAGGGCTTGATCGGCAGCGATCGCGATGTCACAATAAATGAAGTGATTAATGGCGAGAGCGTGACTTATTCTGTTCCCGGAAGTTCTGTGTTTAAAGGCGGGAACCCAGATCTTAAGCAGGAGAAATCAAGGACACTGAGCCTAGGAACAGTTTTTGCTCCTTCTAGCTCCCTCGCCCTTCATGGCACCTATTGGCGATTGTGGCAGGAAAACGCCGTTTCCACTGCTCAGGACCCCGTTATTGATGCTGTTGAACGCGGACAAGAGCTTTCTTCCTACGGAATTTTGATCGAACGGGACACAACGGGACGAATTAGCCGGATGGTTGTTCCTGTTCATAATATCGGTCGCAAGGAATTGGTCGGGTATGATCTGAAATTAGAGACTTCGACGCCCAAGGCGGCATGGGGCCGGATCTTTTTCGATTCCACCCATTCCACGCAGATATCTCATAAGTATAAAGGATTCTCCGGCAGTCCAGAGTTTGAGCGAATCGGAACTTTCAAAAATCCAAGATGGCAAAATAGTGCCAATCTTCGCTACAATTATAAAGGCTATTCCATGAATCTACGTCAAAAAGTGGTCGCCTCCCATGGTGGTGGCTCTAGCTATGACGAAGAAACAGGGACCACCAGTAAATTTGATAAAATTCCACTTTATCGCGAGTATGATTTGGGCTTCAGTGCCTGGGTATTAAAGGATGGGCGAGTGAATGTTGGTTGTCAGAACTTCACGGATGTCAAACCACCAGCCCGCAGCAGTTACCTTTATGACTACGAGGGCCGAACCTACACGGCGTCCTACACCCAAAAACTCTAGTTTGTCCCCACAACAGAAAATCTAGCGCGTACTACACACAGAATCTCGTGTAGGTCTAAAATCGCGCTAGGATAATACTGCTCTCAAGCCCATGGATTCCTCTTTGCGAGAACACGGGATGCAGCGCAATCGTTAGCGGCTCTGTGTTCTTGGGCGAAGCCACTGCCAGGCTCCTTGCAGGGTCTTGCTCTTGCGCCTCGGACCAAGTGCTGGCAGCAAACTCTCTATTTGCGGCATATAGCTGTGGCCCAGTCTCTTGTTCCCGGGCAAGCAAAGGCGAAAAGATAATATAAGATCCAAATAGGCTACCCCCAATAAAGCCTAATGAGGCTCCTACCGCCACATGGCGCAGCTGGGAAGCGGGATTAGGGGTAAAGGCCAACATCGAGGCACCGAGGGCAGCTCCGAAGGCGGTCGCGTAGCCTGCTGTTTTAAAGAGATCCTGGAAGCGCTCTTCCGTGGACTGTGCGAAAGCCTGAGGGGTGGCATAACATGCACTGATAGACAAAATCGTCATTGTGATGAATTTTTGCATCGCGTTTCTATCCCCGTAAGTCCGGAAT
>JBIKVD010000228.1:0-7218 GCA_044357055.1 Oligoflexales bacterium | reverse complement strand
ACAAATCCCGGAAACTGCGTTGCAAAAATTTGGCTGAGAAAGTAAGTGGTAAAGACCTCAAAGCTGACGATTCTCAGGATATTTTCCGTTCCCGAGGCGCCAACCTGTAGATGGGTTAGTTCGTCAACAGCCCTCAGTATAGCAGGGATTCGCTCATACAACGCTCGACCCTGATCGCTGAGCTCCAGCCCTCTGCCTTTTTGTAAAAACAGAGTCGCACCGAGTTCATGCTCAAGGACTTTTAGCGACTTAGAAAGTCCTCCACCGGAAATATGTAATAATTCGCTGGCTTTAAGTAAACCCCCTGCATCAACCACGGCTTTAAATTGCTTTAATCTCAATGTTTCCATAATAGAAACCATATAGCACATATTTTCTATAATGTAAATTGACCGGCGGGGATTTTTGAAACCGATGCGCTACCTGCTATTGCCAAGGGGCGATCGATACATTATCCTAAAAGCAATTGGAAAATTTATGAAATTTCCGAACTGAGTTAGGCTTTTTTATGTTTAATAGTCTAATATTGCTTGATAAAATTCCAGATTCATCATTTTTTCTTTGGGGGCCAAGACAGTCAGGAAAATCCACCTGGATGCACCATCTTTACCCAAGCGCTCATTGGATTGATCTGCTGAATTCAGAAAAATTCATTAAATACCAACAAGCTCCTCAAAAGTTACGTCAAGAACTTTTAGCTCTCAAGGCTACGCCTCTCGTCATCATCGATGAAATTCAAAAAGTTCCCCAGCTATTGGATGAAGTTCAGTGGTTAATTGAAAATCAGAAAGTCATATTCGGCCTATGTGGCTCAAGCGCTAGGAAATTGCGACGGGGCCATGCCAATCTTCTTGGTGGACGAGCAACACGGTTTGAAATGTTCGGGCTTTGTCGTAGAGAGTTAGAGGGCGCGTTTGATTTGGAACGATTGCTGAATGTCGGTTATATCCCAAGTCACTATACTTCTAAGAACCCTCTGCGCAAAGTGAGGTCTTATATTACCGACTATTTAAAAGAGGAGATTGCTGCCGAGGGCCTTGTACGCAATCTGCCAGCTTTTTCAGAGTTCCTGCGAGTCGCTGCTATAAGCGACACAGGGGTCATCTCTTATTCCACCATCGCGCGTGACTGCGGCATCGACGCGGAAACGGTTCGCAATTACTTTCAGATCCTCGAAGATACCATGATCGGACGCAAATTAGAGGCATATACCAGACAGGAAAAGCGCCGCGTTACCAAAGCCCCGAAATTCTATTTGTTTGATGTTGGGGTCGTCAATGGTTTGGCTAAAAGAGGCAAGATTCAACAGGGAAGCGAGCTATTTGGCAAGGCTTACGAAAACTGGATTGCGCATGAACTGCATTGCCATCGAGCCTATTCAGAACTTTATTACGACCTCAGCTATTGGCAAATTTCGGGTGCGGAAGTAGACTTTATCCTGGGCGATATGGAAGTTGCTGTCGAGGTGAAGGGAATGGAGCGAGTGCGGAAAGACCATCTGAAAGGTTTGCGCG
This sequence comes from Oligoflexales bacterium, assembly GCA_044357055.1. Lineage (GTDB taxonomy): Bacteria > Bdellovibrionota_B > Oligoflexia > Oligoflexales > JBIKVD01 > JBIKVD01. The sequence goes on along the minus strand of JBIKVD010000228.1, from coordinate 5,704 downwards.
CTATCATCGAGGATCATGCCAACATTCGGAAGCGAATTCTGGTTTGCTGTGAGCAACAATCCAGAATGACTGAAGATGGCATACTTATCCTCAACCACTTAGACTTTATCGACCAGCTATGGGCCGGTGAGCTCATTGGTTAACTTTGTTTGGGTTGAGTAGAATTTTTCGGTTATTGGAGGTTTTGAATAAACGAACAAGACATTGTGTGAGATTCGCCCGATTCCAACATGCAAAAAGCAAGAACAGGCGGCATTTGAGGTTGGTCTTGCCACTTACGTGCATAACTACGACATTTTCCCAGAATAATGGATCTCTGAGCAGCAAGATGGGATCATGGGCCTATTCCGCTAATACTCTCGGTACATTGCTCAAAAATCCGCGCCTTCAGACTCTCGTTAACACATCTGTTCTATTGAGAATCTTCGAGCGGATCATCCTCTGAGGCTATAAGGGCATCAGATATTTTGGTCCATTGAGTATAGAACCGGAAGGATTTTAATTTTGCTGAATCAAGAGGCTTATGCGAAACTGCGGCCCTAATATAATTTGCTTTATCTGGGAGATTGGCTAGAGGACAACCTGAGATTGTCACCGCATTGAATTCACGATGCTCTAGTTTGGGTGTCTTGCCAAGGATACGGTGATTCTTATCGGAATACTGGCAAGTGATCTCAAATTTGTCTATTGATACCGGTATCCAGGCCCATCCATCTCGGAAAACGAGTCGCATACCCATAAGTTCAATAGCCTCGGGAAAATCTGCGATCAGTTCCCCATAGGTCGTAGCCAGAGTCCGTTCGATCTTTGTGAGGATATCGCCAAAGCTGTGATTCTGAGCGGCCAAACCCTTTATCCAATAGTCAAATTCTCCGAAATCTTTGCCTGGCTTCAGTCGAGGCAGTTCCAAAAGGAAATCTTTATAGCCATCCCAAGACAGCTCATCGACCATATGTGAAATCAACAAGCGGCCATAACGATAGACGAGCATCTTATCAGAATTTGATCCAGTAGAGACCCGACGCAGGATATCGTAAAAGGATTGCGTGTCGCTGAAATAGTGAAGAGCCAAGCTATTAAGCTCCAACGAGCTAAGTGGCTTTTGTTCATATTCAATATATTCCGCAGTCCCTTCTTGGAGCATGCTAAACCCAAGGAATTTTTTTACAGAATATTTCCCGCTGCGGAGAATTTCCGTTACAAAAAGGTGAGTCAGCTCATGGCGAAAAGTCATCTGCAATGCTTCGGCAGGATCTTCGGACTGCTCAATGGCGGCAATGTCTAAGGACATCTCCTTGTAGCTAGCAGCTCCCTGCGCCCCTTTTAAATTCTCAAGATGCACTATAATGCTTTGTTCACGGCTGAATTTGAAACCAAAAATCTTCTCACCGTGCGCCAGCTCAGCATCAGCAAAATCCTTTGCCAGATCGACCCACTTTTGATCCTCTGCCGCAAACCAAAAGGTAAAGAGATTATGTTGAGAACGGATTGGGCGGGCGCTGGATTCCGGGTTTTGAGGCCTAATAGAAATGGCAAAACCGGACTCGTCACGTTTGTATTCACTATTTATAACAATTAAAGTGCCAACAGCCATCGCAGTGATTGCCAGGATGCTGTAGTTGGCCCAGTGCCACTTGGAAGGGGGGCTAGAAGGACGAAAAAGGCAACGCGAGAGATTGAAGTACAAAAAGACACAAATGAGCGCAACGTATATGAGCTGCATGGAGATATATTCTGTATGGAATGGTAAATAGTCTCTTACAGCATTAGGTGCCGTGCTTTCTAGATAAATGAAAAGGCACAATGCAAGGACATTGACAAGCTTCTTGCTATTCGTAGTAGCCAACGATGCAACGGCAAAAAATGGCAGCAACAAAGCTGACGAATCTTTTAAGCCTATGTCAAACGAACTCTGCAGTATTCCCTGTTGTTCGTAAAAAGCATTTTTTAGAAATCTGGTGATTTCATGCGTGCAATTCACTAAGCCAAGCGCGATTAAGAGACCGGAGACTTTTGCCAAGAAGAGTGTCCTCTTGCCAAGCGGCAATGCTTTGATAAATTCAAAATCGCGAGGTTTTGTGGGGCTAAGTGGGGCGTAGCCCAGGGTAAGGAATAAGAATATAAAAACCATTCCAAACCAAGAAGAGAATTCGGGAATATCGCTTCCCGCAATGGTATCAAACCAAAAATGTCGGGTCTCTGCAGTCAGGCCCTGAGTTTTCTTTGCTAGAGCGCCACCAACAGCGGCCCCCGTTAAAAGGGAGAAAAACACCCTTTGATATTTTACCTCAAGAGCTAAAGCCGAAATATATTTTCGTGCCTCTATTGCCAGTCTTTTCTTATCTGGCATCTTAATACCTCGCTTGTAAAAGCTAGGGTTGTTAACGTTGGTTTTTCGTTAGCCAGGTGTTTTTTGGGCTCATGATCAGCTGCCTTGAGCAGAGGTATTCGTAGGATCCGATGGTGCTGAAGTAATGTAGCTTGTGGTCCGCTTAGGTAGGCCTCTAAGTGATATAATGTCTTGCTTTCTACATCGGCATTTTCTTCCAGTTTATAGAGTGCGAGTCCTGGGATGATTTTTACCTTTGCTATCCTAGCATCCATCAAATCTCGCAACTCCAATTTCAGCTTGTTCATTGAAATTTCATCTGCAATGGGCTCGTATCTCAAGTGATCGATGACTTTTTGCACAAATTGGTTAAATGTTCCTCCGTATTGCATATCGATGATTTGGTCGCTGCTGGGCGACCAGCCAAGGAAAGTATATAGCATATCTTTGCCTTCGCTCAGTCCGAGGACCCAATCCGCTGTCTGCCAATATCTCTTCGCCACTTCCTCCGACTCAATCCATTGATCACCTAAGTACTCATATAACTCTTGTGCACCGCAGTCTCCGAATCTCTGTTGAATTTCCAGCCAAAAATCTGGATGGGTGGCTGATCTAGAAAGTGCATTTGCAAGATAGGCAAGCCTTAGTCGACCGATAGGCGTCTCATAACTACGCGGTGATTTAGCTTGGTACGCCGCTAGCCAAACGGCGATCCAAGCGATATCTGCTCTCGTGCTGCGTCCATGACTCATATGCCAGAATGCGGAATTGAAGATGGTTCGACTGATTTCCTCTGCAGAAAGAGTTAGGAAATCATCTGCAACTATAGGTACGGCCACTTCTTGATTGGAGACACGACTAGGCCTCAGATCAGAATCGTCTTCCTCAAAGACAAACAAAGAAAGATCGGGAAAGTGACTGGTTTGGTGAGAATGCATAGACGAAGAAATTATCGCACCAACACTGTGCAATTTATCTGTAGTCGCAGGCATGATGGCTGTCGATTTAGAAGGTAGCCTGGCAATTCCAGCAGAGAATCGAAATGTCCGAGACTCCGTTGCACTCAGGGAGATCGTTTCATGCCAGCTATCTGACTGAGCTTGAATTTTCTTCGTTTGCTGCTTCTCAATGAAAATCCAGAGATAGTATAAGGAAAAGGCGACAACCACTGCACCGGTGGCTTTGCTCCAGCTCATATGCTCTGGCTGCTCGTATCGGTGGCGAAAATTTAGCCATTTCCCTAAGATCTTTTGTCGCCACAAAACCGGCAGAAAGAGGCAGAAAGTAATACTATTGACGAAAATGAGGTCTTTCCAAGGCATTTCCGTTCTTAAGTAGGCAAAAGTTTGCGGGTCAATGAGGGTATAGAGTTGAGGAAAGAATTCGAGAACATTGCGTTTGGCCGCAAATGCAACCACCAAATAAGCAGCGAGCAGTAAATAGATGATCTGCCCCTTTTCAAGGGAGGCAATGAAAAAGGCCAGGGCGAGAGAAAATGCCACAAAGGTCATGGTTTTTGCAAAAAGAATACTTGCGAATTCGACGGACATATTGTTGTTGGCGAATTCAACGCCGATAATGATTGTTAAGTATAGGGCAAAGAAGGAAATGGCGGTCAGAGATGCTGGTACAACTGGAATAATGGATCGGATCAGTGGTCGCAGCGGCAAGGAATGCCAAAGCTGAAAGTACCCTGAACTCCTGATATGGAAAAAGCTCGGTATTCCCAAGAAGAGAATCAGAATGAATTGAAAATCGAATTTGCTGCTGAAAATGTAGAGATGGTTGATCTTAGTAGCGGAAACGCCGAGCAGGTACTGGAAAAGGATCATCAAGACAGATACGGCTAGAAAACCTAGACAGCTAGATATTTGCAGGCGATATTCGTTAAGGCTTAAGGTAAGCCAGGTTTGCCATTTAACGTTCAATCGCGACACCGATGCAGCTCAAATTGTGGGTCTTAAGATGAGAAAGATATGCATCCTCCAGAGTATCATTGCCTGTTGCTCGTAAGAGCTCCTCTGGCTGGCCTTCAAAAATCATGCTCCCATTCTCTATGATGCCAATATCATCGCTGACCTCAGAAATTTCACTGATAACATGGGAGGAGAACAGGATTGCCGAATGGTCATTTTGCTTAAGCCATTTGAGGATATTCAAGACTTCGCGGCGCATTGGAGGATCTAATCCAGCAGTAGGCTCGTCCAGGAGCAAGAGCTTGGGTCTATAGGCTAAGCAGACTGCTAAGCTCAATTTCGTTTGGTTGCCGCCAGACATGGCCTTTATCTGTTTGACAATGGGTACCTCTAAATTTGCAGCCAACTCACGGAAATAAGTTTGATCAAAGGTGGGATAGAGCTGACCATAGAGTTTTGCTAGGCTTAGCCCTGTTAACCAGGGATAGAACGTTGGATTTTGCGCTACATACGCAATCTGTTCCTTCCAAGCAGCACTGACCTCCTTGAGAGTCTCTCCCAGAAACCGAATCTGACCGTGATCCGGTCGATAGACACCTGCCAGTATTTTAATGGTCGTTGATTTCCCAGCTCCATTTCTGCCTAAGAATCCGTACAATCGACCTTGACCGATTGTTATGGAAACTTGCTTGATCCCGTCACCTCCGGGATACGACAAGCTTAGGCCAGAAGCTTCTAAAACATTAGGTTCTCCAGGGAAGGAAGACACTTGTAGACCTCAAAGGTATTCGATAGTAGCAAAAGGCCTTCTATGAAAAAGTCGAGGGTGTGTCAATAGAGATGAAGTCTATTACAAAGGCACTTTCCGTGCTCGTTGGCCGCGTGAACTGAGTCTTTTAGATAAATTTCTGTGTCAATCTCGGGCTAACGCCCCGATATTACGGCGGTGGCTGTACATTCAAACACCGTTACGGGACTAGCCTTCGCCGGTAAAGTTGATCTACCAACTCTTTACTCCCTTAGCCAGCAATCTACTGCCGGCAGTTTGTCGATTCTCGATGTCATAGCATTAACGAACATTTCCAAGCATGTGCATCTGACCACCGTATGCGATAATGTTCGCCTCTGGATTTTGCACAAAGGCAGAGGCAATGTGCTTGGCCATTGTCTCGTTGCGAGAATCAGATAGTATGGCGCGCGGCCATATGGCTTGCCGCCGGTTATCATCTCTAGCGACGACGTTCTCAACCCTATTAGCATTTGTTCCTGCCCATGATAAAATTCTCTCGTAGGGCAAGGCATCATGATCCGTAAAAAGCGTTTCTAGGTGTGAATCATCTGGATTTTCTAGGTATTCATTGCTTCCACTTTGCATGGAGGATGTAAGCAAAATGGGCAAATCTGTTGTCGCCAAAAATCGAAGGGAATTGGCCGCTGTATTGTGTTTGACGATAGCGGA
>JBIKVD010000227.1:0-7225 GCA_044357055.1 Oligoflexales bacterium | reverse complement strand
TGTCATGAGTTGATTATCTCTTAGAATTAGAAACGATTTTTAACTTGTGGTCAAGGCGGGAAATGTTATTTGCCAACGAGAGCGTGGTCAAAGGCCCAAGGAACAGGCCTTACTTGGTTTTTTCTGGCTCCAATAGGACCCCAGCGATGGGACCACTCAACATATTGACTTTGGCTTTCACTTGGGCCACGACCTTTTGTATCAATTGTGAGGCGCGTTCCGGGTTTTCGCGCTCTCGTCCCTTCAAGCGTACGGTGATTTTAACTTTGTCTCCCCGAGCAAGGAATTTGTCGATGGCGCCGAGTTTTGTTCCGAGATCATGATCCGTGATGTTGACCTTGAGCTGAATCTCTTTCAACTCTGAGGATCTGGTATGCTGTTTCGCTTTGGCTTTTTTCTGTTCGTACTGAATTTTCTTAAAATCTTGGATGCGCACGACGGGAGGCTTTGTCTGGTCACTGACCATGACTAAATCTAGTCCCATATCCTCAGCTTTGCGAATCGCCTCGTCAAAAAGTACGATATTGCTGCCATCCTCACCGACCAAACGAACTTCTCGCATAAAACGACCTGATGCACGATTCAGAACTTCCAAGCTATCCCCTTCAATACAATTTAAAATCTGTCGTCGCTGACTCCGCCCCTAGGCGAAGACCAAAATCCGAAGGAATTTATGCCCTTCGGCACAGTATCTCCCCGTAACGTCTAGGCTACTTCTTATCATCATTGTGCTCTTTTTCAAAGTGAGAAGATCGGCTACGATGGCCGGCAAGCCTGAAATCTCGGGGTGCCTGGATCGTGCAATATTGACCTCGTTTCAAGGTCAGTGTTCCTCCAGAGATGTTAGGATCTGTTTGCCCTTTCACGCCTAACATGCTAAGAATTAAAAGATCTTTACCATTTTTCAAACAAACTCTTTCAGGGTGTGTTCATGCCAAAGACCTTACCGCTCACTGCTGACTTCCCTCAGGTTGGGGAAAGTGCTCCAAAATTTAAGCTCCCGGGATACCCCCAGCAAGAGATAAGTCTCAATCAACTGCTGGCTCAAGGCTCCGTGTTGCTCTATTTCTACCCCAAGGACCTCACGTCGGGCTGTACCAAGCAAGCTGAAGCTTTTGCTGAGCACTATAAAAAGTTCAAAAAACTTGGTGTCGAAATCGTAGGCATTTCCCCTGATAGCGTTCAGAGTCATGAAAAATTTACTGCGAAAATCGGCATCCCTTTTCCCCTAGGCTCGGATCCTGACCATGTTGTTGCACAGAAGTATGGCGTGTGGGTTGAAAAATCTATGTATGGGCGGAAATACTGGGGCATCCAGCGCGCCAGTTTCCTTATAAGTCCAAAAGGAAAAATCCAGGCGGCATGGAATAAGGTCAAAGTAGCAGGCCACTGGGAAGAAGTGCTGCAAACCATCCGCGAACACCAATGACTTCCCTTCCGTAACTTTCTAAGCAGGAAAACCGGAGCTGAGGAAGCAACAGGCTCCACGAGCTGGCGCAGTAGACAGTTGGGTGCTTTCCGGATGGAACCTATAGTAACTCTGAGGCGAGAGTGGCCAGCTCACTCCGCTCTCCTTGTTTCAGCGCTATATGAGCTGAAATATTGGAGGTCTTGAATCGTTCAATCACATAAGTCAGTCCATTGTTTTGGCTATCGAGATAAGGGTGATCAATTTGGTAGGGATCGCCTGTAAAGACAACTTTGGTCCCCTCTCCAGCCCTGGTAAGGATCGTTTTAATTTCGTGGGGAGTCAGATTCTGCGCTTCGTCCACAACAAAATACTGGCTAGGTAGGCTTCGTCCGCGAATGTAAGTGATCGGCTCAACCGCCAACATGCCTTGGGTTATGAGTTCTTGGTAGCTTTTGGATAGTCTCTTTTGCCGCCCAACCATGCCTCCACTCAATAGCAATTCCAAGTTGTCGTAAATCGGCTGCATCCAAGGGCTCAATTTATCGTCCAGATCTCCTGGTAAAAAACCAATGTCGCGTCCCAGGGGAAACACCGGGCGCGCAACCAGCAGTTTCTGATAGGCATCCTCGTCCGTTGTTTTGGAAAGACCCGAGGCAATAGCCAATAAGGTTTTGCCCGTGCCGGCGGCACCGCTAAGGGTTACGAGCTTTATGTCGTCGTCCAAAAGAGCATCTAAAGCAAAAGTTTGCTCCACATTCCTTGGATAGATACCCCAAATTCCCTCCAAATGAGGCTCGATCATCGTCATGACGTCCAGGGTCTCCACATATCGGCCATAGATCAATTGGGAGGGATCATTCTTATCAACGAGAATGACGTACTGATTAGGATAGATGCGGGCTTCCTTGGCTTCCGGGAAATCTAATGACAATTCTCGAGCTTTATACATTTGGTTGATCAAGGATGCGTCCACCGACAAGGTCACGATCCCAGAATACTGCTCACTGATATCGACTTTATCAGCTTCAAAATCCTCTGCCTCTAACCCAAAAGCATCGGCCTTGATTCGTAAATTGGAATCCTTGGTGATGATCACGACCTGCCGCTTGTCCTCAAACTGTCGACGCAAGGTCAACCCAACAGCCAGAATGTGATTGTCGGTATTATTAGCCAACTGATCAGGCAAATGTTCCATATTGGTGCCCAGATAAACAAAGAGCTGCCCAGAATCCTCTCGCTCCGGAAATAAGGTGATACCTGTCGACAGTGTGCCACGCTTGCGCAGCTGGTCCAAGATGCGCGAGACTTCTCTGGCATTTCGACCGACCTCACTTTGTTCCTTTTTAAACTTGTCGACTTCTTCGATGACAGAAATCGGAATGACGACATCGTGTTCCTCGAATTGAAACAAACTGCGAGGACCGGCCAAGAGAATATTTGTATCCAATATGAACAGCTTTTTCATACAACCTGCTTCTGAGAAATACTGTTTGAGGGCTTTTGTTACGTTTATCACATATTTCTTAGGAATCACATCACTTTTGCTTTAGAATAAGTCATACAGAAATGGAATCTACAAGCAACATCGGTTTTGGAACTCGACGGTATATAACCTTTGCGAACCATGATCTAGATCACGCCGCATCACAAAAAATGGAATGGCCCACATTTCTCATCGAGGTAGCCCACCATGAACGAACAAGCCATATCAGACATCTCTGCACAGATCACAGAAAAATTTCGCCATCAACGGGTCCTCTTGTCCTATTGGGAGTTCCTGGACAAGGTTTTGGATCAACCTCATAGATATATCCGTAGCGCGGCAGCTTATCTGCATGACACCATGGACTCCTTTGGGCAATATGAGAACACTCTCGCCATTTCTGACTCGAAGCGCCGATTCCGCGTGTTTGACTTAGAAACCCATCTCAGGCCTAAAATTGTCGGCTGCGAGCCGGTTCACGAAGATATCTACCATGCCCTGGGGGAGTTTGTTGCTCAAGGAATGACCAACAAACTAATCCTGATGTATGGGCCAAACGGCAGCGCCAAGTCTTCTACGGTCGACGCGCTAGCTCACGCTATGAACCTCTATTCGATGAGCGAAGAGGGGGCCGTCTATCGATTCAATTGGATCTTTCCCGCAGAAAAAGGAGCCCTGCCCAAGGCCCGGGGCGAGACCTCAACCATTGGGTTTAGTGACTCGAGTCGTTCCAGCGGTAAGACCCTCAGCTATGCTCACTTAAGCGACGACCGCGTCTCCTGCCGTATTGCCTCGGAGTTTAAAGAAAATCCCCTGTATCTTATTCCCATGCCCTTTCGCGAAGAACTCCTTCGTACTTGGATGGCTAAAAAATCAGGTGTAGCGCCAGACGCTGTCAAGATACCCCCTCATATGCTGATGGACGGTCTGTCTAAACGCAATCAACTTATTTTTGATAACTTGCTAGCTTTTTGTGATGGAAATATCAACGAAGTCTTGCGCTATGTGCAAGTCGAAAGATTCTTCTATTCGAAACAATATCGCATCGGATTCTCCACCGTGGAACCGCGAATGTCTTTGGACGCGAGGGAGAGTCTATTGACCATGGATCGAAATATCGCCAATCTTCCTACGATTCTGCAGAATATCAGGATTCATGAAGCTCACGGCGAAATCATTGAAGCTAATCGAGGAATATTGGAGTTCTCAGATCTCTTTAAAAGACCGCTCGAGGCCTTCAAATACCTTTTGACGACCATCGAAACCAGCTCACTCAATCTGCCCTCTTCAACCGCCATGCTAGACATTGTCTATATCGCTTCTTCCAATGACAAGCATCTCGATGCTTTCAAGTCTGTTCCTGACTTTAGTTCCTTTCGCGGGCGCTTTGACATGATAGCGGTACCTTACCAACTCATGTCAATTCAAGAAGAGCAGATCTATCAACGGGATCTTAAAATCCTGGGCGAGACGAAACCTATATGCCCTCATGCTCTAGAACTCCTATGCAAATGGGCTGTCATGACCAGGCTAAAACAGGCTAATCCGGACCACTACGAAGAAAATCTCAGACCATTGATAGCTCGCTTAGATCCCAAGTCTAAAGTGAGAATTTATAACAATCAATCGCCATATCCTACCTACTCTCGGACCGATGCTAAGAACCTTCTGGCAGCCAGAGAAAAAATCATTCGTGAATCCGTGGGTTCCGTTATCTACGAAGGCCGCTTTGGGGCATCCCCGCGAGAAATACGCGCTATTTTGTACCATTCTGCACAATCAGCGAAATATTCTTCTCTAACACCCATGGCTGTTTTTGATGAACTCCGTGAGCTCGTGAAAGATAAAAGCCTCTATGAATTCCTGCAATTCGAACCACGTGCCGGTTATCACGATGCAGAAGGCTTCATCCGAGAAATTGAGGACGAATTTGCCGAGACCTTTGAGACTGAGGCCATTGAAGCTATGACCTTGGTCAGTTCCGATAGCTATGAGGATCTGCTGCGGCGATACATCAATCACGTCGTGGCCGAGGTTAAGCGCGAGAAAATTTATGACCCCCGCACCGGGACCTCAGAAGCCCCTTCGGAAGTGCTGATGACGGATATCGAAAAAATATGTGGGATTAGTAGCAACAAAAAGGATTTTAGGGAAGGCCTGTTGGGACGCTTAGCCTCTTGGAAAATCGATCGCAAGGCCGATCTGCCAGATGTTATGGAAGTCTTTAGTGACATCTATGACAAGATCAAGCGGCACTACTATGAGGAGCGGTCGAAATACATACAAACCATCTTCAAGGTCATGTTAAATGACAAGGAAGCCCAAGAAAAAAACGAACAAGTCATGTCAAAAAACCGACAAATGGCGGAAACGACATTGAATACCTTGACTGAAAGGTTTGGCTACCCTCGCGAGGCAGCGCTTGACTGTCTCAGATTTGTTCTCAACCACAATCGCAATCGATAGAAATTTCTCCGGGCCGAACTGACTTAGGAGAAGTAGCTTAAGAGGGAAACCCAAGCCATTTTTATCGCTTCAAACCACAGCCAAAAATAGACCCAAGTTCCAATCCCAGCCAGGAATCCAAGGCAGACAAGCAGCCCGTCTCTTTCCATGAGACCCAAAGAAAGACAAAGAATGGACCAAGCGGGGATTGAATTTGAGAGAGGAATGACGGGAGGCAAAGGCATGGATAAAGCGAGGCCACCCAGAATAATAAAGAGGCCAATCAAGCGTTTGGCAGGGACTTGAAAGAAAAAATGCCATCTGGGCTTAAAGAGTTTCTCGATCCTCTTAATGGTAGGCAAGATTTTTCTCAAGACATCTTCGAGTCGTCTTTCGGGAATCTCACGCTTAGCTAGGAATTTTGGCAAACGCCCCTTTTCGCCTAAAACAACTTTGAGGCCCAAAGACATCAAGATCAAGCCCAAGACAATGGAAACGCCCGGGATCGGAATGGGCTGAACAAATGGCAACGCCAAGACCACCATGAGGGCTGCGACCCCTTTATCCTGCAGACGCTTTTCAATTTCGCCTAAAGGAATGTTAGGTCCGGGAGAAGCGACAAAACTATCGATAAGGATCTGAAGGTAGGCACTGAAATGTTCTGATTGAGGCTTCATATGGGCTCTGGCTTCCCCACTTCTTTTTTACAAGAGGCAAAAAGGCCAGAGAAGCCCCTGCTTCAGGAGAAATCTACAAGGATGCTGAGCGTCCTTTATTTAAGGAGGACTTGGCGCGCAGGGCCACGGTTCCCGTTTGATCCTGAAGTTCCTCGATGCCTTTCAGTCCCCGTTCGAAAGACCGCAGGTTGAGTTCAATGGTCAAAACCGGTAATTGGCGATCATGCCACATAAATCTTCCTAGACTCCCGGGAAAGTGCCCCAAGGAGACCCAGGGAAGGTCCGTTCTCGGGAGTGGCGCCACTTTCGGGCCATCGAAATCCATAATGCCATATGGCGTATGGATCGAAACAATAAAGTCTGGAGAAAAAGCAGCAATATGCGCCATAGCGCAACGTGTCTCACGTTCGCTAGCTGCGGAAGGACCAGGGAACCTGCGCGGATCCTTATTGGACTTGGTACCCCAATACTGATGCGCTGACTCCTGCCAATCTTTGGTGGGAAAATTTCTATTTAGGTCAACCCCATTGGCATTTAGACGAGATTTCAGAGCCAGGCCATCGGGATTAAGAATTGGAATAATCCGCCAAGAGTTACGCGCATCCTTTAGCTTGAGCAATCGATCGGCCCAGGCGAAGGATACGGCACCACTCTCCGGCTCATCTCCATGGGTCACACCAATCACCAGAATCTTCGTGCTGTCCGGGCTGGACCCGACAAAATCAAAATGATAAATGGGATCGTTTTTTTCGCTGCGGCAATCGTCAAAAACCAGCGCTTGTTGGCATAGTTCCTTTTCGTTATAAGCCCAATTTGTATGGCGAACCCGGGTGGCCTCTAGGCCATGCTCACAAATTTTGTGTATTGGTGCTTCTTTGCCGACGGGGGTAACAACCTCACTAGCCATGAGAGGGTTACTAAGCCCCACCAATAGCATTATCCCAAGCCTTATGCGCGCCGTCCTAGATTTGCCGATCATTAGCTGTCCTTGCCCTCAAAAGAGCTCTGATTCAATTTTTGAACAAAGTCTAGGTTTCTTCATCGCTACTGCCCCTATTGTCGCAGGGTCCAAGGGCGCTGGTCAATGCCAATTATACGTTCTCGAGCAAAGCAAATTTAGCTTTCGCTAGAATCTCCCCATCTCGCCCAGGATCAATATAGATTCTTGTGATCGTCATGGATTCTGCCCGACTTATAAAGGTGCATTCA
>JBIKVD010000026.1:0-21883 GCA_044357055.1 Oligoflexales bacterium | reverse complement strand
GAAGCATCCTGGACACTGGTACCTGGACATCGAATGATCCGATACAACCTTCTAAATCCGATAAACAACGGTAGGATGACCCCATGAATATAGGGACTTTCCTCCCAGGGTACATTGCATCGACGATTGACATGGCTGCAGCCAATGCACCTTTTGCTAATGATTCCAGATTGGCAAAGAATCTTGCAGACTGATCCAGCGGCAAGCTGCGCTCTAATACCGTATCCTGATTCTTTTCCGAGATAGCTTTTATACGGGGGCAGGTGAAACCAGGCGGCAAAGCGTCCATAGAGAAGAATTCCCTGATGACCTCCCACTCCCTATCTGACTTCAGGCTTGCCAGCCAAGCATCCGCTTGATGGCATTGAACCTTGCAATTCAAGTCTCTACCCTCGATGGCCGCCTGCGCCAGCACCAGCAACGAAGAAATATCCATGACAGCAGGATGGCAAGTCCAAGTCATAAGCTGACTTTCTGCGTCGTAATCTGAAGCCATGCCGCCCAAATAGCCAGAGGCCACTTGCGAGTCTCGGGCAAAAAGCACCTTTTCCCATTGATTACCGACCTTCTTGAATCCTATTCTAAATGCATCAATTTGCTTTTCAAACTGGCTGAGCCTGTTTTCAATGGACACTTTGCGGCTGAAATTGACTTCAAATTGAATACCATGACTCGCACCAGCCTGAAATTTTTGCAGATAGAATTCCTGGATGGGTGAAACAGCCAAATTATATTGTTCAATGGTCATGACTTTCGCCTCTGGATATTTGTACATACTTTCCTGATCGGTGTAACTCATTCAAGTCATCATAGAATTCGCTGAAGAAATTACCCGATTGCCCTGTATCCAATATGAAACTATTCACTGAATCATCCCCTTGATCTATGATCATGCGCATAGTGGGGCCCGATACCATCTTAAAATCACCGTTCGGTTGCAAGCCGCCAAGAGAAACCGTTTCGTCCGAACCTGCCGACGGGTGAGACCACCCTAAGAGTCCTCCGATAACCGGCAATGATCCAAGAATCAGATGCTTATATTCTGATTCGTGGTACGCGCCCCAGGTATGCTGCTGTGCATCGCTAAGGGTGTTGATTTTCAATGCTAAGAGGGACAAACTGAATGCACTGGTCACCATATCGTTACAGCTTTCGTCTTTCTTAGTGATCTTGTTGTCGCACCAAGTTTTGGGATCCATGGATCCTGAGGAAATCAGCAAGCTGTGCAGGAGATCAGCATTTCTCAATCTCCTGAATTTCAACCAAGCTTTCTCGCTAAATTCGTCTTCAAGCACTAGTCCCATGAACTCCTTTTTCCAAGTCTCAAAAAGAACCGGTTGCCATGCCGTCAAGGTATAGTCACCATCCCATTCGGAGAATTGTTTTGTTATTTCCTGGAAATCTCTACCCTTGAGGGTCAACTTGGAAAACAAATGTTTGACCTCGAGCCATAGGTTACTTACGGTGTCATTCTGAATGGCTGCAAGGTCTGAAACTTGAAATTTGGTCGCGGAATTTATGCGTGCTGACAGCAGATCATCAATTCTCCCATATCTAAAGGTACCATCCCAACTGTCTGATATGTAAACATCCTTTGAGAGGCCTTCCGGTCGCTCATTGGTCGCAATGATATACCCTTTCCGAGGGTTGACCACATGGGGACGCTGATCCCAACTCACTTGTTCGGCAAAAAAATCAGTTATCGGCAAATCCGTATTCAATGCCTTGGCATAACTGCTGGCCCTCTGTGGCAAATACCCTACGATGAAACGGGCAATGTTATTCGAAGAATCTGAAACTAGAAAATTCAAGGCAGGTGAAACAAACCCTTTCAAGGCTTCTTCGGCCTGAGCTACGTTCTTTGCTCCCTGGAGATGACTCAAAGCTGACAAGGTCCCATCTCGTGGATGTTCCCAAACGCCCTGAATGAGCAGATCCTTTTCATAAAGACTGGAAAACTCACTGCCGAGCACTGGCCCCCACTTGGTAGTTCTTATAACATGATCCTGAGTCGTTCCCCATCGAGTCACAAATTTGTGGGATTTTTCCACAATGTCGAAATTCATTTTGCCACTTTTCTTGAGGCTCTCCATATCGGTCAAATCAACAACATCAGCCATAAGGTTTGTCACGCCCCATGCAATATGCTGATTTGTGCCCGAAATCGTATAAGGAATACCAGCAATATAGGCTCCTTTTACCTCATGATCTGGCAGAGAAATCCCCGCAAGGTACCAAACTCCGGGTACCTCTATGCCTAAATGAGGGTCATTCGCAATGATAGGCATTCCGGACTCTGTATACTTACCGCTAATAACCCAACCATTACTTCCGGGAGCTTGGGTAGCGGAACTTACCAAAATCTCTTCTGCTCTTTCTTCACCGATTTCAGATGAAATGGCAGTACGGATCAACTCACGTATTTCATTCTGCGCCAAATCATAGCCCATAAGCTTCTGGACTAGAATAGAGTCTTCGGCATTCCACTCCGTGAACTCAGAGAACAAAATAGTGTACTCTGGCGGTAGCCAGCCGTCATAAACAGCTTGGTTGACCCCTGCGGCATAGGCATTGAGTTCCCCTCGAGTCTTCTCATCCAGACTGGCAAGAGACGAATGGGCTGCTTCTCTTAATTGAAAATGACGCATATAAATGTCATCTTCTATTGTTAAAGAACCTATAATTTCCCCCAAGGTTCCACTAGCGTATCGGCGCCGAATGTCCATTTGCCACAATCGATCCATCGCGTGGACATAACCAATCCCGAAGTAGGCATCTCGGATGGATCCCGCGTGCACGATGGGGATGGAATGCGCCCCTCTTCCAATCCGTACCTGATTATCAGGTCCCGCAATTGTCAAGTCGTTGGGAATCTTAGACTGGCAGCCGTAAAAGCTTAAAGTGATCAGCCATGCCAAGGTCCAATTCGTCATTTTCGACTATTCTCCAAAAAACTTTTGAAGGAACTATTCAGTTCCTCCGAATTTTTTTCCTTTGCTTTCTTCCTTATGAATTGCCCCATTCGGCGCCAAATGCTGACAACCTCGTCGCCAATACATTCCTTCAGCAGGGAAATCGCATTTGAGAAAATTTCCCTCCCGTTTACGATGTCCAGATTTTCTTCCACATCGGCAGCAATCTTTATCGTGACCATTGTTCGATCCGGTCTGACCATGACATTGACGCTAAAATCCCATTGGCTCATTTCAGCAGTGAAACTTTTTTCTGTAATCATGCCGACATCTTCACTCAGGTCGTCTTGAGCCGCTGCCCTGTCCAGGTTAAACACACAGGTGACCATTCCAACATCTGGACTTTTTCCCTGTGTTGAAAGCCTTCGAGCAAGCTCGTGAGTCGGCACCAGAGATCTTTCTAAAGCAGCGTATAATTTTTCACCTAAGCCGCTCAGATAACTAGAAACATCCTGGCCGGCATCGAGGTTAGATGCGACAGGCAAAACCTGAACAAACATCCCCATTAAATCTAGGGTGTTCAGCTGCTCCTGACCAGAGGCGTGAAATCCAAGAACGACCTTCCCTTTCTTTGCCACTGCATGTAAAATCAAGGCAGACGCTGCATAGAAAACCGTA
This sequence comes from Oligoflexales bacterium, assembly GCA_044357055.1. Taxonomy (GTDB): domain Bacteria; phylum Bdellovibrionota_B; class Oligoflexia; order Oligoflexales; family JBIKVD01; genus JBIKVD01. The sequence goes on along the minus strand of JBIKVD010000026.1, from coordinate 18,293 downwards.
AAATCCGTAACCTTTGCGGATGTCCTGATTTCGCGAATTGCCAGTAAATCAGTTTCTGTCAGTTCGAACTCCACGACCTTGCACTCGTAAATATTCTTCCTGCTTTGCCTCAGTGGGCTATAGTGCTTGTCTTCAAGTCCCTGAAGAGAATTTAACCACCACTTCATGTCCTCTTCCACAATCGGACTGGTTTGACGTTCTATCAATTTTCGGGTGGCCACGGAATAAGGCATGGATATTTTTGGCAAGGGCTTCCCCTTTAATTCCTGCAAAAACTCACGGGCATATACCCCCAACGAAAATTCGTCTGAAATGATATGATGAAAAACGAACGCAAAAACTGCACCTTCTCCAGGAAGCTCCCACACGCCAAGACGGTGCAAGGGGCCACGGGATAGATTAAACGGGAGGTTTACAAAGTCTCTTATCGCGGCATCGATATCTATTTTGCTGGCGGTCTCACGCTGCCCAAGGACATCTACTGGCTGATACTTGAACTCCGGTGTGAGATCCGGCAATATCTTCTGGGTTGATCCGTCAAGGGAAAAAACAGTCCTTAGCGCTTCATGCCTCGATGCCAGTCTATTCAATGTACGCTTGATTTTTTCCGGATCCACTTCATCTTTTACTTCAAGGATCGTTGAGAGATGAAAAGCCTGTGACTGCTCTTGCCCTAGCATGCTAGCCGCCCAGATCCCGCGTTGTCCTTCTGACAGATCAAACTCAGTAGTCTTATTTACGAAAAACCCTTGCTCTGATAGCACATCTAGCGCATCCAGCGCCGCAAATTCAAGATATTCCAAGTCCTTATCGGTATGAGCCGTCGACAAAAAACAATTCCTGCCTTCCCAAACATAAATGCCCTTTTGATAAAGCATCAGGTAGAAGACACCTTCAATCGGAAACTCATCACCGAAATCAAACCGGAACAATGAAGAAAAATGCTCGACCCGCACAGGATAACCCTTTTTGGTCAACTTATCATTAACCCTGTCACAAAAGGCAGAAACCTTGCTGTTTAGTTGGGCCAGAATGCGTTCCCCATCAGCCCTTAGAAAAGATAAGACAGAAGACATAGCTGCCAAGGTAAGGGGATGTTTTGTGAAGGTACCGGCAAAGTAGGTTTTAAGGCTGCCAGGCATGCTATCATCGCCGTAGTTCCAATCACCGCCATCGATCATATCAAGGACTTTTCTTTTTCCCGCTAACACGCCAATGGGAAGTCCCCCTCCCAACAGCTTTCCATAAATGCATAAATCCACGTCAACACCAAATATCTGCCGGCAGCCTCCAATTCCAGCTCTGAAACCGGTAATGACTTCATCAAAAACAAGGACAATGTCCTTTAACTTGGTGACCTGGGAAAGATCTCGCAAGAACTCTGCCGGTTGCAGTCCCGGATTCCGGCTCTGCACTGGTTCCACGAGAACGCACGCGATGGAAGCCGAGTTCTCTGCGATCCATCTAATCGAATCCTGGCTACCGTACTCGAGTACGATCGTATTCTGCACATATTCATCTGGAATTCCCGGCGCCAGCGGAAAGCTTTCATCTAAACGCGTACCGGGCATGGCCATGATGCCATCAAATGTTCCGTGGTAAGAACCATCAAAGACCACGACCTTTTCCCGTCCCGTGCAGGTTCGTGCTAGACGCAGGGCTCCCATGATAGCTTCTGTCCCCGTATTAGTGAACGCTACTCGTTCATGGCCTGTCATGGCACAAAAATCTTTCGCCAGGTCAACCAACTGCTCAGGTAAGGGACCTAATGCCCACCCAGACCGCAAACGTTCACTAATCGCCAGATCAATAAATTCCGCCTTGTGACCAAAAAGATTTACGCCGAAACCCATGGTAAAATCTATCTGGCTATTCCCATCAACATCCACAATGCATGCTCCATCGGCATGGCTAGTAAATATTGGATATGTAGCTTCTTTCAGCCATGGCTTAAACCCCAGAATATTTCTGGAATCCGCATGCCATGTCCGAGACGTAGCTGCCATTTCCTTGGATTTGGCCGTCATTTGCGAATAGCCATTGATGACGTCGTGGATAAATCTAGCTTGATCCTTGGAAAAACCGGAGGTTTGGGGTCGACCGCCCAGTGTTGCTCCGTAAATTCTTTGGGTGCGGCTTGCTACTTTCCGGGAGGGTTCCGCTGATTTGCTAGCAACGCGACCATTCAGTGCCCCTGGGAGGTCTCTCCCGAGAGCCAAACTATTATATATATGTCCAGTCAATGCTTCAATTGTCTGCAAGTCTCGAAACAAATCAGCGATCCTGACATGAACACCCCAGCGCTTAATAATGTCTTGGACTAATTGGAGCATGGTCATAGATTCAAGATTCAAATCAAAGTAAGAGCTGGATACGGTAAAACCGGTTTCTCCTGAAAGCTTCTCCAACGACTGCATCAACCAGTCTTCTATCTCCTGACGGGTAGCATGTTGTGCCACGCTCAATAGTCCCCTGCTCTCGTTGCCGTCCCGTGACAACGCTACATTGGGATCTAACGCACTCGGGGGCTCGATCCAGCATTTTTGCTCGTCAAAAGACCGAGAAGGAAACTCCAGTGCTGTGAGATGGTCATTTCCCGAATTTGGGATCCATTCACCAAGTCTGGCTTCAATGCCGCAACACCAAGCACTGACAAGACTTCCTTGCCAACTGGCAATTTCATCTTCCCATTTGCCGTTATTAGCCCTTCCAACCGAAACCTGGCTCACCGCATCACTATCTGCAAATAGAGATATCGCCTTAGCAAGAGGGCAGCCCGGACCTAAATCTAAGAATAGTTTCAAGTCAAGCTTCATGGCTTCACCGGCGGCTCTATGGAAATCAACTGGGCGGCGCAGCTGCTCTGACCAATAAGTAGGCCCAGGATTCATCGTCATTTTCTGCCCATCCATAGACGACATGATCGGAATAGCACCTGCCCTTATGGAAAAACCCTCAAGGAAATCCTTGAACTTCCCAGCGGCTTCTTCCATAAACCTGGAGTGGAAAGCATGTGACGTCCGCAGGAGGCTATGCCTGATATCTTTTTCCCTGCAATGTGCCACGACGCGGGCAACATCTTGAAGGGCACCTGAAAGAACAAATTGCAACTCACTGTTGCGACAAGCCACCTCGATATGAAAGCTGTCCGCAAGGTCCCTCACGAATTCTTCCGTACCTGCTAACGCCAGCATTGCTCCTGGCGGCGCCTCATTCATCAACTGCGAACGCGTAACGACGACACGTACAGCCTCTTCCAAGGTGAACATCTCGCTGATACAGGCGGCCGTAATCTCCCCAATACTGTGACCAAGCAGAAGAGTTGGTTTGATTCCTTCGCGAATCAAACTGCGAGCCATGGCATATTGAAATGCGAAAATTGCGGGTTGCTGATAGATAGTCGACGCCAAGGCATCCAATTCCGCTGATTGCAACCAGCCGGATAGGGAGAAACCCTTAAAATGCTCCTTTAAAAGTTCCTCAACATCCTTGAAGTCATCGGAGAACCCTGGAACCTGAGTTAGTAAGCTCTTCCCCATGTTGCGGTATAGATTGCCCTGCCCTGGAAACATAAATGCCACAGCGGATTCGCTTGGATTGGCCACTTTACGACGGTCAAACAAAGTGCGAATTGCACCTGATTCAGTGTTTAAAAGAATTCCTGCGCGGAAATCGAGGGGCTTTCTTTTCCGCAAATAGTCGGCCGCGATGATACCTGCCGATGGACCTTTACCTTCAATCCAAGCCGAAATATTGCTCAGATCGGATTCCAAGGCAACTGGGGAATGGGAAGAAACCAACAAGGGTACCACCTCCGGTAACAGACGGGCAAACCTTGTGGTCGGTTTTCTATTGTTTGGATAGCTCTGCAAAATCACATGGGCATTGCTGCCTCCGAGTCCAACGGAGTTTACAGCCGCGAACATGGTCTCTTCGGAGCCAGGATTCCAAGGAAGGTTTTCCTCTCCGACCGAAAATGCCGTTTCGGCGAGATTCAATTCACGGTTCGGCGTCTCAAATTCAGGCTGTCCAACGATTGTCTTGTTGTGCATGCACAACAGAACTTTGATCAGTCCTGCGATTCCGGCAGCAGTATCCAAATGCCCAAAATTCGCTTTAACAGATCCTAACCGGCAAAAGCCTTTTTTGTTCGTGAATTTCGCGAAGGCTTGGGCCATGGCCGCCACCTCAATAGGATCACCAAGATGGGTTCCTGTACCATGAGCTTCCAAAAATCTAATATTTTCAACCGATACCCCTGATAAGTTAATGGCCTCAGCAGCAGCTTGTGCCTGACCGCTGACGCTTGGGGCAGTATATGATGACTTTTCAGATCCATCATTATTTACCACGGTAGCTTTGATGACCCCAAGAATTTCGTCCTTATCACGAATCGCATTCTCCAGAGCTTTGAGAAGCACGATGCCGCAACCATTACTGAAAATGGTACCATCCGCCCTAGATTCGAACGGACGGCAATATCCCGTGACCGATTGAATTCCTTGTTCTTGACTGAGATAACCTGAAATTTGAGGCACTTCTACCGAGGCACCACCAGCAAGGGCGATATCGCATTCTCCCGCTATGATTCCCTGAACAGCATAGTGTAAAGCTGTCAATGAAGTTGAACAGGCAGTGTTGATGGCCACTGACGGCCCCTTCAAATTTAAGGCATAGGCAATCCTACTAATGGCACCGTGTTCGTCATTATTCAGCATGACTTGGTACTGATCGACGCCTTGGAGTCTCCCGATATTTGGCAGAAGATGATGCAATGCGTAGTAACTGGTTCCAACGCCAGCATATAGACCGGCCCTGAGGGTGCCGTCTCCTAGGTATCCGCATCTATCTAACACCTCATAGCAGGATTTCATCAGAAGACGATGCTGCGGCGCTAAGAGCTCAGCCTCCCTGGGAGGAATGCGAAACAAGGCACAGTCAAAATATTCAATATTTTCTATAATCCCTTTTCTTGCAACATACCTGGGATCATTTATTAGTTCCCGGTCGATGCCGGCGTTTTCCAGATCCTGAGTCGAAAACTGCCGTATGCCTATCCCACGGCTGGATAGGAGCCTCCACAATTCTGAAGGGCCCGATGCTCCTGGAAAACGAAAGGAACAACCAATCACTGCAACATCGTTTTCAATTGCTAAATTATCCAAAGCGCTGTTTCCTTAGTTTCATGACTCAATTTCCTTCATGATCGCATCCATATCAGATTCACTCAGGTCCAACTCTGCCATGTCAGAATCCAAACCTTTATCTTTCGCAGCAAAGCTAGCCGCTATATTTTTGAATTCCTCCAGAATTTCGGCAGCCGCCCCATAGATTACCCCGGATCGCCTACCCCCAATCGAAAGCTTGATCCTCCCTCTACTCCAGCTGAGGAGGAAATCCAATTCATGGAACGGAGAGACGTTTTCATCCATATGTTCACCCGCAAGATTCTGCAATACTTGTAAAGGACTCTCCTCCGCAATATCTTCGTCACCTAAATACAAGTAGGAAAATCTAGGCTGCACAACCTGGGGGAGCTTGCCTGAGATCGCAGAGTATAAGACCCGGTGCACGGCCATTTCCTGCATCTCTCTGAAAAACTTGTCGAGACCGGTCGATGGATCCACCAAATATTCCTCAACTGCGACCGGATATAGGCTTGTAAACCAACCGATTGAATCCGAGAAGTTCATGGCGGACTTAAGCTCCCTGCCCTGGCCTTCGACTTCAAACCAAGTTACATTCTCCCTTGAAACTTTACAGACACATTGCCCAATCAAATAAAGGAACAACCCTTCTAGGCTTGCGCCATGATAAGCCCTCAATGCACTCCTCAGCCTGGATCCGATTTCCTCTGAAATATATATTTCCAATGAGGCATATTTATCCGCTGTGGAATGAGAAGCAACTTTTCGCGCGGGCACTGCTGATTTAGCCTCAAAATAGGCAGACCAAAAATCTATGGCGGCGTTTCCGGTGAGACCAGAAGCATTTTTATATAACTCCTCCACCCAAAAGGCATACGATGGCGCATGGGCAGGCAAAGATTCCCTCCCCCCCAACAATAGCTCAGCGATTTCACCTATTAGGGACTTCCAGGACGACACATCGATGACCATATGATTGGCTACAATAAGCAGCTCATCCCCATCATCCTTATGCACCAATAGCCAGCAAGTGTTTAAACCTAGCGCCGGATCGAGACGATGACGCATCTCGTCGACTAAATCTCTTTCACCAGTCTTTTGGTCGTCCGGTCGACGCTCGTACAGGACAAACCGTGGTCCAACCCCGTTTTCAACGATCGCTTCGCCAGAATCAAAGTCAAATCGGGCGTATAGGTAGGGATGCCTTTGCAACAATTCTTTGATCAATATATTTAATTTTGCCAAGTCCAAGGGTATCTTTGATTTCAAACCGATGCTCTGGACCCAATTTCTTAGTTTATCACCAGCAGCACCCCGCATCCACAGCTGGATAGGGGAAAGTCGGACTCTTCCGCTGAAGTCAAATTTCTCTGTTCGATCTAACTGATGAGCAAACTCCATAAATTTTGGGTAGTTTATAATTTGTTGCACTGATGTTTCAATGCCTTGGCTCCGGCAGTTTTTTACCAATTGCAAAGCTAGAATTGAGTCCCCGCCGCTGGCAAAAAAGTCAGTCTCGTCGCTCACCACGCACCCAAGGGTATGCTTCCATATCTCCCTGACTATTCCGTGGGAATCACCCGAAGCAATGATGCTTGAAGGTTGACTGGAGGCACTTTTCGATGCGTCATGAATCTTTGGAACCAACAGCTGGGAAATATCATCAGGGAAGTCACTGGCAATACATGCCACCTGGTCATGTGGGGAAAAACTGAGAGCCTCCTGGAATAGCTTCCGCCCTGATTCCCGGTCAAATCCTGCCATTTGCACACGAGTTTGGGAGGCACCGCGACCCACCTCAGCAACTCCCATTCCTCCGGAAACCCAGGAATCCCAGTTCAAAGAGACACTTCTTAGGGAATACTTTTCCGCAATCCAATTGGCGATTCCATCAAGAAAGGCACTTGCAGCTGCATACGATCCGCAACCCACTCCTCCTTCCCATGCACGAAGGGAGGAGCAAAAAACCATGAAATCTGCAACCTCGACAATTTCCAACAATCCTATGATCCCAGTTACCTTAGCTTTCCAGTCTGTGGTCAACAAGATATCCTGGATCTCAGAGGAAAGCCTGAAGTCAAAAGCCCCTGCTGCGTGGATGAGCCCACTAACCTTCATGCCCTGCAATTTTGCTAAATCATCGGGATCGGTTATATCTACAGCCAGATAGTCTATCTTATGACCTACATCCCTTAACAATTCCATACGATCATTCACAGAAGTAGAAAGCTCTTCGCGCGTCCTACGACCGACAATGACAAATTCAGCCGGGTTGAATGAAGCGATTGATTCAATCAATGTTAAGCCGATCTCACCAGCCCCACCAGTGACCATATACCTGGCACCTTTTGGATACTGAACCAAAGGTGCTGTCTTCTTGATATGACATTTTAACATTGGCACGAATGCAGCACTTCCGCGCAACGCCCGGTAGGGCGACCCGCGGTCAAAATATAATAAATTGTCTACCTCTGCAGGACGCCATTCCCTTTTCCTGTAACAGACATCGGAAATATTTATCTTCAGTTCAGGGGATTCTTGAATAGTCACGCGAATCAGGGAAAGCATGGCATTCATCGAAGGGGACAAGGTTTCACTGGGACTCATCTGGGCCGTATCCCATACAATGACGTGAATGGGAATGCCGATTTGAAGATCCAACACTTTCTTGCAGAATAATTGCCAAAGCTTTGACATTTCCCCAAATTCTGCTTCCATCGCACTTAAGGATGTATGATCCTGCTGAGATGATAAAGCGACAAGGATAGCATCGACATTTTCTCCAGAGTCACTCATAGACTTCAACCAAGAAGTATCAGGGTTGTCAAAGTGCGAATGATTGGGCCATGAAAAATCTACCTGATCGATCTTTCGTCCGGTCTTAACAAGACTTTTCCCTAGACAATCAAATAAATCACATTCCTTTGGAGCAAGAAAAAGAATCCTTCCCTGGGTCGATTTTGAATCAAGTTCAAAATTGAATTCGACTTGCTTCCAACCCATCGTTCTTAACCTGGGCTCCGCGGCGTTTGCGGTGAAATCCAGTCCTCCAGGGACTCTATGTTCATTTCCATCAATCCAATGGATATCCTGTTCAAAACTATAGGTTGGAAGGATCTTGCTGAGTTTCTTGTTTGGTTTTCCATGGAAAGCGACATCAACGCCATTCAACCATATTTCAGCCTTGAACCCGTCCATAGGATTTTCGGAATCAAAGGCCGCCATGGATACCACTGGAATATTCTTTTCAGGAACTTCCCTCTGCAAAGATTTCGCTAAGCCACTGTAGGGTCCACATTCAATCACAACCAGGTTTCCCGCTTCTACTCCCAATAGGCTTAGACTTTTACGGAACTCAACCGCATTGACCAGATGGTTCCCCCACTGCTCTGGAGAAAGGATACTGCCGTCCGCAAAGCTGCCGGTGGTGTTTGTTATCATGGGAATGGTCGGCATACGAGGGTTTGCCTCAGCAACCGCTGTTTGAAACTCCTCTCGATAAATATTCAGTTCCTTGCTGTGAAAAGGATGGCTAACAGGCAACTTTTTATTAACAATTGCCCTTTTATCCAACTTCTTAAGATAAGCTGACATGGCGTCAGCTGGCCCGGCAATGATATTTAATTCAGATCCGTTTTCGGCTGAATGGGACAACTCAGTTGGCAGTTCCAATAGCAATTCATCTCTCGGCATGAAGATCGCAGCCATTTCACCTTCAAACCGATCCAAAATCTGTCCACGTTTTTCGATTAACTTAAGAGTATCTACTTTGGTAAAAATGCCTGCAATCATCGCGCTAATGTATTCACCGAAGCTATGTCCAAAGACCATCGCCGGTTTCACCCCTTGCGCCATTAACCATTCAGCCACACTTGCTTCGTGGATAAAAAGGAACAATTGGGTCGTAAGGGAGGATCGATGCAGGTTAGCAAGGTCCAGTTCACCATAGAAATACGGGGCCAGTTCATGGCCAATGCTTGATTGCACGAACTGGCAATTCTCTCTAATGAAGGCACCCAATTCATTGTTTTCAACCAAAATCCTGGTATCTAGACCGGATAACGAAAGCCCCTGGCCTGGAAAATAGAATATGGTTTTAGGGGAACCTTGATGGTTTAATTTCTGATTCCAAGCAATTTTGCCATTCTTTCTGTAGAAATAGCCTCTTGCTTCCCTGAATTTCTTTCGGCCGGATACAAAACGAGCTGATATTTCAGCAAATTCAGCCGGAGTAGCATCACCTAAATACTTTTCCAGCTCCAATTTTTGTGTCTCAAGAGACCCTCCCGTTCTTGCGCTTACCGGTATGATATTAGCAGCCACCCCAACCAAGGTATTTTCAAGGGCCTCTGGTTTTCCAGGATCTTTGAGAATAACATGGGCGTTTGTTCCACCTATTCCGAAGGAGCTCACCCCCGCAAATACCCCATCCATGTCAAGATCGGGAGGGATATCCATTTTCAAGCGGGAATCTGGATCCACGATAAGGGGGCTTAATTTCTCAAAGTAATGATTTCTGAAAAACCTCCGCTGCCTAAACATAGCCAGTACTTTCAGAACGCCTACTAGTCCTGAAACTGTATCTAGATGACCTACGACACTCTTTACGGCTCCCAGAAAACATGGCCCAGCGTCGGTTCCGCGGCCATAGGTTTGGGTCAACGCCTGCCATTCTATGGGATCACCAGTTATTGTGCCCGTCCCATGGGTTTCGACATAACTAACTTGCGAGGGATCCAAACCTGCATCCTTCAGTGCATCCTCAATAGCTTGCCTTTGCCCTTTCACCGATGGAGCTGTATATCCTGCCTTTTCAATCCCATCATTATTAACAGCGGATCCCTCAATGAGACCGTGAATACTGTAGCCTCCATTTTCGGCCGTTTCTTTCAGGCACAGAACGACCACTGCAACACCGTTTGCAGGTACGGTTCCACATGCCTTGCTGTCAAAAGGAAGACATTTACCAATAGGAGATGCAATATTGTCCTTTTGGAAAAGGTAGCCTTGCTTTTCAAGACTCAATAACGAAGATGCGCCGACTAGGGCATAGTCGCACTCACCCTTCCTAAGACTGTTTACAGCATAGTTTAACGACACCAAAGAGCTTGAACATGCCGTTTGAATGGTTACAGCGGGCCCACGACATCCTAACTTGTAGGCAATCCTACTAGCAAGAAAGTCCTTATCATTTGCGATTTGAACATTGTAGTCCCCGTATACCTTCGCCATTTCTGGAGTAATCCGTGCTTGGTACAGATTATAACCACAACTTGCGAATACCCCTACCTTGCCGATCGACTCGGAATCTTGACCGGCAAGCCCTGCATCCTCCAATGCCCTCCACGATGCCTGCAATAGCAGACGGTGTTGGGGATCCATCATCTGGGCTTCACGGGCTGAGTACTGAAAAAACCGGTGGTCGAAACGATCGATATTCTCAATCCACCCAAACTTCCGAACATAATTTTCATCCTTTAGAAGCTCAGGTTGGACTCCCGCACTTAACAACTCATCTTCCGAAAATTCCTTTATTCCCGACTTGCCTTCCATCAGCAGCTTTCCAAGCTCATCAAGATCCGACGCGCCGGGAATATGGAAAGCCGTGCCAATAACGGCTACAGCCGTAGAATGATTTTGAGCACTAGCTCCCTTTGGAACCCTCTGAGTGAATGCTAACTGAGTCTGCTTCGAAACAGGGTCAATGGATGCCAAAAATCCATTAAAGGTCGGAAATTCATATAATTGGGCGATCGGGATTTTGACATCCAAGCTTTTTTCAACCAGCCCATGTAAGCGGCTTAGTGATAATGAATTGAAGCCCAGTTCAAAAAAATTCCTATCCACCTCAAAAGGATTTCCTTCTCCGAGGACGGAACGAAATATAGCTTCTAAGCTTCGGTTCGATCGATTTTGAGTAGCTATCTTGGCCGCTGCTTTACTTGACTCGTTTTGCATAGCTAGATTCTTGAGAGCACTCATATCGATTTTGCTACTGACCAACCGCGGAAATTTAGCAAAAACCTTGATGACCCCAGGCATGAACTGCCTTGGAAGTTTATCTTTTAAGAATGCTCTAACTTCCTCAGGCTTTGCAGAGTCTGACACGACAGCTGTCATTAATTGCGAGCGCCCTTCACTTTCGTGAAACCATGTAATGGATTCTTTAATGGGCTGAAACCCCATTAGATAAGAATCAACTTCACCTGGTTCAAAGCGAATGCCGTTTATTTTTGCCTGGAAATCCACCCGACCTAAAAAATAGAATGATCCGTCATGGTTCATCCTCGCCCGATCTCCCGTTTTGTACATTCTTGTACCGGGAATTCCCGAAAAAGGATCTGGAAAATAAGAGGACGCTGACTTGCCAGGTGATCCAAGATATCCATCGGAAATGCACTGGCCACCGATAAAAAGCTCGCCCGGCACCCCGGCCGGGACCGGTTCAAGATGGGCATTTAAAACATAGTAGCTAACCCCACCCATTGGCCTACCAATAGGTGGATCTGAGAATCTTTTGTCCAATTCCGACTGCAAATTTAATAGGGATGCTGTAATGCAACATTCGCTGGGACCGTAGCCTCCCCACAATTTTGCAGAGGGTTCCAACATCCTGCCCCATTCTTCTACTTCAGATGGGTATATCGGCTCGCTGCCTACGATTACCTTTTGCAGGGTTCCAGGAATACCGCATTCCTGCTCTGCGCAATAGGCACAATAGGCACGCCAGGCACTGGTTGGGAGATTAACCATGTTTACCCGATGCCTCTTGATATCCTCATGCATGGCTTTTATATCAAAAAAGGACCGAGAACTATAGACCACCAACTGTGACCCAGATGCCAACGCTGGCAAACACTCTTCCAAGAAAACATCAAAGGCAGGCGAAGCAAATTGAAGGACGATATCTTCGCCTTCCATTGCAAAATGGTCTATGACATTGGCAATGTGATTATTCAAGGCCGACCAGGAAATTAAAGACGCTTTGGGAACACCACTTGTCCCTGATGTATAGCTCAAATAGGCATATTTGCCGTTGTTTCGCTTTCTCGTGAGTTCAGATCTCGCGATTCCCAGGTCCGAAGGTGTTCCTAACCCATCGAAAAGGTCATCGAGATAAATACGGGCGCCATTTTCAACTTCTAAATTGTCGTCTGAGCGGTTCTGAAAAATTAAAATCGGATTTTCCAATTGGTTCAATACTTCTGCCAGCCTGCCTACCGGAAAATGGCCTTTATCCCAAAGAACCGGAATGTGCCCTGCCCGCAAGATTCCAATAAATGCCGCTATATGCATCATTCCTTGGGGAAGTAGTGGGAAGGCGATGCTTTGAACGCCGAAGGCACCGGCCATGGCCACAACCCGTTCAGAAATGAATCCTGACATCCTCTCAAGTTCACCATAGGTCCATGAGTCAAGCCCGTGGCGTATTGCTATTTTTGATTTGTCCCGAATGAACCTCTGAACCAAAACTTCCAAAAAGTTCACTTCAGGGCTATCTGCCTTAGTGCAGTTCACCGACAATGGGACATCTAGCCTTAAGCAGGCCTCTGATACATTCGTTAGCTGTCCGCTAACCATTTCTTTGAATGAATCGTGCAGCAACCGATGGATTGCGCTCGCCGCCTCTTCGGAGACTCTCTGAGCGTCATATTCCACCGTGATATGTATTTTCCCGTTCGCGTAGATGCAGTTGCATGAAATTGGTAAAATGCCTGCATCGTTAGGCATTGGAATCGAAATTCCTTTATAACCACGGATTGGAATGCTCTCGTAATCTTCCTGTGTTATGAGAGAACATAAAATTTTTCCAGCTGAACAAGTCGGCCTTTGGAAAAGGAACATAGTCTCAAATGGGGTATTATTGACCCCAGCCCCTACCTTCTTCAGCTCATCCATAATATGGCTTAACGGGGCGTTGCTGTGAGTCGTCGCTTCATCAACGACTCTTGAGACATGACGGAGGTCGGCTTCCCACTTACCTGTTAGTCGCAGTCGCAATATCAACGGATTCACAAAACAGCCCGGGGTACCGAAAAAGCGGTTCTCGCCATGAGCCATAGCCGGAATGCCAATGATAATTTCATCCTGACCAGAGACCGCACTTAAGCATTGAGCATAGGCCGTCAGCGCTATATTATTAAATGTTGCGCTATATTGCAGAGCAGCCGCACCTATATCCATCGTGAGGGAGGATTTTTTCTTTTTATAAAAGGCTTGCCCTCTTTCTGGCAAAAGGAAATCAATGTGCGGATCGAATCCTTTTAATTGACTCCTCCAGTACGTGATGTCTTTTTCGTGTACCGCTGACGCGAGATAGTTTTTTTGCCATCTCGTGAAGGATTCATATTGGGGAACATCTGGAAATTCTTCGCCTGTCAACCACTGCACGAAGGACAAAGCCGAGGAGTAATCCAAAACAGCGTGATGAAATGAGATGCCTACATAATTCCACTTGTCGTCGTAGGCACCATAGTTGACCCGGACAGGTGATTCACCTTCCAGGTCAAATTCAGCATACAGTGAATTTCTGAGAACTGTGTTTTTCTCATCTCGGGAATGCCCCGCACTGACAAGGTCAAAGTGGTTAAAAATCCCTTCCAGGTCATTGACAGGTTCAAGAGTTACGCATTCGGCACTGGATTTACGCCTAGCGGTCCAGGCAGGAAAGCGTTCAAACAACTGCCTTATTTCCAATATGATGGCGTTCAAATCACAATTTCGTTCCAAAAGGAAGGCGGCGCTCAGGTGATAGGGGTTCCCATTTTTCCTTTTGCTTTCAAAAATGAGTGGTTCCTCGAAAACAGACACCCCGGCAAATTTTTCGGTATCGGTTTTCTGCTCCGGCCTCCGCTTCGCACTATTTATTATTTGAGCGATATGCTCACTTAAATCATGAATGGTTTGCGATTCTTTCAGCAGCCTTTGGTCCAAAACAATGTCGTATTTTTTCTCTAAGTCAGCCAGAAGTTGGATTGTACTGATGGAATCTAACCCAATATCGGCCAGGTGCATGGATGGATCCAGTCCTGTCCTTATTTCTGTCAATTGCGATAGCCTACTCAAGATCACATTCGTCAAGCTCTGGATCTCACCTAGGTCCTCAGGACGCCTAACAACTGGCTTCGCATCTGAACTTGGATAGAGGGATTTAATAGCGCCCTCCATCCACCTTGCTTTACACGCTCTTCTTTGTACTTTTCCACTGGTCGTCTTTGCTATGGAACCGGGAGGAAAAAATTCTATCGAATCGACTCTCAAGTCGAGTTCAATAGAGATTCTACGCCGGATATCCTTCGCCCATTCCGCCAGTTGAGCGGGATCCCTTAAGCGGGTTTCGCCTATTAAGACGATTGCCTCTCTTTCATCTCGGCTAAAGGCAGCAAATCCATTATTCAAAGCATTTTCCCCTAGTACCTGCGATGCGATTGCCTCCAGGTCCTGGGGGTATATATTGGCGCCATTAATGATGAAAATATCTTTGATTCGTCCGGAAATAAATAGCTGCGAACCGCAGAAGAATCCAAGGTCTCCTGTTCTCAAAAATTTCTGCGGATAACCAGGCAAGTTTGCATTGAATACCTCCTCAGTCAAACCTGGGCGATTCCAATAGCCTTTGCCGTTACCACCTCCCGCAACCCAGATCTCACCAACCTCACCTTTCCGAGCTTCTGTATGGATCTGATTTTCCGAGCTTCCGACATTTTTTACGATGAGGATCTCGATGTCGTCGTGCTTGCTACCGCACGCTACCAGGGATTTCACATTTGAATGTTGGTCAACCTGTTCCTCGGCAACGCCACTAGCTAGGCGCCCGACATCAAATGACTTTACTTCGTACTCTCCCTCCAGCCCCTTTCCACTCACCAATAGCGTGGCCTCCGCCAAACCGTAGCATGGAAATATCGAACTACGCTTGAAGCCGCAGGCAGAAAACCGATTGAGAAACCTTTCCATAGTCATAGGATTAATCGGTTCAGATCCGTTGAAGGCAATTTTCCACGAAGACAAGTCAAGTTGCTCTAATTTTTCCTGTCCAATCCGGTTGACGCAAAGTTCATAGGCGAAATTTGGTGCCCCGCTTGTGGTCCCACCAAATTTACTGATGGACTCGAGCCAACGAAAGGGGTTCTTAAGGAAAGTTATGGGCTTCATCAGAGTTGCTTCAAATCCCACATATAAAGGCTGGATTATGCCACCGATTAATCCCATATCATGATGCGGTGGCAACCAACTGACCATATGTGACTTTTCGGAGTGTCCGAAAATACTCTGAATAAGCAGCGAATTGCTTGAAATATTTCCATGACAAACTATGACGCCTTTTGGATCACCCGTAGAACCAGATGTATACTGAAGAAAGGCCGTCGAAGCGCTGTCTATTAGGTAAGAACGATCACAAATCAAAGACTCATCTCTACCGGACTGACCCTGCAAAAGCGCTTCCAAGGAAAGGACATCACATTGGGTACCTGATTTGAAATTTCGGTCACCAACGATCTTCATGGTCGTTTCATCAGTTAAGACACATGCCGCAGATGCATCCTTAGCAACCCTTATAACGCGATCAAAATTCTTTTTTGAATTCGGAGGAAGAAGGGGTACTGCGATGACTCCAGCAGCTAGGCAGCCCAAGAAAGACATAACGTAATCAGAGCCTGGCGGGAGTAACAACAGCACCCTATCTCCCGCCCTAAAACGGGCTGCGATAGCTGTGGCATATTTCATGTATTCTTCGTGAACTTGCCGGCACGTATAGGTGGTAGGACCCAAGTTCTCATCCAAGAATCTTAGGCTGATCGAATTCGGATGCAACTGCGAACGGGCGTTCAACTTCTGAATGAGTGTTTCCAGAGCGACAATCCTTTTACGCTACAAATATCCTTGAACAATTTGATGCTGATCTCGACGAGTTTCGCTCTCAGCCCCATGATTTCGACGACTTACTATCTGTTATCGCTGGCATCACCAGAATCTCAGTAATCAATCTTTTCAAAATACTTAGATTGTCGTCTGCCCATAAACACTTGACTCAGATAAAAATGAGAGTCCGCGCTCACATTTTGTAGGGTCTTTATGAAAATAATAAAGTGTTGTCTCTTGGTTAAAGGGCTACAAGGACACTACACGATAACCGCCAACCACCAAAATTATAAGGGACGCTAATAAACATTTAACGCAACGATTACAAATGACATTAATACTGGTTTTAAGCAGAATTTTCAATTATAACCTATCCCTTTATGATAAAACTAACACTTGGATAAAAATTGAATTCAACCAAGAAAGATACCATAGTCGAAATTTTGCCACTTACGGATACCCAAATAGGCATACTTTGTCAATCAATCGGCGAAGATGACCCCGAACTATATTGCCAGCAGATCGCTTTTACAGTTGATGAGTCCATGGATCGAAGCATGGTTAGTACAGCCTGGGAGGCCGTCGTCAACCACCATGATGCCCTTCGAACTGTTTTTGTATGGGAAAAGAGACCCTTGCAGGTCATTCTCCGAGCAGGAAACCACCAAATAGTCCATTACCATGCCACCAGTCAGCAAGACTTCAATCGCCAGTATGAAACCTTACTTGAGTTGGAAAAGCGCACAGGTTTTAATCTCAAAAAGCTTCCTCTTTTCAGGGTAGTCTGTATTCATGGAGCACAGACGACAAGATTCATTTGGACCTACCACCATATCCTGATGGACGGTTGGTCAGTTAGCCTCTTATTGGAGCGTTTCCTGGACGTTTTTGGGCAGTTAGCAGCTGGTAAATCCCCTTACTTGCAAAAGTCTATGGCATTACGGGATTACATGAAGGCTAGCCAGACGGAACTTCCTGCAAAAGCGATAGATTTTTGGCGGAACTACCTGCAAGATTCTTCCCCTTGCAAGATTGCGGGAGCCAGACTCTACGAACCGAGCGCCAGTGATAGCTATTCTAAGGCAATGATTCACAATATCTGGCTGAATGAACAAGAATCCATGACCATGGAAATGCGAGCCAGAGAAATCGGCATTTCCTTGAATATGTTGTATCAGTTGGCTTGGGGTCTGACTTTACGCCGAATCACGGGGAGAGATGATGTCATATTTGGAATGATCGCCTCTTGCCGAAACGTGCCAGGATCAGAAGACTTAGTTGGATTAACCATCAACACCTTGCCGGTAAGGATTCAATTTGACAGCACCATGACAATCTCTGCTCTGGCAGAATCAATTCGCACTGCCCAGGCACAAATGATGCACCACGAGCAATTCCCACTGAAGGAAATCATCAACCTTACTTCTGAGGGGCGTTCTGGACAGGAGCTTTTTGATAGCCTAATGGTCATGGAAAACTTTGATGACAAGGCGATTGAAAATGCGGACCTAATTTGCCGCAACCTCCGGCTGAAGGATTTCTATTTTTTTGAAAAAACTCATTACCCGGTATCTGTGATGGTAAAGCCTGGTAAGGGCAAGACTAGAGTAGCACTCGTATGCCGCCCCGAAGTCATCGACGACTTCAAGTCTCGTGAAATTGAAAATACCCTAAAGCAGTGCTTAAAGATTTGCATGAGCATTCCTGAAGGAAGCCCGATTGGCCCGTCGAACCTAGCGCTATCTAAGTCTCTTGCACCTGCATTGAATCTGACCGAACAGAAAACAGACGTCTGGGAGTGCGTTCGTTCAATTATCATCGAATCCCCCGACGCTCCAGCCTTAGTCTTCCACGACAAACGCTACACTTATAGCCAGCTGGGCGAGGAGACTGAAAAAATCCTTCACAGCCTGAAGCAGCAAGGGTTCTTAATTTCCGGAAATGCGGTCGGCATTTGCATGGAACGCAGCGAAAAATTGCTGTTTGCAATATTAGCAGTGATCAAAGGCGGCGGTACATTCGTACCATTAGACCCGAAAGGACCATCGGACCGCCTCGTGAAGATAGTCGAGAGTGTCGATGTAGAATTAGTGATCACAGATCACTCAACAAAATTCTGGTTCAATGACGTGACAGGGAATTTTAACGGTGAATCTCTTGAACTCGTCTCAAATAGACGCCAAGCTTTCAGAGACGGCCAATTTCATGGTATCAGCTACGTCATGCACACGTCTGGTTCCACAGGTACCCCCAAAGGCGTCGCTGTTACCAGAAAGAACCTCA
>JBIKVD010000226.1:0-7294 GCA_044357055.1 Oligoflexales bacterium | reverse complement strand
GCAGGGGTTAGGATCGAAGAGATTAAAAAAGTCTTCTATTATGAGTTTGATATCGCCAAGCCAGCTGTCTTTGCCGTAACAGATGCCGATGGCCCCCACGCCCCCGTGGATTTCCTCAAAAATCTCAGTTTTAAGGGCACTCATCAAGGCACAGCCTTGTTAGTCGAGAATATCGGGGAAGCATACGACCAATTCAACATCTACCAGCAAGTCGGTGGCGTTTACACGATTGGCGGCTGGCCGCTGCATTTTATTTCCATCGGCGGCCCCGAAGACACCGGCGGTCAAATCATCCCGCCTCCACCACTCCCAGACCTCGAGGAAGCCTCCCGCTCGGCAGCGCCAGCGGCCACTCCCCAAGCGAGTGCCGATCCTGCACCTATCCCAACGACTTCAGCCACACCTCCAAGCGTCACGCCTCCTGCTGCGGCGCAGCCAGATCCTACGCCAATCGCCGGGGGCCCAACCACAGCTCCGCCCGCTATCGATCCAGTGATCACTCCTAACCCCGCGCCGCCAGCAACACAGCCCGTCTCCGGTCTGCCTCCAAGTCCCTCGGGGCCTACAGACCCAGTGCTAGTGGATGAGCCCATAGCGGCTCCTCCCTCAGCCGATCCGGGAGCACTACCTGGTGATGCCGTCGCGTCTCAAGCTCCAGCTGCCGATAGCAGCCCAATGGTAGCCCAAGGGCCGGCACCCATAATCATCGGCCAAGCCACTAGCGAACCCGGGTCCATCGGGGGCCTTGGCAGTCGTGGGGATCAGCTGGATCCTGCTGCACAGTCCGAATTTGGCTGTGATTGATTTTAAGGTGACCTATTTTGCGTTGATCGATCAGAGCTACTTACCATAACCAATGATTGTCTGAAGTTCTCTCGCCTGCTAACCACTCAATCCCCATCTATCCAAGAGGAAATCAAGCCCGCAGCAAGAGATTATGTTCGAGGATATTGTAATCGGGATCGAGGTTCACCATTTCTAGTTGTGGATTTATCGCAATGGATTTGAGTTGATTCCAAAGTTTAAAGGCTGGTGTGGCGTTCTTCTGCCGCAAGGTCGAAATATAGCTTGGGCTATATCCCAGTCGCTGGGCAATCACTTCGAAGTTCAGACCAGACTTGGAATGGATAATATCTAGAAACTGAGAAATTTGCTCCCGAATGGACTGTTCAATGGCCTGGTCGATCATTTGCGCGTCTGAGGAGACACTGGCATAACTATGACAGGCAGAACAAACCCAAACTTCGAGTTTTTTCGTTAAAAATACTGACGGATAATCCTTCCAAGGTTTTTTCCAGTGTCCTTTGATCGTTCGTTTAACATAGGTTTTTTCCCCGCACTCACCACATTTTTTCCCAGATAAATCCATCATCTTGGCCTCCAAGATGGCCGATCGTTTTCATCAATAGAAGCCACCATCGTTTTACCATTAGCTAGAGTCATGATTTTCACGCACGGATGAAAAGAGATCTGTGCCAACTCATCCGTCTCAACCATAAATTTTACGTACCAATTGTGTCCAAGATAATTCTCGAGTCCATACTCATCAGTAGTGGCCCCCCAAATTAAGATTTGTCGGCAAAAGTCTGCCAACTCGAGTTGCAACATACCTGTCAAAATTAGCTGTTCCGCCTCCACCTGAGTGCATTCGAAAACATGGATCACATAATCCACAGAGCTGCGGGTGGACGAAAACCAACCACTGGGCCGACCATCCATCCACATTTGTACCAGCTTCTTAACGTGCTCAAGGTTGAATTTTGGGACTTGCACCCTCACTCCCCTTTATACCTAAGTC
Source organism: Oligoflexales bacterium (assembly GCA_044357055.1). Lineage (GTDB taxonomy): Bacteria > Bdellovibrionota_B > Oligoflexia > Oligoflexales > JBIKVD01 > JBIKVD01. Next base: position 5,496 of record JBIKVD010000226.1, on the reverse strand, counting down.
CAATCGGCAATTCTACTAATAAATTTAACTCACTTAAATATATAGATATAACATATCAATATATATTATTATCTGATAGCTTTTCATGGTTGAACTGAGTTTGCTCTGTCCGGATCAGAATGTCTTCACGAAGCGCCCATCTTGGTTCCCATTGCCTATGAACCAAATCATTCTAGGAGTGGGTCAGCAAGTGACATGATTTCGTGGGTATGAGGCCGAGGGTTACATGCCCCACAACTTATCGCGTATGCATAGCGCATTTTCTGCACCATGACATCCAATTGCGCCTTCATGTATTTGGGCCGGTAGGAAGCTCGTAGCTGCATAATGGATTTACGCAGACTTCGAAATATTTAAGGAATTGATGCCGGGGATTGGCACCATTTCATCTTACTTAAAGGCTGAAAACCAGATCCAGCATCAATCCCATGGTGGTGAAATCAACGGATGTGTCTGCCGCAGAACCGGAGGCTACGTTATACATTAAATTGGCGCCCATCAACATCGTAGGGGACCATTGATTGATGAGGCGAAAATTGAATGCGATGTCTTGTACATTCGATGTGTCGATGTTTTCACCGCCATCGTAGTGGTTGGGTACATGGGTCAATGAGCCTTCCAAAGCCATTTGTGCACTAACCCGATGACGTCCCAACACCGACAACTCCAAATGATCGTCGGAACCGGAATCTTCCAGACCCCCTGTCATTACTTGGGCCACCGTGATTCCTAGGTCGTTTTGGGGATCCATAGCAAAAATGCCATGGAATTGCATGCGGCCCGCCTCTTGTATGCCGGTTAAAGCGGCATTGGCGTCATCTTTTTCGGGTGTGACTGTCAGACCAAAGCGCATTTCTTCCTTTTTTAGTTCCAGACCAAATTCCAAAATGGAATAGCTTTGGGTGGCTGCGGCTTCGGAGGTGGCATCATCCGGATCTTTAGATTGCTCGAAATTACGGTAGAATTTTCCCTTCCCGCCGATGGAAAGGTCACCCAAGTCTACGGCAGCCTGTGCAGAAAATACGAGTTCGCGACCCTCCCGGGTCAATTTGCTAGTCGTGCCAGTGCCATCGTCTATTTTCATGTCCAACTTAGTATCCAACGCTGATGTGGAGATACCTACATACAAATTCTCCTTCGTTAACTTGGGGAAATAGTCGGCACGCAGCCCACTAATATTCACATCAAATGCAGCTTTCGCCCCAATGTCTTTGCGTTTATACTCTCCATCTGACGTACCGTAAACGGCAGCGATGCCTGCGACATTAGAAAAAGCATACTGAGCTGGTGAAATCAAAAATAAACTCTGTAGGTCAGGAGCTCCTGCGAAATTAGCAGTCCTCGGTTCATCATTATATCGTTTCATGGGCTGCTGTTTTGTTTCCACGCCATTTTCCTCAGGCATGACTGATTCTGATTCCCTTTTCTCAACCTGAGCATAAGCGGCAGGAAGACCAACTATGATGGAGGAGGCGAGTAGCATCGATTTAGCGACTTTCATTTTTTCCCCTTAAATGGAATTGATCATTCGGAACTGACTATTATGGACTCGCAAATGGCGCATACCCATAGGCTTAAAATACAAACAATGCTTTGATGATTTAACCTATTGATTTATTACAATATTTTTCTTTGATGACTGTATACTACAAGCCCTAGGATTTCCAAACACTTTTTCCAAAAGAACTGCTGAGACTACGAAGTCAATCAGAATTTATAACGTAAGCGCCCGGCGACGACACCAATGAAATTGCGAAAATTATGAATATTTCGCAGGTAACGGTATTTCAGATTATGAAAGGGTGAAAAATAATATTCGTTCGTCTAATAGTGCATAAAAAGAGACGGCTCCGATTGTGAATTTTATTTGTAATTGCCATTATTTGTTTAGCTTGGCCGCAATTCCTCAATTAAAGCATCGACATTTTGCATCGCGGTCGCCAACAGCTCCTTAATCTGAACAGCATACTCCTGCGGCTCAAGCAAATCTTCTTGCTCTGGTCCGTGGGGGTTGTAGTGACCAGCAGAAATATTGAAACTTGAATCAATGATTTTTTGCACTGGAACAAGCCAACTGCGGTCTGACTCTGGTCGCTTCTTATAGACCTTGAGCAGGTCGGCGAAGTGCAAATCACTGATACCGGCTTTCTTGGTTAGTTTCTTGGTTTCCAGTAACCCAGCTTCGTAAAACCAAATGTCTTTGGTTTGAGCCGTCTTGTCGAAAAACAGCACCGATGTTTTGACCGCAGAGTACGGTAAGAACACCCCAGGTGGAAGGCTTACGACGGTGTGCAGATTGCACTCGCGGATTAGCTTCTCCTTAACCTGTTGGTACGCTTGATTCGTTTGAAACAACACACCTTCAGGCACAACGACTGCTGCTCTTCCGTTTCTCTTTAGCGTTTTTTCAATATGCTGTAGGAACAAAATCTCCGTAGCAGCAGTCTCCACCGGGAAGTTCTTTTGAATGATAGGCTGCTCTTTCCCGCCAAACGGTGGGTTAGCCAATATAATATCGTATTTGTCGCGCTCGTCGATTTGGCGAATGTCAGTCTGAAGCGTGTTTTCTTTTAGAATTCGCGGGTAGTCCAAGCCGTGGAGGGTCAGGTTCATCAGACAGAGAACAAATGGTAGTGGAGTTTTCTCTCTGCCGTGAAAGGTTTTGTTGTTGAGAATCTTCCTAAGCTCTGGTGTTTTGGCCTTGGGTTCCAGGTACAGGTGCGCTTGGGCTAAGAAACCGCCTGTACCGCAAGCGGGGTCGTAGATGGTTTCGCCAATCTTGGGGTCTAGGAGATGCATCATAGTCTTGATGAGCGGTCGCGGGGTGTAATACTCTCCGGCATTACCACCACCTTCACCCATGTTCTTGAGCAACGATTCGTAGATGTGAGAGATAGCAAACGTGTCCTCACCAACGTCAAAGTGAATCTGCTGGATAAGGTCGATGACTTCGCGCAAAAGGTAGCCGGAATTGACGCGGTTCTGTGTGTTTTTGAATATCGCCGCGATAATGTCGCGAGGGTCGCCTTCTTTTGCTCCTTTTAGGCCAGCCAGGTATGGGAACAGTTCGTTGTTGATAAAGGTGAGAAGGTCCTTGCCGGTTCGACCATTTTTTGAATCAGTCCATGCCGCCCACTGGTACTCCTTCTGAATATGTGGGTGGTATTCTTCACCTTCAAGCTGAGCCAAGGATTGGCGTTCTTTTTCCTTGTCGGCAAAAAACTTGAGATAAAGAATCCAGGACATGGCTTCGGTGTATTGCCATGCGCCGGTGATTCCGTCGTCAGTGCGAAGAATGTCACAGCAGCGGTTGATAATGTTGGCTAGTTGTTCCTTGGAGGTCATTTCTTAGGCTTTCTTGGTTTAGATTTGGCTGCTGCATCTTTGGACTTTGTTTTGGCAGTATCAGTTTCGGTTTTGGTTGCGAGAATTTGTTCTAGAAGTTGATGCCCAGTGCCTTCCGATGGGGCTTGTGGAACTAAACGTCCCGAAAACGCTGACACCAACAATGCCGCTCTTGCATTGCGACTGGTCTCGGAGAGGAACAAAAGATTTTTTTGAAAGGAACTCGTCGTGTCGCTTTTACCAGCTAACGTCTCCAAAATTCTTACCTGTTCACGACTCGGCGGGAGTGGTAGCAGAGTGTAAGAAACGTCTGTCTGATTGATGCTGGCTTGCCCAATCGCTCGTTTTGCATTTTGAATCAATAAGGACCGACCGACACCTGATTGGAGCCAAAGTTGGGCATAACGCGGGACAATTCCGGACGCGACCCGAAACTTCATCATATTTGACTCGAAAATCGCAGGAACGGTCTTGTTGTCAATGACCGTAGATTTTCCGAGATGACTCATACTGTTTACTCTGTTTACAACTATGTCTCCAGGTGCCAACTCAAACTGAGCTATCTCGTTGGCACTTGCTTTGACTTTCTTCAAATCAATAGACGGTCTGCACCAATCATTCTGAAAGTCATCAATTCGAAGAATTGGATACCCTCCTCCATACTTCGATTGAGGCAAATAAAGACCATTATTTGGCCCAGAAACCACTACAGCCCCCAACCTTACCCACTCCCACGACTTGGGAATCTCAAACGGAATCTCGTCCTCAGTGATAGGAGGCAAGTCATCTTTTTTCTTTTTCTTGCCCTCCTGCTGCTTGGCGCGTTCGGCGCGGATATGTTCTAGGAGCTTTGATGCTGGCTCATCCTTTGAGTCTTGCGGGACCAACTCGCCGCGAAAGGCTTTGTTGAGCAATGACTCGCGGTATTTGGTGAGCAGCGACTCGGCACTCTCGACGGCTTTTTCGATGGCTTCAATGCGTTTGAAGGTTGAATCGATTTTGGCGACGATACGGCGTTGTTCGCCGAGAGGGGGGAGAGGTATTTCTAGCTCATTGAGGTCCCTTGCATAAATAGCAGCAACGCTGGTAGTCCCAGAAACCAATTGTCGGAGTTTGTTGCGAGTATCTCTGCTCCGAAATAGATATCCAACGAACAAGGAATAAATACCCTTGCTAAATCGCACTCGCATTAAGTTGTTGTTAAAGACAACGGGCGGAGTCTCGATAGGAAATGACGGTATTACCGTCACCTTTCCGACAAGTTCCGGTGAGTTTCTCGTATTAAAAATGAAGTCACCTTCCACTACTTGATACCTGGAAACCTCCTCCGCTGTTGCATCTACCAGCGCAAGCCTCTGTGGTTCAGGAGTGCTACCAGCAACAAAATCGCCCATTTTTAGGTAATGGTACTTTCGCTTCGGTCCCTGTTCAGAAACCGACCGGACCATCCCCAGGAGGCTGTCTTGAACAATTCTGCCGAAGTTGGCTGATGCCCAACTCTCCGGTATCTCCAACTCGCTCATTCCATCCCCTTGTAGAGGACGTTCAAGACCTCGTTCACCGCGCCTTGTATCTCACCGCTCTTAAGCTGTTCTCTCAGTGTAGGACTGAGTTCAATCATTTCTTTAGAAACGCCAAACGCACTAAATCCATCCGCCAGATAATGTTCTGCGACCCCATCGACTACGTCCCGTGCCTTCGGTCCGAGAGTCGATGTCAGTCTCTTTAGCGATTCGACTCGCACTTGCTTGGGCTGCAATTCACAGCCTGTTACTATGTGGGCATACAGGTCTGCCTCGTCGATAGTTTGTCCAGCCAATTTGCGGTTAGCGTATTTGGATAGCAAGTCCCTATCGACCTGATGCTCGCGCAACTTGGACCGTGTTACTTTGACTGCTTCTAGTGACGAAAACCCACCAAAGACTTCCGACGCATTTCCAAAAACTTGTTTTAGCTTTTGCCGTTCGCGTTCAATTGCTAAGTCGTTAGTCAATTGGTCATCACGGCTAAAAAACTGGTCTAATGGTTCACCCGCGAGCCGAGCCTTCATGATGGCAATTATCTGCGGGTCAACGTCGATGACCTCTTCGGGGTGAGGCTGAATTTCGACGGTTGGCGATTGTCGATTCTGTGGGAACTTGACGATTTTGG
>JBIKVD010000225.1:0-7321 GCA_044357055.1 Oligoflexales bacterium | reverse complement strand
CCGCAATCCCTTCAACCCCATGGGCGAGCAAGATAGGGAATTTTACCGGAAAGGCCAGAGGTTCCTTGCTGCGACCATCGTAAGATAAGAGCCATTCGGTCAGCTCTTCATGGAAGAGAACCGTTTTGGCGAATTTTGACAGGCGAGCTTCGATATAGCGTGGTGCTGCCGAGGGATCACCGGTCTCAGGGTTGCCCCAATTGCCTTGGGTTTCAATCAAGAGATTTTTTTGCCCGAGATTGACTATGGCCTCGCTGATGGCCGCATCCCCGTGGGGATGATATTTCATCGTGTGGCCGATAACGTTGGCGACTTTGTTGAAACGACCGTCATCCAGTTCCCAGAGCGAATGCATGATCCTGCGCTGCACGGGCTTAAGCCCATCATAGTAATAGGGGACCGCGCGGTCCAAGATCACATAGGACGCGTACTCAAGGTACCAGCGTCGATAGAGTCCTTCCACTCCGAAGCGGCCCAGGCCGCTCTCATCGTGGGTATTGGCTGGCAGTATCGCGCCTAGGGCGTCGGCGGCGGGAACAGGATTTTCGGTTTCAGTGCTCATGAGGTGTCAAACTCCGACGTGCGCAGGTGTTGCATTAGGATCCAAGGCCAGGGCCGGATCGGGGCTCAGAGTTTCTATATGCAGGTTCTTGATGATGAATTCTTGGCGTTCAGGGGTATTCTTGCCCATATAGTATTTGAGCAGTTTGCTGATCTTGGTCTCGATGCCCAAGGTCACAGGTTCCAGATGGATTTTCTCGCCGATAAATTGTTCGAATTCGTCTGGTGAGATCTCGCCCAGGCCTTTGAATCGGGTGATTTCAGGGTTGCCTTTTAGCTGTTTGACCGCCTTTTGTTTTTCGGTCTCATCGTAACAGTAGATGGTTTGCTCTTTGTTGCGCACACGAAATAGCGGGGTTTGCAGGACAAACACATGCCCCTGGCGCACGAGTTCCGGGAAAAATTGCAGGAAATAGGTCATCAATAAAAGGCGGATATGCATGCCGTCGACGTCCGCATCAGTGGCGATGACGATGCGGTTGTATCGGAGATGTTCCAGTCCCTCTTCGATGTTTAGCGCGTTGTGCAGCAAGTTAAATTCTTCGTTTTCATAAACGACTTTTTTGCTGAGGGAAAAAGTATTAAGTGGCTTGCCCCTAAGACTAAAGACCGCCTGGAATTCTGGATCCCTCGCCTTAGTCAGCGAGCCGCTGGCGGAATCCCCTTCGGTGATGAAGATGGTAGATTTGGCGCCATGTTTGTGCTCGGTATTGTTATGCACTTTGCAGTCGCGGAGTTTCTTGTTGAAGAGATTCGCCTTTTTCGCGCGAGCCCCAGCCAGGCGGCGAATGCCCGCCATTTCTTTGCGCTCTTTCTCATTTTCTATGATCTTGGCTTGGAGTTCTGCAGCGACGGCCTTGTGACGATGGAGGAAATTATCTAGTTCCTTTTTGAGGAAATCGATCACAAAGGCTCTGAGCGAGGGACCATCGGGTTTGGTGGTCTGGGAGCCTAGTTTGGTCTTGGTTTGGGATTCAAAAATCGGCTCCTGAATGCGAACGCTCACGGCTCCCATCATCCCGGTTCTGATATCAGCTGGGTCATAATCCTTGCCATAAAATTCATTCACCGTTCGCACCAGACCTTCGCGAAAGGCGGTGAGGTGAGTGCCACCCATGGGGGTGTAGCCACCGTTTACATAGGAGTAATAATCCTCCCCGTACTGGTCCACATGGCCAAAGGCGATCTCGATGTCGGGGCCTCGCAAATGAATGATGGGGTAGCGAAGATTGCCGGCCTCACACTTGCTCATCAGCAGATCAAACAGGCCCTTTTCGGAGCGATAGTCTTTGCCATTAAAATGCAGGGTCAAGCCTGGATTGAGATAAGCGTAATTCCAAATCAACTCTTCGAGGAATTCAGGGCGGTAGATATATTCCTTGAAGATCGTATCATCCGGCACGAACTCAACCAGGGTGCCGTCAGGTTCTTTGGTTTTAGCAATTTTTTCGTCTTTTTGCAGGATTCCTTGGGAAAACACCGCGGCTTTGACTTGACCATCTCGATGGGAGGCGACGCGAAACTGCGACGACAAAGCGTTGACAGCCTTGGTGCCGACACCATTGAGCCCCACGGATTTCTGAAAAGCGTCGGAATCGTATTTGGCTCCTGTATTGATTTTCGACACGCAATCTAAAACGGAGCCCAGAGGGATGCCGCGTCCAAAATCCCGAATCCGCGCACTCTCGGCCGTGACGGTGATTTCGATGCGTTTACCATGGCCCATCACATGTTCATCGATAGCATTATCGATGATCTCTTTGACGAGGACATAGATCCCGTCATCACCGGCTCGGCCATCGCCCAGCTTACCGATATACATGCCTGGCCTAAGCCGCATATGCTCGCGCCAGTCTAGGGATTTGATACTCTTTTCTGTGTACTGAACTTTAGCCATTATGACCCTATTACGTCGTGACACCAGAATCTTTCGGTGCGGAAACTGGTGGTGGTTTGCTGCTCAGCCGGATGGTGCCGTGATTCCAGCATATTCCAGAACCAGGCTGCAACTGAAAAATTATTTTGTTGGGATAATATGGCCTACGCTGATTTAGCCTGAGGAGGTATGGTCGGTCCGATTGTGGTGTACATCCGGTCAAAAATTTTTTAAAAGATGTGAATTCTTAAACCATTCAACCAAATACCGAGGCGTGCATGGAAAAAGTTTGGCTCAAGAACTACCCCAAGGGCGTACCCCCAACGATCAACTACAACGAGTATGCAAGCTTGGCAGACATGATCGAGAAGTTCGTCGTAAAATGGCGGGATCGGCCTGCTTTTACTAATATGGACAAGACAGTTACCTATGCCGAGGTAGACAAGTTAAGTCGGGATTTCGCCGCGTATTTGACCCAGGATTTGGGCTTGAAGAAAGGCGACGTGGTCGCGCTTATGATGCCAAATTGCCTACAGTACCCCGTCTGTTTATGGGGCGCCATTCGCGCAGGAATGACGGTTGCAAACGTCAATCCATTATACACGCCACGAGAGCTAGAACATCAACTTAAGGATTGTCAGGCCAAGGCCATCGTGATTATGGCCAATTTCGCCGCGACCTTGGAAAAGGTGATCGGTAAAACTAAAATTCAACATGTATTAATGACGGAGTTGGGCGACCTTTTAGGAATGCCAAAACGCCTTATCGTTAATTTTGTTGTGAAGCACGTTAAAAAAATGGTGCCCGCGTTCCAGCTCTCTCAGAGCGTGCCATTACTGCGAGCCCTGTCCATCGGAGCCACCAAGCCCTTCCAAAAGCCAAAGGTATCGATGAAGGATATCGTGTTTCTTCAGTACACGGGTGGCACCACCGGCGTCTCTAAGGGTGCCGTCTTGACCCATGAGAACATGGTGGCAAATATCACTCAGGCCTCCGCCTGGCTAAAATCAGCCATTGGCGAAGCTGAACAGTCCGTGATCATGACGCCGCTGCCGCTGTACCATATCTTCTCTTTGATGGCGAACGTGCTGACCTATAGCAAATTTGGTGGGCATAACATCCTTATCACCAATCCCAGAGACATCCCGGGCTTCGTGAAAGAGTTTAAGAAATATCGCCCCGATGCGATGACAGCGGTGAATACGCTTTTCAATGCTCTGATTAACAACGATGAATTCCGTGCCCTGGATTTCTCAAAGTTCCGTCTTGCCTTGGGTGGTGGTATGGCTGTGCAGCGGGCCGTTGCAGAGAAATGGCAGCAAATCACCGGTGCCACCTTGATCGAGGCCTATGGCCTTACCGAGACCTCACCAGCGGTGTGCATCAATCCCTTGGATCGCAAGGATTTTAGCGGCACGGTAGGACTACCGGTACCATCCACGGATATCGAGCTACGCGGCGAAGACGGCAACCCCGTAGCCATGGGCGAAGCAGGGGAAATCTGTGTGAAGGGCCCACAAGTCATGCAGGGCTATTTGAATCGCCCTGAGGAAACTGCGTTGGTGCTTTCCAAGGGGTGGCTCAGAACGGGTGATATCGGCATTATGACGGAAGAGGGTTATATCAAGATCGTCGATCGAGCTAAGGATATGATTCTGGTCTCCGGCTTTAATGTCTACCCCAATGAAATCGAAGAAGTCGCAGCTATGCATCCAGGCATCTTGGAATCAGCGGCTGTCGGAGTCCCCAGCGAGGAGAGCGGCGAGCGCGTGAAACTCTTTGTCGTCAAGAAAGACGCTCAACTCAAAGAATCCGAGATCATCGAGCATTGTCGAAAGTACCTCACTGGGTATAAAATCCCCAAGGATATCGAATTTCGCAAAGAGCTGCCCAAGAGTAATGTTGGTAAGATTTTGCGCCGACCACTACGGGATGAAGCCAAACAGCCTATTCAATAAATGTGAGCAAAAATGGTAGAAGTCGCAGCCAAAGCAGCGGCCATTAATCGTGATCTTAGCGTCTATGGAACCTTCGCGGAGATTGGCGCTGGGCAGGAAGTCGCGCGCTATTTCTTTAAGTCGGGGGGCGCTTCCAGGACCGTAGCGAAATCGATGTCTGCTTATGACATGGTGATTTCCGATGATATCTACGGTGTCACGGGCTGTAAGCGCTACGTTTCCCAAGAGCGATTAGCGGGCATGCTCGATCATGAATTTGGTCTGCTCCTCCAGCGACTCTCCGGCAAACGCGATCATCCTAGCCGCTTCTTTGCCTTTGCCAATACCGTTACCACCGGCAGTGTTAAGCGTCAGTTTGAGCGACACGGCTGGGTGGGTTTGCGTTTTCAGGCCGAGGTGGGTGAGGCAGCATCGACCATTCATCTCCATGTGCGTATGTTAGATCGAACCGTTGCTAACCAGCAAGAAGCGCTGGGCAAACTGGGTGTGAGTCTTATTTATTCTTGCTACGAGCAGCGCGACGATTTAGGTTTTTTCCTCGAAGGTCTCCTAGACGAGATCGGACGCGAGAGACTGGAAATCGACTATGTCCATGTGGAAGGCCCAGCCTTTGCGTCTTACTCGGACTTAGGTATCAATCTCTACTTGGTGCAAAATCGCCTATCCAAGGGTTTTCTCGCGGGGCCAGGGGGCGAATTAACCCCTCCCATAGAAGGGCTTTTTCAAAAACGACTTTTCTCGGTCAGAGGCAGTTTCTATCCCTTTTCCTTGGCCCATCGGGATATGATCCATGCCGGCTATGAGCAGTTTAAGCGCGACCAAGGCGGCGCTAGCAACCACGCCTTGTTTTTGCAACTGCCAGTGGCAAATCTCACACCGACCGAAGAACAAAGCTCTCTGCAGCGGCTGCAAAACCGCCTGCAAATCCTGCATACCCTGGGCTATCAGGTTTTGATTAGCTGCGATTGTGAATACGATGAATTGATTTCTTACTATCGCCGCTACACCAGCGAGCCCCTGGGGCTTGGTATCGGCATTCGCAATCTGGCCAAACTCTTTAATCGAGAGGCCAGCGGCAGCGGCCAAGTCCTCGGCTTTTTTGGTCGGGTGTTTCAGCCTCAAGTGACGATGTATGTCTACCCCTGGCTCGAGGAACGCGAACTCGCCGAGGGGCGCATCAACCAGGTGCGATTCGATCATCCGGGGATCCCCGAGCCTTATCAGCACCTTTTTCATTATCTTGCGCTTAATGGGCATATCCAGAATATCGAACGCTATCAAGAGTCCTGTCTGGGGATCTTATCTTCGCGGCTGTTGAGTGATATCCAGTCCGGAAACCCAGCCTGGCAGAAGATGGTGCCGGAAGAAGTGCGTGGGTTGATGGCGAGTGGGGTATATTGAAGTCGACGGCAGCACTAAAGTTTAGATTTGCATCTAAGCAGTTACATTAAATGGTGATAGTCTAATTCCCGAGGAATTCAATATTGTATTCAATATTTGTGACATTCAAGGCAGCGCCTGACATTTGGGACGCTTTCATATGCAAATATCTTGAATTGTCGGCATCAACATAGATAACTGCTTGCATTTGTTGATATTCAAAGGTGCCGGTGTTAGCATCTTGCACTGCGCTTGAAATAAAGCGGAAGAAGTTCTGTTCTTGCATAGTCGCTGACCCGCTAACGTCCGTGGCAGTATACAAGAGCAACTCTCTGTACGATGGAGCAGTCGTAGCTAAATCCCATTTTAATTTGCCCGAGATCCTGTAGTAACCCTTCTTCTTAAGCATAACGGCTCCGGAAGTCGCATCAACGATGCCATTGCTAATCATCGGACACGTAATGCCAGTACTAGAAGTAAGAACAGGAGACCCCGACCCGCCAATAGAAGCCGTTGCTTTAGTGCATCTAGCTCCTTGATATTTACTATTGATAGCTCCCGAAGGCTCAATAGTCACAAGCGGGGTTCCCCCAGAATTTTTTATCTCCAGCATATTGGTAGACTGACCAGCAAATCCTTCCAAAATCAAGGGAGTCTGACTGGCATTTGAGGGCACTATATGAAATTTCCCCCCCGGGGAGCCGGTGCCAACTCCGATCGTGGTGCTGGTTAGGTTGATATAAGCTGGGTTATTGAAGTTAATGTCTCCAGGGGTGAAAGCGATTTGGGCCGGTGCCAGTAACCCACCGATTTTGGAAGATGTTACTGAATTGTTGGCTAGATCTGCGGTTCCTATTGTGCCGTCGAAAATCTTATCGGAAGTGACAGCTCCTGTCGCCAGATCACCAGCAGCAATGGTAAAGTCAGTAATCATTGCCGAGGTCACATTGCTAGCGGTATCAGGGCCACAGGCCCAAACCGAACCATTCCATTTTAAGATGTGATCAGTTGTGGCGCATGCGGCTATCTTCGTATGAAGGACCGCGCCATCCATGATTTTTCCTGCTGTTACAGCATCAGGAGCAATATGAGCAGTATCCACACTAAGGCCCACAATGTTTGTGCCAGCTACTGAGTCGACAGCTAAATCAATGTTTGCGATCGTGCCGTCAGCAATCATACCAGAGGTGACTCCGCTCACATTGAGAGTTACAGCCCCAGTGGTGCCGCCGCCGGTCAGGCCAGATCCAGCTGTTATGTCAGTAATATCTCCGCCAGAGTTTGTATCAGCATCCGCCGCGCATTCAAGGGCTGTGCCCGTTCCATTCATTTTCAGAATTTGGTTCGCGGCGCACATGGCTTGGAATAAGTCTTCAAGTTTGACAGCCCCATTGGCAATCTTATCAGTGGAGACTGCATCATCGGCGAGTTTCCCGTTATTTATCCCGGAGGTCTTGTCAATGGGTGTGGAAATTGATCAGGCGGCCTTCCCCTTCGCTTCTTCTCGTATGATGACGCCGTCGTAGCACTTTGCGCCGGAGTAAAC
>JBIKVD010000224.1:0-7323 GCA_044357055.1 Oligoflexales bacterium | reverse complement strand
GGTGCTTGCCTTGCCGCGCAGCTAGGAGCGCTCTCCGCTGATCATTTGCAACATGCAAGCCGTGAGGACGCTGAGGCCATGGGGGCAGCGGGCGTGGTCGCGGTGCTACTCCCCGGAACATCTCTTTATAGCAAGATTCCCTTTACCAGCGGCCGGATGTTTCGTGAGGCAGGCTGCAGGGTGGCCATTGCCTCGGACTTCAACCCGGGATCTTGTTACCTCTACAAACTCCGACAGCTCATTTCCCTTGCCATGGTTCACTCGGGCCTAAACGCCTATGAAGCCATGGCAGCAGCGACCGTCTCGGCGGCCCATGCCGTAAAGAAATTTCGCGGAGCGGGAACTTTGAGTGTCGGTTCCACCGCAGATTTTGTCGTATTGCCGTTTGCCAGTTGGCAAGAAATGTTAGCTGATTTTGGCCAATCTGAAGTTAGGTCGGTGTGGACGAAAGGAATGAAGCGCTGGGAAGCGGTATCGTCGCTTTAAGTGTAACGAATATCCGTAACAACGTATTCAATTTTGCCCTTTGGCGCATTCACGACCACGGGCTCGTCGACGCTCTTGCCCATCAAAGCCCGGGCAATGGGGGTACTGACGGAAATTTTGCCTTGGGCTAAATCTGCTTCCAGATCTCCTACGATCCTGTAGGTTTTTTCTTCCCCCGAGTGCTCATCACTTACGGTGACATAGGCCCCAAAGCGCACGACATCAACGCTTTGTCCCGATAGGTCGATCACCTGGGCGCGAGCGAGTTTGTCTTCGAGATCGGCTATCCGTCCTTCGATGAAAGACTGCTTTTCTCTTGCGGCATGATATTCCGCATTTTCCTTCAAATCTCCATGAGCTCTCGCTTCTTCAATTTCTTTACTGATTTGCGGACGCTCTTTTTTCTTGAGGCGGTCAAGCTCAAGGTGCAGCGTCTCGTAGCCTTCTTTCGTCAATGGTACTTGATCGCTCATGACTTGTTCCTTCAAAGAGACAATGAAAACAATTTGGGACAGACACCGAGCTGAGTAAGCTCTTCATTCGGCACGGTCCCTTTTTAAAAACAGTCCCATTGTAAAAACAATGGGTCGAAAAAAATTACCGTCTCGAGAGAATTCTCATCTCGACAGAACTAAATGTCGACCATTGGATGCAAGGATAATTCCAGGAAATCCCTAGAAGTTATGCGTCGCAGAAAAGGCGAGGGTCATGGAGGTCGCCTCAACGGTTTGGATGTCTTTGTCTCCCGCCCTCTTCTGAGATTCACCCGAACCCACCTGGTAAATGGTACCAAAGCTAATCTGGCTGTTGGGCTGTACCCAACCTAGGAAAAGCGAAATGCCATTATAGTCAATGTGGTCTGCCTGACCAGTCTTATTTGGGTCCAGTTTGGGTCGGGCATCATTATTTTGAAAGAAGCCAAAGCGAATGGGCAGTGTTGGGGTAGCATAAAACTCCATACCCGTAGCCACGTTAAGGACTGCCTCGCGGTTATAGGTCGGGACTTTCTCAGACTTTGCTTCAGTGTAGTACATGATATCCGTCGACCAAAGGAAGCGTGGCATGGCGTACCAAGCTATGCCAAATCGAGCATTTGTGGGCATGTCGCCCAAGGCTCCTTCGGTGGGTTTTTGTTTGGGATCCGTAGGCAGTAGCGTGGTGCGGTAATAGTTAGGTAAGTTGCGATTGTAGGTTCCGTTGGCAATATCGGAATAAGCGGTACGAACTTCGGTACTGCGTTCAAATTCGTCGCTCAAGAGGATGCCCTTTTTTAGCGTTAAACCAAAAGAGAATCGTCCAAAGGCATATTGCAGACCGAGGATAGGCTGTATACCCGATGCAGTGAGGTTTTGGCGAACGTTCTGACTTAGCATCGATACCGTTGAAATAGCCTCCGCCGAAGTGCAAGCCACTGCAGGATCAGGGCAACGACGTGTAGCCTGTTCCACGTCCTGATACTCTTGGGTGAGTTCGTCGATCATCATGTATTTTAAGCCTATGCCCACGGCCAGATTTGGTGTCACGCGATAACCGAGACCACCGCCGAAATAATTGGTTGCAGCCCGCAATTGTACGGCCCGGTGAAAGCGCATAATTTGGACGCTATTGATTGTCATGTCTGCATAAAGGTCATTCTGATCTTTCAGCTCGTTGTCGGTGGAGTAAACCCCGAAAGCAAAGACGAGGCCTTTAGCAATATGATCCAGTTTCTGCAAACCACCGAAGAAAGAAGGTACGGAACCTTGAGAGCGTTCTTCGAAGTCCACATTTCCCAGGGCTTTTTTATAGACCGCCTTTCGCCAATAGAAGGCGTTTGCAGATCCAGAAATGTCGTTTGAAAGGGCAAAGGCAAGACCGGCAGGATTATAAAACACGCCAGAAGAATCGTCTGCCATGGCGGTGTAGGCACCACCGAGGCCCAAGGCGCGATCTCCGATGATGATATTGTTGTAGTGATACTGGTCTGCGAAAACAACGGAGCTGAAACACAGAAATCCCAGGGGAGCTAGCAGCCTTTTCATGTTCTTTCCTCTAACACAGGGTTGGGTAAGCGAACGTTGACTATTTCTTTGCTGGCAGTAAGGCCTGCATCTTCTTGAATTCCTGAGCTCTAGCGGCACCGACGATCTCTTTTGCAGAAACTTCATCCAGAACGGCTAGGATGCGCTTTTGGCGATCGTCGAGGGAAGGATGGGTCTTGCTCAAAATCTTGTGGTCTTCGGGTTTCGATTTTTTGTTGAGTCGGCCCAAGTAATCGTATAAAGCATTGGGCTCGTAGCCCGACTTGATGCCGTAGCGTACGCCTTCATTATCAGCTTCAAATTCGAGGTCTTTGTCTAGTCCCTTGTCCAGGATGACGGACATGCCGGCCTTCGCCGCCTGCAGGATATTAAGTCCAGCTCCCGTTGATCCCGCCATGTACCTGGCGATCATCGATCCGGCCTCATTTTCTACCGGTTCGGGGCGCTTGCGTACTTTCATGGACGTGGTCAGAAGACCGGAGTTTTCTGCATCTTTCGCATTCTTCTCGAGCTCTTCCTTAGACATTTTCTGCAAAGCGCGAAACATATGCTGTTTGGAAACGTGAGCGACTTCGTGGCCCAAAATCATAGCCAGCTCGGCCTCGTTATCGGCCAGGCGAAGAGCGCCTTTCGTAATGAGTACGTAGCCGCCTGGGCAAGCAAAGGCGTTGATGCTTTCGGTATTTAACACGGAGAACATATAGCGCCTCTCGGGAGTGCCGGAATAACTTCCTACATAGTTGCCAACGACATTGACATAGCGAATCAACTCCTCGCTGTCGATTTGCCCAAAAAACTGCAGCAAGCGCCCGGCCATATTTCGGCCCAGTTCTAATTCAGCGCGGTATTCATTCAGCGCCGTCTCTTCCTCGGGACTTAGGATTTTGGTTTTGCTGTTTTCCGGTTCGTTGACGCAAGCAACAAGAAAGAGAGAGGACAAAGAGGCAGCAAGGATGTTGTAACGTTTCATGACACGAGGAAAATTCATACACTAACGCTCCGCGTTCGAATCAAAGGCAAATTCATGGGGGCTTTCAAATAGGGTACAATGGCTGAAGGGGAATGAAAACGGCACCCTTGGCAAGGGGTTTTTAGGTAGCTGGATTAATGAGGATTGTTTTGTTTTTTTTTGTTTGCGACTAAGCTTGAGAGATCTAGCGGGAAGCTAAACCGTCATTGTGCTTTCTTTTCGACTTCTTTCATGACTAATTCGCTATGGCGCTCCAAATCCTGTTTGGGAATGTGAAAATCTTCCATTTGAAACACCAAAGTCAGGTTTGGTTTCACGTTCCCTGCAAAGGATGTTTCATCCGAAGCATCCAGGCCGCGAACCCCCATCACCGCCGAGCGCGCCCGAGAATTATCGCCGGAATCTCGTCCTTCGGTCACTGCGGCACGCAAAACATCGTTCAGCTTGCCGTCGCCCCCAGCTTCGCGCTTCATATTAAGCACAGAAACATATCCTGTGCCCCCGCCCACTTTCACTTCCCAGAACATGCCCTTTCGTTCGCTGGCTTCCAGAGTCTCGCCCGATTTAAGGGTCTTTAGGACGTTAGAACCCTTTTGGGGATCAGCTAAGACCTCAACACCGTCCTTCTTAGCAGACAAGGTGTCGCCGTAGCCGGAAAGCGGCACGAGCAAGGCCGAACTGAGCAACATTAGGGATAAGGGATTGAATTTCATAGACTCTCCTGCGAATCATCCGATCATGGGTCGGGTTCTGGCACCAAGCGCAGCCCATACTTCTGTCATTATACCATCGGACGAGACCTTAGAGACTTGATGGACTAGGAAAAAGCTATGCGATAATAGTGCTTTTTGCCTCTCTTAATCAGGAGCTCTCCCGAAGCCGGCCAGTTTTTGAGAGAGAGACTAAGGTTAGGATCCGAGATTTTTTGATCTTCGATTTGTAGCCCGTTTTGGGCAATCAAGCGTCGGACTTCGGCTTTGGAGGGAAAAATCCCCGTTTGGGTCAACAAATCGGTAATACTGATGCCCTCGCTGATAGTCGCGCGACTAATTTGAAATAGCGGGGCCGCGGCCAGCGAGCTGGCGTCACCGCTAAAAAGGGACTTCGCCGTGTCCTTGGCCTCGTCCGCGGCAGCTTGTCCGTGTACAAGCTTGGTCAATTCCCAAGCTAAGCGCTCTTTCGCTTGATTGAGATCCGCTCCGCTGAGTTTTTCGTATGGAGAAATTTCACTTAAGGTCATGAAAGTCATCTTCTTTAGCAGATCCACCGCCTGCAGATCTTCGACATTGCGCCAATACTGAAAAAATTCAAAAGGTGGCGTGCGTTCAGGGTCGAGCCACAGGGCACCTTTTTCGGTTTTGCCCATCTTCTGGCCCGAGGATGTTAGCAGCAAAGGAATCGTTAAACAGTAGGCGGGCTTGTGCAATAGGCGGCGAATGAGTTCCATGCCCCCCAGCATGTTGCTCCACTGGTCATCACCACCGATTTGTACCGCGCAAGACTCATGGCGTGCCAGATGCAAGAAATCATAAGATTGCAGCAGGCTATAATTAAATTCCAGAAAAGAGAGGCCTTTCTCTAGCCGTTGGCGCACGCTTTCAGTCGTTAGCATGCGATTGACGCTAAAGTGAGGCCCGATATCCAGGAGGAACTCGAGATAATTGAGCGAACGCAGCCAGTCGCCATTGTCGACGATCAGCCCTTTCTTGGGATCGCTCAAATCCAGAAATTTCTCTAATTGTAGCTTCATGCATTTCTTATTGTGGTCGATCTCCTCGAGGGTCAACATTTTGCGCATTTCTGTGCGTCCTGAGGGATCCCCAATCATGGCCGTTCCACTGCCCATAACCACAATTGCGCGTCCACCTTGCCGCTGCCAACGAGCGAGGACCATGGTTGGCACAAGATGGCCGGCAGTCAAACTTGCGGCGGTAGGATCGTAACCAACATAAGCCGTGAGGGGTTCCATTTTGGCTTGAGCCAGAAACTCCTCTTCGTGGGTGATTTGCGCCAGTAAGCCTCGTTCTCGTAATTCTTCAACGATTCGCATGAATGCCCTTTGTGATGCAGCTATGTGATGTAAGTCGTGCGCTGGAGGGGATCCCGGAGGGCCAAAGATACGCTACCGAATCCCTGGCTGATTGTAGGTGGGGCCTAGGGCGCTGACAATCAATTTCGAAATGGGGTGTGAAATTTTACCTTCCTTAGGATCCGGGGCTCGACCAGCTAGTATGGCAACAAATTGCTCCAAATCCGATCATTGATTCAATGAGATGTCCTCATGCTTTACACACATCGCTTTATTTTAGTTTTGCTATCCTTGTTCCTGGCAACCAGCAATTTATACGCAGATTCCGTGGGTGTAAATTACTGGTCAATGGAGGATGACTATCATCTTTGCCCTTTCTATCAGTATGATCTTTATAAGTTCTTTGCTGTTCTAGGCGACGCCGGAATTGGATCAAGTGGTCCCGATGCATCGGTTGGCTTTCGCTTTCTCATTGGTGCGACGAGGAAATTTCCGATGAGACAGACTCAAGTCTTAATGACACTCAGAAGAATAGCTTTGGACTTGCGGACATAGGACTACGAAAGATTTTTAACAAGACCCCAAATTTTGATTTGGGTGTGGGTTTCTCAAAAAATATTTCTGGCGAGGAACCGGAATTCATAAGTGAGGATCAAACGTAAGGTGTTCGTCATAAAGCTAATAGAATGAACGATCCTGGAATTTATACTCATTATGGTTTGAGCTATAAATTTTAAGTTTTGTTGAAAAGGGACTAAGCGCTAGGGCTGTTGCGACGATAAAGCGCAAAACTCAGATCATCGGGCGCATGGTAGGGTCCGTTAGGGTCCAACATGCGTTGCGTTGCCAGTGCGGACAAGGACTCTGCCGCTTCAAGAAGAGGACCCTTGCGGATACATTCAATGATTTCGGTGGTTGTAAGATTATCCGTTAAGCCATCCGAACAAATCAGGATGGTATCTCTTTCATCCAAGGCCGAAGCACCAGAAACTCCAATGCTCCAGTCGTCCATGCCGAGAAGATTCAGAACTAAGCTGCGCTCCGGATGGTTTAAGGCCTCATCCTCATCGAGAAATCCGGCTTGAACCGCAAAGCCAGTAGGAGAGTGGGCGAGAGATTGAAACTTGCGCTTGCCTCTTTGGCCCGAAATCAGAATCGCCGAGTCGCCGATGACATAGGCTCTGCAGTAGTTGGGACCTATTTCCAGAGCCGAGAGGGTGGTTCCTCCTTTGGGGAATTGTTTCTGAATTTTGTGGTGAGACCATTCCACTGCGTCGAGAAAGGTATTTCTGATTTCCGATGGGTCGGGATTGTTGCTTCTGCCCATGGCGAAGGCTTCGGTAATGGCATTGACCAGGAGTCCGCTGCAGTCATTACCTTTGGGCGTTCCACCGGCACCATCAGCGAGTACCAACAGGCCATGGCTTTTGTTGAAGGTAAGAAAGGCCATAGCATCGCCATTATCCGTGTGACCCGGACAGACGTGGGAAAAGAAACAAAGTTCTCCGCCCATAAAGGGAATAGATGCTGGTCCAGGCATGTCTAGCTTGGTTATGGTGTGCGTCCACAATTGGGACACAGCTGCTCGATTGGTGCCCTGCGACATAGTAGCGACCTTATGGATTGTATCAAGCAATGGTATCACAAAGCATCGGCATTGTCGTTGGCCTTGTCGTTCTGAGCAAAGTCGGCTTCAGGAATATCGCCCTAATGGATGTGGTGAGAGAAATCCTGGGTTTCCAGGTATTGCTTCAGTTGGGAGGCGCTGCGGAATTTCTTGGAAATGATGGATTTCTTCAGGCCGCAGCAAATTGCTT
>JBIKVD010000499.1:0-7388 GCA_044357055.1 Oligoflexales bacterium | reverse complement strand
TGTCAAAGCCTTGGGACAAGGCGGAATCCAAGCTCTAAAAAAGATCCGTCTCAAGGTCAAAGGTGGCCTTTCTCGCCGTAAAGGATCGCGGATTGTGAATCTTGATGGTGATGAGCTAGCGGCGACGGCGACGGCGACGACGCCACCGCCACCACCGCCGACTTTTGCAAAGCCCTCGCCGCAAGTCGAGAGTTTTAAGGAGCGCCGAGACCGCTTGATTCGACAAGGCGGTCTTAGCCCAGAGGAGATCGCTGGTCTCTTGATGATCTGACTCTCCGAGCTGGTCTCTCTGTTTCTTCTTGATCAACAAAACAATGGCAAAGCCTTGCCATTGCTCTGTCTCCTTTTGCCTAAAGCCTCCCAAGCGACATTTCAACCATAAGAAATCATCCGGTCTTATCCGCATATACTGCCCCGTGCGTCTGCTTCATTGGGCTCTCTTTGCTCCCGCACCAAGAAATGGCGGGAAAAGACTGATAAAGGAAGAAATCACGGAAAAGCCGCAAGAACCTGCGGTTTGGGGCCAAGATCTTGCGGTTTCTCATCAGAACTTGCTGGAGGGCGGAAGAAACGAGGGGGCAAGGGCGGAAAGCTCGGGAAATGACCCCGCTCAGGCTCTCCTGCCAAGACTTCGGGCGGCCTTAGAATTTAATCTTCTAAGAATCTAAGCATGATCTATAATTCTCTAGTATCGCTCGTCGCCCAAAGCTCGGGCGAGAGGCGCTCAAAGGGAGACACAAAGACATGGACCTTCATTCATGAGCAATTCTCCAGTCGTCGTCATCCGAAGAAAGGCTGGCTCAAAACCTGCAAGCCCTGCAAAAGCACCAAGCAAGCCGGGAAAGCCAGGGAAGTCACAGCCTCAAGCAAAAGCTCAAAAGAAGCCCCTGGTGCAAACGCCAGGTCTCAACAAAGCCAAGCTAAAGCCGGATGCGGTAGCAAAGGCCAAGACCCTGATCCAAAGTCTTGCACCGCCGTCCGCCGCAGGGGCAGCCGAAGAGGTCCACCCCCCCGAACGTGCGCTTCAGCAGCGACCGGAAGTCCAGCTCCCTCGCGCGCGGCATCGGCGCCTTCCGCAAAGGTCCCCCTGCTTCAGCAGCCCTAAGCTCCGCTTCTACTGGGGGGAACGCGAGGTCGAGCTGTGCGTCACTCGCTTCCTCCTCTCCTCGGCACCTCCGCCGGACTTTCGGGCTTCGCGGTACCACCCGCTGCCGCAGCTTCGCGTGGCTCGAGAACGCTCCGAAGTAGTGGATCTGATGCACCCCCGGCGGCGGCAGAAGTCTCCCAGCAGCGTCCAGGTGAAGTCGATGTCCAGGTTGCGCGGCGGGTTGGTGTCGAGACGGTGCACAGACGTCATCCCGGCCCCTCAACCGCCAGCGTTGCCGGTGACCTTACATTCGCTCTTGATTGGGATCCGTCGGATCCGTCGGCTCCATGGCCTCGGGGCTGCGCCAGATCACCGGGAAAGCTGCTTCAAGACCTCCGGCGATCACCGGAGGGATATTCCGTGTCAGGCGGAGTTCCTTCAGGGAAAGCCGAGAGGCAAACGCGATAAGTTTCTGCCAGGCTGAATCGCCGGCTTGAATCCCGCCCAGATCAAGGGATTTGACCTGACCCAGAAGCGGGCTTTCCAGAAACGTGGAAATCACGAGCTCTCCGTCCTCTCGCCCAAGGCCTGCCTCTTGCCCGATGTCCCCCAGCAAAGCGATGTGGTGTAGCTGTCTCAGTGTCGAATTGTTCAGCGCAGCCTTGAGGAGTTGCGCATTTAGGCGCTCGTTCGCCACGCCGATATCGTCGCTCACAAGGCGCAACTCAAGCCACCGGAGGTTAGGAAGTTTCGCCGCAGAAAGGGCCTCTAGTTGCGTGGCGACGATGGGAGTGAAACCCAGGCAAAGCGTGCGAAGCCTTGGAGCGTCAATATCGCCCAGGCTGCCTTGGAGCTTTCCTGCGAGGCCTTGAGCGATGACAAGGTGCTCCAGTTGCGGGGCGATCTTCCATAACTGGGAGAGGTCTCCATAGGTTATTTCGGCTTCATGCATGCATCCTCTCAGGCGGTGCGGCAGACGCGCTTCCCCCGTTTCAACATTGAGGGGTTCCGTCATCATCCAGCAATCAAACTCCAACGTGCGAAGATGAGGACGAGGCATGGAGAGAAGGTTGCGGAGCGCAATTTTCTGCCGTCCCCAACATCCGTGGTTTCCTTCCGCATAGATGAGGGTGCCGAGAGACAGGCGCTCGAGGCGGCTGCTGATGGGGTCACGAAGGATTAGAAGCTTCGGCTCATAGACGTCTTCAAGCTTGTCCTCGTCATCCAACTCAAAATCAGTATCAAAGGCCACACACCTGAGTCCGCTAATAAATCCATCCCGAAATGTGGCTTCATAAAATGGAGCGGTGTCGCGAGTCCATTTCGGGTTCTTGGCGATCAGCTCGGAAAGCTGTCCCTTCAGTTCGGTAGTCGGCGTTTCGTGGAATTTTCGCGAAAGTGTAACGAGCTCTCCCCGAGGATCGCCAGCCTCTTGAAGGGCCTGGGCCCACTCTTTAAACAGAGGGTCTCCGGGAGAGGCCTGCACCAACCCAGGCCACGATTCGAGCAACCCGGCGCGGCCGGCACCAATTTCTCTTCTCGTGCGCTTCGCTTCTGGTGCATTTCGACCACTTGGCGCTCTGGTGGACGGCTTCTTTGTCTTCGTCATGGATACCTCCCGGTGAGTAGAGTGTAAATATTTTTGTGTAACTGACTGTTGTTAATTTGGTTGAATTCGATTTCCGTAAACAATTTTTAGCTGCCCCAAAATCAAAAATTGTAAGACATTCAAGCATGTCTTTAATAGTACGGATTCATGGTTTCACCTGATTCTTGGAGCCAAAATACGCTGGTATCGCCGTGCTATTGACCAAAGTTGAAGGTGAATTCGGGCTTTGCTGGCTTCTAAGGACAGTTCAGGTGAAGCAAATTTTGATTTTGACAATACAGTCCCACTCCCTCTAGGACGGGGCTCAGTATCCCTCAGCTAGGGGCGAGGATGGATCGAATGCAAATGCTGCCTGGAGGTAACGAGGAGGCCCGCGGGGCGGCGGCAGATCATCGAGTTGCTCGTGGTTCAGGTAGCGGCGCACCGAGTCAGGATCTTTCACAGCGCTGATCGCCTTGAGTTTACCGCCACAGTCTTCACAAGTTGTCACATCGATTTTAAAGACCCGGGCCAGCAGACGACTCCACGCGTGGTTGCGGAACTTCCCTTCTGAAGACGCCTCCTCTTGAAACTGAAAGGCTTTTTTGACTTCGGGTCTGAGGGCAATATCTTTGCGGTAAGGAGAGTTGGGTGCAAAAACCCCGGCCCAGCGCACGAGATGGGCCCTGGGGGCAGGAATCAGAGCCGTCAGTTTTTCAATCAACTCACCTGGCGTGAAGAGAAGATGACTGGTGCCGTCGCTCCACGGACGCTTGAGCTGCAGCTTGACCTGAGCGTCGGCAGTGATCTCCAGGCGCTCGTTGGCCAGGGGGCCTCGGGCCATATATTGAATCAGTTTTTCCAGCCCGTCTCGTTGCAGAGGATTGATAGCAGTGTTGGCATGGAGCGAGAAGCCGTTGACGCTGTAGCAGCGTTTGCCCTTGGCTAGTGGAATTTCCTCGCCATAGCCAAACCCTGAGCCAATCTTGGTCACGGTGCTGCCAGCATGGGGGCCAAAAGCGATACGCCCGGCAATCGAGGCGCTCGCCGCTTGGGCTAACGCCTCATGCTCTTGAAACAACGGATCGGCCAAGGGATGGGCCACCACTTCCCCATCGGGATCCAGGTAGCCTTGTTTTTTCAGATAGCTCATGACCGCCTGGGCGATGGCCGTCAGCAGCTCGGCCACTTCCGCATTCGTGATCGCTTGTGCCTTGCGAAACACAGCTGCGCCATTGGCCCTCGTATAAACCCCATCCAGGCTCAGCACGTGCATATGCGGGTTCAGATTGAGAGCCGAGCCCCAGCGCTGCGTGAAACTGATGGTGCCGGGAGCTGATTCCTTGATGCCACGTGCCGAAGATTGATTCTGATAGAAACGATGAATTCGCTTGATCACCAACCGGTGGATCTTGGTATAAAGCTTCTGATTACTTTGCAACCAGTAACGCAAAGGGATGGGGAAGCTCAAGACGTATTGACGATACGGAGCAAAGGGCAAAACGTTATCGACCAGGTGCGCCGCTGTCTCGGCCTGGCGTTTGCCACAGCAACTCGGGCAGAAACCGCGTTTCTTGCAAGAAAACGCTCGATTTTCTCATGCTTGCAATCCGCGCATTGCAATCTCAAGAAGCCGTGAGCCAAAATTCCACATTTAAGATAGGCGTCAAACTCCTTAACCGCGAACTCAGGAAGCGGTCGACCTTCTGCCTCGCGCTCTGCCAGAAAAGTATTGAGATGTTCCTGAATGATCCGGTAACAAGGAGTCAGCTCTGGGCGGCGCCTTTGATATTGATGACATGGACTGGGTGCCAGCTGCATGGAAAGCAGCAAACCACCTCATGGACATTTCCTGCAGTGACAAGCATCATGGAAGGTGGCATGTCAGGGGGATGACTTCCTAGAATGTCTTACAATCTAAATGCGACGTTTCTACAATCCAGCGATGCGAATCGCGTCGAGTTACCGGGCATCTGTGTTTATCTCTCTGAAGTTTACGACGAATCGGCAGGAGACGTTCCGTTTTCTAGAAGCATCACTTTGCTGTGCTATAATAGCCGCTATAGATGACCGTTTAGCGTAACTTGAGGAGAGATAGATGCTTACCTATCGTCTCGAAACAATTGTTCCCCCCAATGGTGAACCGCTTCTAACCGTCGAGGCCAAAATTTTGAATTATCCGCATGTGCAAAGCTAACTACGTAACAATGTCAAAAACGTTGATGCTACCGCTATGGTAAGCCAAAAACGTTGATGCTACCGCTATGGTAAGGAAAAGCTTGTAGCATTGGTGCCGCCACCAAAGTCTCATCTTGTACGCTGGGGCGGTTTTCTGGCACCTAACTCACCCATACGAAAGTTGATCATCGTAAAGCCCGAGATAAAGAAGGCTTTCCAGTTCGCTGGAAAAGATGAGCATGGGATCATAAAAAACTACTCTTGGTCCAAAATGCTGGCCAAGGTCTTCAAAATCGACGTTACCACATGCGAATCATGCGGCGGCAAGATGCAAAAGATCTGTGCCGTTCATGACGGTGACAGCATTCGGCGTTATCTTCTCCATCTCGGCCTAGATCCAGATCCGCCACCTCGAACTCAGCCGTCAGTACAGCAACCCGAAATCGTCTTTGCACCAAACGAATGGCAAGATAAGATCCCGGCCTTGGTGGATTAACAAGTAATCATCAATCGCTCATGGTAGCCTATTGTCAGAATCCTTTGCCTCCTCTTCACTAACCACCTAAAAACTCAGATAGTTGGTAAAATCATTCAAAACGAATCATTAATCATGCCAAAATATCGCGATCATTAGCTTCACTCGCTTCGATAACTATGGGATACTTGCTCAGGATTGTGGCTTGAAAGTCCTATCGTCCCTTCGCATTGCTATCTCCCTGATAAAGCTTGCCTGAATCAGCTATATCGCAGGCATCCAGCAAAAACACAAGGAAATTCATGATTTGGGGCTGAATTCGAGCTTTGGGGCAGGGACGATGACGACGAATAGAGCTGGCCGATCGTCATTGCGCGGACTGAATAGCAGTAGAAATTTCTGCCGCCGGTTGCTAGCTGGCTCGCCTATCATTATAAAGATTAATCGAGCACCGCCCCAAAATAGTGTTGTACTTTTGTCCTGCAAATTCAAAATCTTCGTAATAATCAAAATTCAAGATGCCGAAAGTTTTACCTTCAATAAAATCGGTCGAGAATTCAAAGGTATAAGGATCCTCAGGTAAGAGGGAGTATGAAGCAAGCATGGGCGAGTTTCTCAGTGCAGAGTCTCTACGAAGCTCATAAGCGACAACTCCATTCGTGTTGTCAGGAGCATATTTGAAATCGAAAATCAACGAATAGATCCCGCCAATCGAAAGTTTATGAATGTAGTGGCGGTAGTTCGGTGCTGTGTCGATTAATTCGCCGCGACCCGCTTCAAAGTTTCCGATAGTCACGCTTTCGCTCAACACTTCTGTATCGATCCAGTCCTGGATATTGCCAACACGATTTTGGAAATGGAACATGCAATCCAATTCCTGCCCTACATATGGTATATCCTGAGAACCTACTCCCACTTTTTCCGCTGCATGAGCAGCTGTCGTAAGCCCAAAAATAAAAAACCATGTCTTTGCTATCATAGATGACTCCCGAGCGAACAAAAGATTGCCGACAAACAATTACATCTGACCATCGCGTATAGCGCTATTGCAAAACTAAGTCAACTGAGGGCGTCTGGAAATCAGGGCTAACGCATTAAAAACTTAATGATTTCGATGGATTAAATGCTCTCTAGAGTCCCCCAGGGGGTTTAGAAAAGAAAATAGAGGCAAGCAACTTTTTTTAGAAAAATTAGCAGAAAAGTTTATGACAAAGACCATCGCTTAGCACCATAGGCCTGCTAACGCGCGCTCGGAACCCATAAAAGATAAGACCATTCCCAAAGCGCTTATTAGCCAGCTGCAAGCAAAGCTTTAGCTGGCTTCAATTATAGATTCTTGTGATTCTTGTAACCAAGTGAAATCAGCGTTTTAAGCATGTCATTCACTTCCGGAAACGTCGGTATGTTGCCTTCATAGGGTCATGGATGCAGCATGTCAAATCAAAAAGCAGAAATATACCCGCCACCGCCCTGAGCTTACTCCTTGTTATCGTATACTACAAGAAGAGCTCGACACCTTCATTGCAGACCGTGAAGCGGAGGGCAAACCTCTTCCTAAGCATGTGCTGAACGAATTTGAAGCCTATATGAAATGTGGAATCCTGGCACATGGCTTCTTGCGCCTAAAGTGTGAAGATTGCCAGGAAGAAAAAATAATCGCTTTTTCTTGCAAAAAGCGAGGTTTTTGTCCGAGTTGCTGCGCCAAGCGCAAGGCAGAAGCAGCGACGCATTTAGTGGAAAATGTTCTTCCGATGGTCCCCTATCGGC
The DNA here is from genome assembly GCA_044357055.1 of Oligoflexales bacterium. Taxonomy (GTDB): domain Bacteria; phylum Bdellovibrionota_B; class Oligoflexia; order Oligoflexales; family JBIKVD01; genus JBIKVD01. Next base: position 293 of record JBIKVD010000499.1, on the reverse strand, counting down.
AATTCGTCGTTTCATTCCCTATTCCTATGCGCTACTGGTTACAATCAAACACTAAACTCTACTCTCGTGTTCACAAAATCATGATCCGAGAAATCCATCGCTACTACATGAATAGTGCAAAAGCCCTGGGAATCAAAGACCCAAAGCCAGGTTCTGTCAGCTTCACGCAGCGCTGGTGCGTAATCCTGCGCAAACCGACCGTTGATTCCGACTGAATTCGACCGGTCATTCCAATCGAATCCGACCATAGATTCCGACGCAAAGCGAACGTCGATTCCGGCTGATGCCGACCG
>JBIKVD010000223.1:0-7392 GCA_044357055.1 Oligoflexales bacterium | reverse complement strand
TTTTTCTCTATTCCTCATCTTTAGCGGCTGTGGATCAGATGAAAAGAAGGACAGCATTGAAGAGCCAGCTCGGCCGGAAAGGGATGAATGGCTTCTGAAACAAGGCCTCGCTCCGGAAGAGCAGCTCACAGCTGCTGACGATTGCCTTGGGGAATGGTCAAATTGGCGTAATAGTTTTGCTAGCAGCTCCCCCTATTCCGCTTTCAATAAGAACTCTGACTGGCCGGTTTATCCCTCTGCGGTCGAACAAGTGCAGGAAGGAAAACAGACGATCCGCTTAGGAGCTCGTTACCGCGGCGATGGCATCCAACGAGACCAGTTGGAATTAGCGGAGATTCGACCCATTTCCTCATTGGATAGAAGAGATTATGCCATTGTTCAGGTGCTTGATCAGGAAATCCGCGCCAGTGAAAGTGACACCTTAACGCTGGTTCACCTGGGCACCGCGCACACGCTAGATCTGTTTTTTCACAACCTGTTTGACCAAGAGGTGGGCCAGAAGGTCTTGTTTTCTCAATATCCCTTGCGTCGGGGGACTCTGCTGGGTTCGCCAACCCTGGCCAAGTTCTATCGTTTAGTGAACGAGAAGTACGATAATATTCCCGATGAGGAGATGGTGCAGAAGATCGATGATCTATCCCTCATCTTTCCCATCTTTTTGTTGGGAAAACTTTCCTTGGCCATGGACGATAATTTTCTGCTCGCGAAGCAAGACTTTTTCCCAAGCACTGATACCGAAGGTTCTGTCGTTTTACTCTCCGACACCCACGGCCTTGATGAAGTAGAACTCGCCCAAAAACTACCTAGCTCAAACTGTCTTAGGGAACTTGGGTTCAAAAAGGTTCGCCTGGTCTTGGAAGGATTTCATCAGGAAGATCAGCGGATGAACATTCCTTACATCGTCCATGCCTTTGATCTTAACTCCTATGTGTCTGACTCCCAGCGCCAAAGATTAAAGGCTGATCTACCCGAAGCAGCCAACATGCTTGAAAGTGGCAAAGTTCAGCTATTCCCCAATATCAACGAACTACTGGTAAAAATGGCTCATTACGAAAAAGGCGGCGTCGAGGTTGCCTATGCTGGTTTTGAAAGCGACTATCAATCAACCTTTCACGATCCTGATGGCAATCTTCATGATGATTCCACAAGTGATAGGTCAAGGGTTGATTCTAACAGCGCCCATCCCTCCCAAGCAATCCTACCAGGGTCCTACAGCTCCCTTGTGTCATGGAAAAGAAGACTCGATATAGCGCGCAAAGCAACAAAATAGGCGCCACAAGTCGCTCAAAAAATGGATCAATAGCGATGATACTCTATTGTGGCTCCATAACGCGTCAAATTCGCCAGCAATTCATCACTTACCTCCACATGGGAAATGGGGTCCGTAAATGTCACTGTTCCCGCAGGAAACTGCAGGGAAAGACGGACTGGGCAGACGCCGTCTTTGTTTTGAAACATTTGCAGCAACATCTCTCTCGGGGCCGACTCCTGGAAGGCATCTGCCGCCACGCGAAGTAATATCTCGGCCACATGCTCGTCGCGAAATTCCGCTAAACTCTCGTAGGACTTGGTCGTAAAACGGGCCGGCATATCGGGGATCCGCCGTTCCAGGATCCCTTTGATCAAGATCAGATCATCGACTCTTGGCAATCCGCATTCCCGGTAGTCCTTTTCAAACATCATCGTTTCGTAAGTTCCCGTCGCATCCTCCAGCCTGATAATCCCTGCCCTCGCGCCTGTCTTCGTTAGCCGCTCAAAAACATCTGTGACCACTGCTAGCAATTTTACGTCCTGACGCCTCTCCCCAACTTTCAGGAAGTTTGCTTTCGCAATTTCCGCTAGCGTGTAGGAAGCAAAAGCCTTGCTATCTGCCTGCAGAAGGCGCATCGGATGGCTGCTCAAAAAATGCCCCATCAATTTGCGTTCATGAAACAGCTCTTTTAAGGTGGGCTGCCTTCCTGGATTGCGGTCGCGAGGGCCTAAACTGGGTTCCCAAATATCATGCTCCCCCTTATTGTCAGGATCATGTGGCTCGCTAAAAGCATCAAAAAGGTTTCTTTGACCTTTACCCTTCGCTTGAAATTGCTCAAGACTAAAGTCAATGAGTTCAGGAATCACTTTGAGTATCGCCTCCCTCTGCCACCCAAAGGAATCAAATCCGCCGGCCGCGGCCAGAACTTCCAGATTCTTCTTGCCAGATTCATGAAGGTTGACACGATAGGCTAAGTTACCCAAAGACGTAAAGATGCCATTCGTATTTCTCTCTGCAAGAAGCGGCTGGATCGCCATCTCGCCTATTCCTTTGATGGCTCCAAGACCATAGCGGATACCTTCCTGGCAAACTGAAAAGCTCAACTCGGATGCATTGAGGTCTGGGGGAAGAACACGGATGCCCATCCTGCGGCAGTCATCAACATACTTACTAACCTTGTCGGTATTGCCCATATCACAGGTCAAAATCGCGGTCATAAATTCCCGCGGATAAACCGTTTTAAGATAGGCTGTTTGATAAGATACCAGACCGTAGGCGGCCGAATGACTTTTGTTAAAGCCGTATTCGGCAAATTTAGCCATCAAATCAAATAAGTCTGAGGCCACCTTCTCATCGATTTTATTGTCACGACAGCCTTGCAAGAACCGGGACTTTTGCTGCTGCATTTCTTCGGGGATTTTCTTACCCATGGCGCGGCGGAGAAGATCGGCCTCGCCCAAGGTATAACTCGCCATCACCGTCGCGATTTTCTGCACCTGCTCTTGATATAAAATAATCCCGTAGGTTTCTTCGAGAATATCCTTGGTCAAGGGGTGAGGATAGGTGAGTTCTGCTCGCCCGTGCTTTCGTTCAATAAAATCATCCACCATCCCAGAGCCCAGGGGACCCGGACGAAACAAGGCAACGAGGGCGATGATGTCTTCAAAACGCGAAGGTTTGAGTTTAACAATGAGATTTTGCATTCCGTTACCTTCCAACTGGAAGATACCGGTCGTTTTTCCCGTGGAGATCAAATCAAAGACCGCTTTGTGATCGGTGGGAATAAGGTCAATATTAAAATTCTTGTCAGCATTGCGATGAATGATTTCTACGGCCTGCTGGATAACGGTAAGGGTTTTTAGACCCAGAAAATCAAACTTGACTAAACCGATCTTCTCGACGTTCTTCATTTCGTATTGCGTGATTAAAGAAGGATCGTCTTTGCTCTTATAAATTGGCACATACTCAGTCATAGGTTTGTCGGAAATCACAACGCCCGCGGCATGGACGGAGGTATGGCTTTTTAATCCCTCCAATTTAAGAGCTATCGCCCATAATTTCTCCAGCTCTTCGTCTTGGGCAAAGGCCTGTGCAATCCTTGGTTCTTTTTCAAATGCCTGCGTCAAAGTGATATTGAGTTCTGGCGGGATCAGTTTGGTAAAACGATCAACGCGATTATACCCCAATCCCATGGCCCGACCGACGCTCTTGAGTACCGCTTTAGCTTTCATTTCTCCGAATGTGATAATTTGCGCGACATTCTGCTCACCATACTTCTTGGTAACATATTGAATCACCTCATCTCGGCGATCCTGACAGAAATCAACGTCAAAATCCGGCATAGAGACGCGCTCAGGATTCAAAAATCGCTCAAAAATAAGATTGTAACGAATGGGATCTAAATCAGTAATGCGCAGAGCATAGGCGACGAGTGAGCCGGCTCCCGAGCCCCGCCCAGGCCCCACCGGGATGCCTTGGGATTTGGCCCAATTAATGAAATCCTGAACGATCAGGAAATACCCAGAAAAACCCATCTGAATTATCGTTTTTGTCTCATAGTCCAAGCGTTGGCGGTACAGCTCTCTAGCCTTATCATCAAAGCTACTACCATAGAGAATTCCCAGGGGGCGAAAGCGCTCCTCTAGACCCTCTTTCGCTAGCCTGGCCATGGTTGCGTCTTCTGATTCATCCAATGCTGCCACTGAGCCTGACTCTAAGGACGTTAAGCGGAATTGAGGTAAATGATAGACGCCAAATTCAAGCTTGACATCACAGGCATTGGCGATGAGGACCGAATTGGACAAGGCATCAGGGGCAAAGCTGAACTTCTCTTGCATTTCTTCAGGGGTCTGCAAGTGAAAATATGCCTGACGATTACGACCGAGAATCTGAGACATGGTAATGCCCGCTTTAATCGCGAGCAGGACTGTATGCGCCTCAACAAAAGAGGAGTCTAGGTAGTGTGCATCGCAGGTCGCCACCACAGGGATACCGAGCTCGGTAGCGTATTCGTACAACCATCGATTCGCCTGTGCCTGCCAAGGCAAATGATTGTCGATCAATTCGAGAAAGAACCCATGACCAAATAGGGATTGATAATATCCTATCAGACTTCCCATGGTGGCTAGAACCCGTTGCACAAGGTCCTCATGGCCATCCAGGGCCTTGATATGTTTTAGCGAAGCACTCTGTGGTGCTAGATGTTGCAAGAGACGAATACAAAGTCCAATTTCACCATATCCGCAAGCAGATAGGGCAAATAAGTTGTCTCCAGGAGCATATTGTTGCAAGGCGGCGCGAGGAACCACGGGAACATCATCCGCATTTAATCCTCCGGTGTAGCCCGATGAGGTCAATTTCATTAAGGATTGATGTCCCGGACGATTTTTCGCTAGAAGAACCAAGTGTGGAAGATACCAACCTGGATGGAACTGTGGAATCAGCGTCTCACAGCTTTTGAGCAATGCTTTGAGCTCTGCAGCTGGTTCTAAATATAGCTCAACGCCGAGGATCGGCTTTAAACCCTCTTTTTTTGCTTCACTGTAAAAGGTCACAGCTCCGAACATATTCCCGTGATCTGTCAGGGCCAGCGCGGTTTGTCCCCAAGACTTGGTGCGCTTCACAAGCTCTTTGATCCGCAAAGCCCCATCAGCTAGAGAAAATTCGCTGTGAGTGTGGAGATGGACAAATTCGGGGGGCTGAGACACTAATGACCTCGAGTTCAGAAAAGCTGGATATGCCTAAAGGCTTCTTATCAGGCAGCTTAGAGGACTGTAAAGACAGCGGAAAGCGAAGGATAGCAAGCGTAGGAATTACAGCGACTTCAAGTCTAACTGGGCTGCCAATTAAGCTACGCCAAAGTGCCAAACAAACTCGCTCTTCTTGGAATTTGGGTTGCCAAGCACTGAAGGTAAAACTAAGGTTTTACAATCAAATCATCACATCGGTGGCCGAGGATTTTGACTTGGGCAATCCTACTTTCCGACTACTCCCTACCCTAGGTTTTGGGGCTCTATGCCTTTGCGCCCTCGCCGCTGTCCACAGTGGCTTAGACTGGCCAGCTAATTACCGTCTTGAAACTGCCGTCTGGCCATGGAAGACCGGTTGGTTTATGTTTCACTCCCATGATGGCTGGAATCACCAGCTTGTGGTTTCAGCGACGACAAGCCAGCGCCAGGAAATCCTGTTGGATCTGGATACCCTTTTTCCCTACCGAGTCAGTCAGCACAGCCGTCGGTACAACGAGATCAGCAGAAACACGAAGTCGATCATGCAGCTAGCTGATTATATCTGTGCCCACTATCGGATCCTGCCAAGTCAACCAGAGCTGAATCCGGCAGAACCTGGAGCGAGCGTCCCCTTAGCCCCTAGGTTAAATTCTCTGACCTTCTATGACCTAACTTGGCCTGCCCACCCAAGGGCTGGCCCAAGCATAGCAAATAGCAATCCAAGGGATGTCCAGAAGAAAATCTACCTACAGAACTTTGCATGTGAGGTCTAGGTGAAACCACCCATCTCACAAAACGACATTCTTTCTCGGCTACATGCTCTCATCCATAGCACAGACGATGGGCGACGATTGGCCCTCATCCGCATAGCCCTTGGCCTTATCGTCTTGATTGAGACCCTCATCCACCTCCCATATACCCTAGAGTTGTATTCCAACCTAGGATTTCATCAAGGCCAATGGCCAGCACCACCTCCATGGCTCGCATACACTTTCGTCATCGCGGCTTTAGTGGGAGCAGCCATGATCACCCTAGGCTGGCGAACGAGAACCGCACTCTTAGCGATTTTTGTTATTCGTGCCTACCTTCTTGGAGTCGACAGCATTAACGAAAAGGCTGCCTCCAGTCTTATTCTGGTTCTTATCCTTACCCTGCTATTCTCCGAAGCGGGGAAATGCTGGTCCATCGATGCAAAAGTAGCAAAATCCTCGTCCAATCTCTCAGTTAGTAAGCTACCTCTCTACTACCTGCAATTTCATTTCGCTCAGATGTATTTTTTTGCCGGAATTGTCAAAATGCTGCATCCCGAGTGGCCTTCCGGAGTCGCACTTTCAAGAATCCTACTTTCCAGGTGGAGCACAGATTGGGGGACTTACATAGGGCTATCCCTGCCCATCGAGGGTATGCGACTCCTTAGCCTAGCTACGATTGTTTTTGAAATCACCGCTCCATGGCTGCTTTTCTTCTCCAAGGCGCGTTTCTTTGTCATTCCCCTAGGCCTGGCATTCCACTTGGGGATCCAAATGAGCTTGTCCGTGGGGACTTTAGGCCCACTCTTCTGGCTGGCGCTGATACTCATTTTTCCATCTGCAGAAACAATCTTGAGTCGCGTAAGCAAGCTTGAGAATATGGTTACACACATGAAGAGACTGCACGTTTCCTGGTCCTACCGGGGGCAAATCTCGAGGAAATCCCTGGGATCTTATTTCAAAGGACTGTGGTAAATCTTTGTACCGGGCGGAACCGATTGATTCACCCAAACATTGCCGCCAACGATGCTGCCTTTGCCTATGACGGTATCTCCGCCTAAAATTGTAGCATTTGAATAGATCACACAATCGTCTTCCACAGTCGGATGCCGTTTGACCATCGCCAGGCTCTTGCTGACACTTAGAGCGCCCAAAGTCACTCCCTGATAGATCTTCACGTTATTACCAAGAACCGAAGTTTCTCCAATCACAACACCCGTACCATGATCGATGCAAAAACGTTTGCCAATCTTAGCCCCCGGATGAATATCGATTCCAGTAAGCCGATGGGCATATTCGGAAACAATGCGTGGCAATAAAGGGACATCTTCTAGATAAAAAAAGTGAGCCATCCGGTGCAAGCAAACGGCATAAAAACCCGGGTAGCAAATGATGACTTCGTCAAGCCCGCTCGACGCTGGATCACCGGAGTCAATAGCGATGGCGTCGTCCATCAGCATGGATTCCAGCTCCTCGATATAATAGAAGAATTTGGTACTTATGTTTTTGATTCGCGGATTTGGTTCGATCAGCTGTTCGTGGCAGGCCAATATCTTTTCCAGGTCCCTTTGCAAGCTTAGGACGTAATCCTCAAAATCCTCCTCCCCTGCAAAAGATTTGCTGCTGCATTGGGGAAAAAGGAGCTGAAAGAGGTTATCAATAA
>JBIKVD010000222.1:0-7409 GCA_044357055.1 Oligoflexales bacterium | reverse complement strand
CAATGAAAAGAATATTGAAAGGATCCTCCCTAACTTAACCGAGCACGTTGTAGTCATTTATCAAAATGCCGAAGTGTCCCATGGGCGAACTGATGTTGAGAACTATTTTAAGTCTCACTTCTTCGGTCCCAATCCCATGATCAAGAAATTCCGTATTGAGGGGAAAATCTTAGCGCCTGCCGAATTCTATGGAGACACGGCCATTGCGTACGGTACAACCATTGATGATATGGAGGTTGCCAGTGGAAAAAAATTCCTGTTGCAAGGTAAATGGAGCGCAAGTCTTGTTTCACAAGAGGGAGTTTGGAGGATATCTTCGCTACATTTCTCAACAAATGTCTTAGATAACCCGGTTATTGATGGGGTCGTTCAAATGGGGATATTGGCTGCGGTCATTGCATTGCTGGCTGGCGTGGGGCTGGGCTATGTCATATTCCGGCTAAAAGGCAGAAAACCATAATTTCGCACTATGGGTAATCTTTGGCCACTGACATCATAGAGACGATTGATCCTGCGGCATTTAAGGTTCCGAATGCATTAAATGTGTTTTTGGTGTTGTTCGTTTTTTTTTTCAGCCTTAGCCTTGCTCAAATTGGCATCGCTAAGCGATGATCGAATCGTTGTTCTTTCAGCTGGGATCTTATTTTCCTACCTGATGCTGACTAACTATTCTTTGCTCCATGAAGCCTCTCATAGGAAGTTAAATTCCCATCCGAAATGGAATCACGCAATAGGCCTAATATCGGCCCTGCTGTTCCCTATGTCGCTTACTTTGTTGAAAAACATGCATCTAAAGCACCATAAACAGAACCGGACAACAGTTGAGCTGTTTGATTATTACGGCCCTACAGAAAGTAAATTCCTGAAATACTTTGTTTGGTACGGGATTTTGTTGGGTGTGTTCGGTTTTTATCCCATCATTGGCACCTTCCTGCTAGCTCTAGTGCCTAGTAGCTGGATTCTTCCTCTTTTCAAATCGACCAACTCCACAAAATCATATTTGGAAAATTTTTCAAGCCACGAAAGTTTTGCTATTCGTATAGAGTTGCTACTGATAATTGGATTTTACCTGGCCTTAATATATCTATTGCGAATCGATGCAGCGATCATTGCTTTGTTTTTGATTCTATCTGCCTGTAATTGGTCAACTCGCCAGTTTATTGAGCATGCCTTCACTCCCCTTCATGTTATAGAAGGTGGTTATAACTTGCAGCACAATCGATGGATGAGTTGGATTTTGTTGCACCGGGAGTGGGACCTGAACCATCATAGACATCCTCAGGTTCCGTGGATTTATCTACCTCAGTTAGCTGGATCGGAAGATCGTCGCTTTGGATACGTCGCACAGTACATGAGGATGTGGCGGGGACCTCTGCCTGCTGAGAGCGCGACGTCTTATGAATGAAGATCCGGGCGTTCACAAAAAAAGCGCGACCCATTTCTGTAATCCGGACGTGGTCACCCAATCGTGGTATGTGGCTGGTTATTCACGTAAGATCCGAAGAGGTCAGGTAAAATCCTTAGAATTAATCAATCGACGAATCGCAATCTATCGCGATAGCGATGGGAGGGTTCATGCCCTTGATGGGTATTGTAGTCACCTAGGTGCTGACCTGGGACAGGGTAAAGTTTGCGGTGACCAGTTGGAGTGTGCATATCATCATTGGAGGTTTGGGCCAGACGGTCAATGCCATTTGAATTCACGCTCGACAGATACGAAAGCACGCGAGATTAAATCCTATCCGACTCTTGAGAGATGGGGCTTAATCTGGATATTCAATGGGCCAACACCCACATTCACTCTTCCAAACCCCCCTTCCGAGTTGCAGAGTTGGCCCCTGCGCTTCCCAGTCAAACACCTTAGCTGCCATCCTCATCTGGTCATAGGCAACGGACTTGATGCGACTCACTTTAATACGCTCCACAACATTGTATATAGCAGGCCTCCCAAACTGACTGTCGAAGAACCCAATCGAGTGCGGCTTTCTTTGCAGGGACGGCCACGTAACCCCTTCTTGCGCTGGTTTGCTGGTTGCCGGCGCCAAGATATTGAAGCTAGCTTCATGACGATTGGCAGCAGCCTGGCATGGTTGGAGATTCGTAGACCAGATCCTTTTCACGTTCTCTTTGCAGGGCGCCCTACCTGGTCCCAAAAAAGAAGCCATGCTTATTCCTCGATCAAAAGCCCAATTTCCGTCTGCTGCGATGCCCATGTTGTATTTTTGTTGCCGCGTGGCACGGGCTTTCGGCTTCCTAGGATCCTATTCTTAGTAACCGCCTTACTTGGCGACGATTCCCGAATTCTTAATACTATGAATTTTCGACCGCACTTTGCCGAGACAGATGAAGGGTTAATGAAGTTTGCTGAAGTCATCAATTCATTGAAAGTTTGGTGAAATCGAAACGGAGCGGTGATGCGATGGATCCAAATCATTTAACAAAATTTGACGATATATTTGTATTTTTTTTTGCAGTCGACGTCGTGATCTAGTCAAATGTCTCTATCGGGTTCGTGGGGAGTTTGTGATGTGGGTTAAACGATTTGATCAGGAGAAACTTGCGTGGACCAAAAAGCCTAGTAATGATGTGATTGAAACGGCTAAGAAAGTGTCTTCATGGCTGAACATCTGCTATTCAGGCTTTTCTGACGCAATCAGAATTGATTGACGATTTCCTGCTCCTGGGGAGTCAATTCAGGATGAGGGAAGTCAATGATCAGGACTATCCTAGCTTCATTGGATAAGTTCCAGGCCTCATGGCTATAGGAAGTATCGAATATCATGGGTTTACCAGGGATCCAGGTTCTGGTTTCGCCTCCTACCCGGATACCACAATTTTCTGGCACGATGATGCCCATGTGGAAGGTCCAAAAAGCATTTCCAGTATCACGATGCGAACTTAATCTTGCCCCTGGACCCAAGATGGATACTAGGATTTCACGACAATTCTTCCCTACATGTTTTTCTATCAGACCAACTGTCTGAGGAAGCAGTTGGCGTGCCTTCTCTATAAAACCTTTTTGGGGGTTCATGATCCGGATAGATTGGAAGTCGCCACTTGCGATGCCGGTAAATTTGTATCCTTCGATCTGATCTTTGTTGCTGGAATATACATTTACGATTTCTGAACGAATGATTTCAAAGTTATTTTCAAACTGCTTTACCCATGGAACCGAATCTGGGTCCCGCCAAGCTTGGGATGAAATGCCATCGATGGCAAGCGCACGGACTCCGGCAGTAGGAATACCGGTTAAAGTGCCTCTAAATAGATTAATGGATCTTTTTATTCTAGAAAAATCCACATCAGGCTGTTTCAGCTCAATTTCCAGCATTTTTGTTTCACAGTGGTTGAGCCTTTGTAACCATTCCCGGTAGACAAAGACGATGAATCCTATAAGAATCAACCAGCACAGGCTTCCAATTGAGAATCCGACTATCCCCGTCATGTTCAACCAGCCCCAATGCTGCCCAGCAAAGCTAGTCGTGGCTTGAATTCCTGAAACCATTAACCCAAACAGGAAAAATGGTTTAACGAAAAATCTGTGGATCAAATGCCACTCGGAAAAATCCAAACGGAAGACCGCATCGGCTATGGAGTTCCAAAATATCATCAGTGAGAGCAAAGTGGCAAAAAGAAGGGCTGGGTATGATGCATCCGTAGAACCCTGAACGGCTGTCTGAGTCAATTGCCATACAGTGGCAATGCTGACCAAAAACATGGAAGCGACGAGGAGCGACAACCGCCTGATTCCATTGAGCCCATAAAGCTCAGTCATAGATTTATTATCCTTTTCGTTTTATCAACTCAAATGATAAATTGCTTAATGTTCTTAGCGAATAGCCTTTTGAACCCATTATCATAGGATCTTCCCCTCTGCAAGCCTTTGAAAGGAATGATTGAAAACCGAAGGTTTGTGTCGGATTTAAGCCACTTGCTGCAGGAAATCAAGGCTACGAAGAGGAAAGCTAGGATGATTGTTGACCTAAACTGCTGGTATTTCGTTAGATAGATGGTGTTTGGTCCATTGGCCGGTTCTGGAGGGCAAAAGAGGAGGTGCTGCGCGCTTCTCTGTAGCTCAATAACGGGTTCATAGGGTGCCATAGGTGACGATGGATATTTATAGGGATTTATGATGTCGCAGGACAAAATCAATAGGAACGGAATACCAAAGCGAAAATTCTCTTTGGCGGAGATTAAACTCAAAGCAAAGGAAAAACTACCAACAGTAGGCAAGCCGAAGTCGCAAGCCCAAAATGAATTTAAGTTTCGAAGTAGTGAAACCAGCGCAGAAGCCCTAAAAGCATCTTCAAATCAAAATAGAATCTATTTTATTCATACCTTTGGCCAAGACAAAGCAGCTTATAATATCGTATGCCCGCTAAGAGTTGATTTTGCGTTGACAAAGTCAGCTGTAGAAAAGGCTCTGCTGACCATGATTCGACGTCATGAAAGCTTAAGGACTGGTTTCGAGCTCAATGATAATGGTGATCTAATTCAGCATGTCCTGCAACCTGAGCGGGTAGAGCTACCTCTTGAATATATGGATTTGACAGAGGAACCTGAAGCTAAATGTATAGAGCTGGAAAGAAAATGGCACGAAAGCCAAAGTTCGGTTATTTTTGAATTGAATGATGCGCCACTCTTTAAATTATCCGTATTGATGAAGGACCAAACTTCAAGTTTCGTGTATTTGATGGCACATCATATTATCACTGACGGCCGTTCGATCGAAATATTCATTCATGAAATTCGTGCTCTATTGAATGGAGAACCGCTGCCCGAAAAAACCAAAGAATACCGTGATTTTGTTGGGTGGCATGAGAATTATCTCAACACAGAGAGGTATGAACGAGACCTAATGGGATTGGCAAAGCGCTTAGAGAATGCGTCCCAACTTCTGGGCTTGCCATGGGATTTTCCAAGAGGTGGGACAGCTGAACAAAACGGGCGAACCTTACATGGTGCGATTTCTGACAGTCTTTCACGCCAAATTATGGAATACTGCCGGCAGCATGGAATTACCGAGTACAACTACTATTTATTCGCTTATAAAATCCTCCTTGCGGGGCTGAGCGGCGAAGACACAGTACCGGTTTTGATTCCGGTTCTTGGTAGGCCGGCATCTGAGTACGAGAATGTCATCGGGTTTTTCTCTAATTCTCTTATCCATTCACAGACCCTGAATTATGGCGACTCGCTTCATAGAGGTATTGAGAAAACCCAACAGGAAACACTAAAGATTCTTGAGTGTCAATATGTGCCGTTTGAATCCTTAGTTAAAGCATGCAATGCTGGAGGGCACAGCATGTTTAATCCACTGGCCCAGATTGCCTTTGATTTTGAGGATGACCTTCCTTTAGACTACGAAAAAGAAACCATCGCAAAATTTGATATGACTTTGGTCGTGCATCGCAGTCCCATGGCCACTGAAATCTCTATTAATTATGATGCGGCTTTGTTCGACGATCAGTCAGTCGACCTGTTTCTAAAAACCTATACATGGATATTGGAGAAATGTATCGATGGCGAGACCCTGTTGAGGGACATCGCCTATCCATCTCAACTGCTGCCGGTTGAAAAATCTAGACCTTCATTTCTGAGAAATGACCTAAAACCAATCCAAAATACGAGTCATTGCCAAGCTTTAATCGTCTTGAATGACTTCCAAAGACCAGTTCCTCCTGGGTTTGTCGGAGAACTCTTCTTTGTAAATAGCGAAGGGATTCAACAAAGGACGGGCTATAGGGCACAGTCGAGGGGCACATGGATAAAAGTGACAGGAAGAACCGGGCGCACAGTCAGGATCGGGGAAAGAACATTTGATTTAAGCATCTTGGATATGGTGTTTCAAAGTAGCCCTGATATAAATGAGGCCTATTCCATTCAGGCGGATGGCGTTATAAAGTGCTTTGTCCGATTGCCAAATGAAATAAGTCTAAAACAGATACATGAGCATCTTAGCTTCAGCTTGCCACGATATATGGTCCCAGATGAATTTTATGAAGTAGCGTCGCTTATCTTCGATGAACAAGATAGATTTGTCATTCCCTCAGAATCGGACCGGAAGGCTGAATTTATTCCCAGCCAAGGTCTGATGCCACAATCTCCGACTCAGAAAAAAGTGTTCTCCATCTGGAGCGACGTGCTCGGTCACGATCGCTTTCAAGCCGGTAGCAATTTTTTCGAAGTGGGCGGGGACTCTTTGAAATTGATAAAATTAGCCCTGTTGGTAAAAAAACAATTTGGGTACCCGATAACCACGACTCAATTGATGCTCAAAAACACGATAGCAAGCCTTGCAAGCGCTATTGATGGAGAAAGGGCCTCGGGCCAGGCCTCAGCTCTCATTGATCTGGCTTCGGAAGTCGAGAATCAGCTGGTAATCCTCTTTTATCCATACGGTGGGCAACTTAGCTGTTATCGCAATCTAATTGACCTGATAAAGAGTGAATATAAGGTCATCGGGGTACAAGAAACAGTCCAGGACGACGGGAAAAACCTCTCCGAGCGGGGGGAATCCATTGCTGATCGCATCCTCGAACAGATTGAAGTCAGAGATTACGAACAGATATGGTTGGTTGGCTGGTCCATGGGAGCATTGATTGCCCATGAAACTGCGGTATCTTTGGAGAGGAAAGGATTTCATGAAAAACTAAATGGGCTCGTTCTTTTGGACCCTTGGTTTCCCGAAGAAGATGAATTAAATCCACCTGATTTAAAATCTGTGACATTTTTAGAGCCAGAGGTAGGTGTATCCGAAACCACCCTAGTCCAGCACGAGAAGATCCTCATGACTTATACCCCCCGTGGGCAGCATTCCATTCCTACGCGGCTGGTCTTTGCCTCTAATCGGAGCGATATAGCAAGCCAATGTCATGTCTGGAAGAAAGTACTTGCTGGACCTTACCAGCATGAAGTGATTCCAAATGACCATTACGGGTTATTGCTTGAACCTACTATCGGCGCGATCGCTGCTATCCTAAAAAATTCTGTTTGATCGATACTCTAAGCTAGTCCCAAGGACTTTCTTAAGCTGAGTGGGCGGATATCCGTCCAAACCCTTTCTATATAGTCTAGGCACGTATCCTTTGTCCCGCTGATTTCTAGTTTGTCCCATCCTGCTGGCAGTTCTTTGCCGTCTGGCCATACTGAATACTGCTCTTCGTGGTTGCGCACGACGTGGTAAACTAAATTGTCTTGGTCTTCATTCATTTAAAACCTCCTCATTGAATTAGTAGAATTTCCGTTTTTTTACTCACTTTTTGACCCGCTGGATCGGGCTCTCGACCTTTGCTCCCGTTGGGAAGAGACTCTCCTGCGACCGGTTCCTCTTGCATCTGTGAGCAAACTGTCCTTGCCTTCGCCTTTTTCAAGCGAAGCAGCCAATGTCCGTACTGTCGAATACGTAA
>JBIKVD010000221.1:0-7419 GCA_044357055.1 Oligoflexales bacterium | reverse complement strand
CAGCCGTCATTCTGATCCCTGTGAAAAATCTCGGTCGAGGTCTTTCGCTTTCAGCTCAAGATGACGGGTATTTCAGCTCAAGATGACAGATATTTCAGCTCAAGATGAGTTTGGGGAATTTCATTGTGAACTGTGAACATGTCTATACTTTCATTCATCCCGTCCGTGAGCGGGATATTCGTCGAGCTTTATCCCTTCTAGAAGAAGACGGTGTGATCGCATTTCCAACCGACAGCAGTTGGGCAGCCGGATGCAATCCACGAAGCCCAAAGGCGCTGGAACGCCTACGTAACTTAAAGCCTCATCATCCCAAGGAACAGCCTTTCAGTTTGATTTGCTCGTCCATATCTATGGCTGCTGGGATCGCCGAGATAGACCAACCCGGATATCGTATTCTGAAAAAGGCTCTTCCCGGTCCCTACACTTTCTTGCTTCGTAGCCATCGGTCCTTGCCAAAGCAATTGCATGATAAACGCAAAGTAGTCGGTGTCCGTATACCAGATAGTCCCCTTATCATGGCTCTTGTAGAGAGATATGATTTTCCGATCGTGGTCACTGGATTTCCCAGTCACGATTTGCAGGGCCAATATTTAGGACCTCTGCATTTTGGGTATGAAATCGCTGAGCATTTTTCTCATGCTCTTGATTTAATTCTTGATTTAGGGGATGAAGTTTCTGGGCAGGAGACAACCATTGTGAGTCTTGCAGAGGGTGCTCCAGAGATCCTTCGTCAGGGCGCTGGCGACACCTCCTTTCTCTGAAATCTTTGGAATCTATGCACCATATGCCCATAAAGAAATTGGTCTCGTAGAAAGGAATTGGTTTTGAATAGGCACCCCAGCCCCCTGGAAAAGTGTTTGCTCCAAGAATTAGCCAGATCTGCGTCAGTCTGTACCGAACGGGGCTGGTGTGATGGCACCGCAGGCAACTTTTCCATACAGCATTTTCCTGGCCGATCTTGGTTTTCTCCAAGTGGAGCTGCTAAGGGAATGCTGCATTGGAAAGATTTTGTGCTTGTCGATGATGAGCATTCTGAAATTGATTTGCTAAGAAATCGCAAACCATCTGGTGAATACCCTATCCATCTGGGAATCTATCGACGCGTGCGTTGGGCAAAAGCCATCGTTCACGCCCACTCGCCTGGAATCGTAAAGGCGTCAAAGGGCAAGAAATCTTTGCGACTGACAAATGATGAGATGATTAAGCACCTGGGTGCCTACGAACATAGCGAACTGGTAGAGATTCCCGTACTCGCTAACCCACTGCGACAGGATCTACTTAAGCAGATTCAAGATCTAGGATCCTCGATCGTCGAAGATAAAATTCCCCTCGTCATCTTAGAAGGTCACGGTGCCTATGCATGGGGGAAAAGCCCTTTTGAGGCCCTATGTTTTCTGGAGAGTGCGGAATTTCTCTGCAAAAATTTATGATCGAAAATGTGAAACACTCCGGACTGATCAGGCAACTCGAGGAGAATTGCATTTTTGAAGCTCCTATTGGGTGCTTTTTGGGTCTCCTCCCCTATCAACGCGCCTTGGATTTGCAGCATAAGATCCATGAGGCTGTCGTTGAGAAACGATCCCCTGGTATCATCCTCGGTCTTGAACACCCTCCAACTATCACGATGGGTCTCCATGCAAAGGAGCAAGATCTCTTTGTTAGCGGCCGGATGCGAGAGAATTCCCCTGGGATTTGTTTGGAAAGAACCGACCGAGGGGGGCAGATTACGGGACATGAGCCAGGTCAACTCGTTATTTACCCAATTCTTTCTATTGGTAGATCTGGTGTGCGCAAATTTGTACGCTTAGCTGAACAAGCGACAGTACAGGTCTTGAGAAATCAGGGGCTTGAATCTAGAACGGACTCGGCTCGACCCGGCGTTTGGATCGAGGATCGAAAAATTTGCGCTCTTGGATTTCGGATAAGGAAGAAAGTCGCCATGCATGGCCTAGCTCTAAATATTAACAATGATCTTAGCATCTTCGGAAATTTCATCCCCTGTGGTTTGCAAGGTATATCTATGACTTCCGTGCAACAAGAGCTCGGTCGACGACTGGTGCTTTCAGATGTATTTCATCAATGGTTGAAGGCCTTTCATGAGCTTAGTGGTATGACCCTTCTTGAGTGGAATCAATGAGCGAGGGATTGCAATTGCAACATGATTGCCCTATAGTCACGTCCTAGACTTTGCCCTTTAAAGTAAGATTTCGGAGATTGATGATAAACCAGCCGCCTCCACATCTACCAGATAACAATCTTTCGGTTAGAGGTGGGCCTTCAGGTGTAAGTGGGTCCCCCGATGGGATTGCTCTTTGCTGCCATCAGACGATTGAGAAGCTATCAAAATGTAATGAGATGATGGTTTGCCCAAATTGTCGCCAGATCATAAAAGTCTTTGCCGATGAGATGGCCTATCGAAATTTTGTACGCTTCTGCGAATCCCGCGGTAGAATCATTCAAAAAGGGTCTCACGGAACCCTAAGCGTCATTACTTATCAGTCCTTCCACGCAGCCAATCGCTAAGCAATCTCTTCTAGTGCTTGTGCGGCCTGCGTTGCTTGGCTTGCACGGTTTAGCTTTATAGCGCCTTATATTGCTTAAATAAAGTCCAGCTCTTCACGTAGGAAAAGGCAGTAACCAACTGATGATCTTTTTGCATAGGCTCTGGCCATAACTGCACCGATTTCAATAGGCGGTTATTTTGCGAAATGGAACTCAAATCAGTTCCCTCGATATGCCCTTTTAGGTCAGACTCCTTCTGCATTTTTTGGGTTTTATCGGCGACCGTGTGCATTGGGACCAATATATCGGGCTCAATACCTTTCGCCTGAATAGAACGATCATTTGGCGTGTAATACCTCGCCACGGTAATCTTAAGGCCCGCTCCATTAGGCAAGGACACCAAGGTCTGTACGGACCCTTTGCCAAAGGATTGTTCGCCTACAATCATGGCCCTTTTATGGTCCTGCAAAGCTCCGGCTACAATTTCAGATGCGCTTGCTGATCCACCGTTGATTAAGACGACCATGGGAAAATCCGAATAGGTCCCAGGCTTATGAGCAAACTCTCGTTCGACTTTCTTGGGATCGCGTCCTACCGTGGAAACAATGATTCCAGCTTCAATAAAAAGATCCGAAATTTTGACAGCCTGGTCAAGAAGCCCACCGGGATTGTCTCGCAAATCCAGAATCAAACCTCCAAGTTTGACTCCCGCCTTTTCAGCTTTTTTGATCTCGCTGCTAAGCTCGTCAAAAGAATTCTCTTGAAAGCTGTTGATACGGGTGTATAGAACCTGGTCACCTAAATCATGGGCCCGAACAGATTTCACTTTGATGATTTCCCGCTTCATTTTGAAATCAAGGACATCCTTCTGATTCTTGCGTTTTACGCTTAATTCAATCTTGCTGCCTGGTTCACCGCGCATGGAATCCACTGCGTCCCCGACTGGCATCGCCGATACGGGTTTGCTATCTATGGCTACAATTTCATCTCCAGCCACAATGCCGGCTCGAGCTGCAGGACTTCCCTCCATAGCGGAGATGACAACAACCCTATCTTGATCTGTAGCCACAATAATGCCAACTCCACCAAATCGCCCTTGCGTATCACTCGTCAATTTTTCAAAAGCTTTTGGTGGCATAATCGCAGTATGAGGATCTAGCTGATCGACAATGCCCTTAAGAGCGGACTGAACCATGATTTCCGAGGTCACTTTTTCCGTATCGACGTAGAGAGTTTCAAGAAAAAACAACCCCCTGGCAAAAGCTTCTAACGATTCATATCTTACCGCCAGATCCTGCTCTGAATCCTTCGCAGACTCGACCTCTTCATCGCCTGGTTTCACTTGAGATTCAGCCGGAGATTGTTGATCTTTTCCTTTCTTGGGGTCAACTTGCGCCGGTTCCCCAAGAGCCGAGCTTGAACTTAAAAGACGAACGATGAGAACGATGGATCCAAAGATTTTTAAAAAATTAGCACCACGAAACAGACCCATGGCAGACCCCTTCATTTTCCTTAGCTAGGAATGCGAATGCTGAAAGAGAGCAATAACAACAGCCCTCGACTCAATGCGCCTTGATCGCAGACGCTGCGAAAGCATATCAAGATCAAGGTCGCTTGCCATGTGGATTCTATAGCACCTAGTTTTTGACTCCCTCGTTAGGAGGCGAGAATTATTGTCGGAGAAGTGGCTGAGGTGGGGTTTTTGCAGCGGAGTTTTCCATTCGCTTTCGTGTATTTGCTGGAGATTGACGCAAAACCAGCCTTTTGAGGTCTTTCGCGCGATTTAATTCTTGTTCAGGAATGGGTGAGATGCGGAGGAAATTGCTAACAATTAAATTAGCCATGTCGAATTGACCGCTCCTCAAGTAGGACATGGTAAGCGCTTGCATGGGATCAAAACAGTCTGGGCATATTTCCAATATCTTAGTGTAGGTTCGACGCGCCAAGGCATGGCGATTTGTGGCGTCGTATATTTTTGCTAGCAGAAATTGACTAAGGTGATAGGTCGGTTCTTGCTCAAGAGCTCGTTGAAAGAATGCTTCAGCCTGCTTATATTTTTTTTCGCGAAAGTGAATCAGTCCCATGTTGTGGTAGAGGCGTTCCGGAGTTGGATAAGTCTCACCTACCGTATCATTTTCGTTTTTGGCAATGAGGCCACGCAAGAGCTTTCGCGCGGGATCAAATTGACCCGCTTCAATGTATGCCGAGCTCAAATTCAAACCATTTGCCGTCGAAGGGTCCAGGCGATAACCTTCTTGCATGGCTTTGACAGCCATGATGGGATTGCGCAAGGCAATCTGGGTAAAACCGAGCAAAATATGCAATTCTGCGTCCTGGGGATGTAGTTTGATGAGTTCCTTGAGTTGCTTCGATGCCCTGCCATGCTCACCTTTGTTGATTTGGTCTCGAACCACCGCAACCTTAGAATCAACGAGTTCTATTTCTTGGTTGTCCTGAGATAACAAGGTCGTGCAGCCCAAAGGCAGGAAGAGAGCAAACAACTTCAAGATCCAAAATGACTTCATGCTATACCTCTGTATTTCACGCCCAGGCTCATGCCATCATCTGATCGACAGATGTTTTTATCTTACCATGATCTCGCTCGCTCGGAGTAAAGTCAGGAATAAGGCGCTATTACTGGACAAACAGCATTGAAAATCTGATAATGGGATTTGTAGCTCTTCTCTTTACAACTGGTGTGCAGCAACGACTTATAAGGTGGTTGACTTGAGTCAAGACCCCTCCATCCCTGCCCTGCTTGAAGGTGAAACACAGGCACAATTAGCGGGTCGCCTGCTAAAAGACGCCAGGGAAACCAGTGGGTTAACCATATTAACGCTTTCGACCACCACTCGAATTCAAGATCATTATTTAGTGGCTATAGAAGCTGGCGAATTTGAAAAATTGCCTGGGGACTTTTTTGTAGCTTCCTTTATTCGCTACATTGGCAAGGAGTTGGGGCTAACAGAAATCTATTGCAAAGGACTATGCCAACTAGCAAAGAATCACTACATCTATGGGCCTCATTCCCTTTCACAGGAGGCGACACTTCCTGATGCTCTTCGTGGTCAAGATCAGCTATCTCCATTGCATTCTTCTCAAACACGTACTTCTCAACACCCCCGGCGCAATTTAGGGCGTCCCCCAGGGACCACAGAAACTCCATCTGCCCAGAATGAGTCCCATCCCTTCACTATGAGCGTCTTATCTCACAAGATTTTCCAATCCGCTAAAATATCAAAAAGCCTTGGGGTCAAAGTAGCGAGTTTTCCATATTCGCAGCTGGTGCCAAGGGCTGGCGGGCGGGCAAAGTTCTTTGCTTCCCTGCTAATCTTGACACTTCTTGTGGCAGCAGGCCTTTGGAAGTTTTCGGACAAAGTCGCCTCCTGGACTGCCCGATTGCAGATGAGCGCTACTGATCTTATGAATAGCCCTTTCATGGATTCCAAGGTCCTGGGTACCCGCAATCCCCCTGCCATGGGTGTTCTACCGGATAAGCAAGCCAATCTGCCAGTTAGGACAGAAAAACTGGAACATACACAACCGGACTCCCCCAAGGAGTCATTGGCTCAGCAAACTGAGTCTCCCAATCCAGCCACTCCACACGTTCAAGGAGGGGACCTCCAACAAGACCCACAAGTAACTCTCCAAGCAGAAGTTCCGGTCCCGGGATTGTTGCCAGCCAGTCATACCAACTCCGTCGTGACCGAAACCCCGGTAACGGCACTCATACAGCCAATCCGACACAAGAGTGACATCGATTCAGGCACGACTCCCGTTACGAACTCATCTGCAGGCAGCATTAGCACTCTGCGAATCATCGCTAAGGAGTCTGTGCGGGCCAAGCAAACGTGCGATCTTTCGCCACAGCAAGAGGTCGTTTGGCCTTCGGGAGAACACTTCTTAGAGTTTAAGGAGTCCTGTGAATTGTTGATTTATGACGCTGGTTCCGTCGAACTTTTCCTTGATGATAAGCCTCTAGGGTACCTTGGAGGTAAGAATCGGGTTCGCCAGCTGAGCTTCCGCTCCTCTCCAACATCTCAAAATAACTCAAGATTTTAATCGAGCAAGATTTTCCCTGCGAGCATTCCTAAAGCTTGAGACTTGTCATCCGAATCTTAATTTAGAACCAAAACTGAGCTGCGGATCAAGTCATTTGCTGGAGAAACCTAGGAAACTTTGTCGGTCCAGGATGGGCCCAGGGCGCCAAGGATGGCGACTGTAAACTCCTGCTCGATTCGCAGCTCAAAATACCCCCCTGTCGCTGATCTCCCTGTCCTCAAACATCGCTTCTAAATTGACCTTGCCACTCAATGGCAAGCTAGATAGCCTTGCCACAAGCCCACTGGATTATGCGACTGAAGGCTATATCAATGAAAACATTAGTAGTAGCAGAAGAGCTGGACCAATTTCGCCAAGAATTGCTCCAGCAAAGAAAGAGTTTGGCCTTAGTGCCTACTATGGGCGCTTTGCACTCAGGACACCTTCATCTTATCAAGAAGGCCTTGAACGTCGCGGATATCGTATTATGCAGCATATTTGTAAACCCACGACAATTTGGGCCAACCGAGGATTTTGCGAAATACCCAAGGACGATTGATTCTGACCTTGAAAAACTGGCGTCGGCGGGCGCCCATGCCGTTTATTTACCCAGCGTTGCCGATATCTATCCACCTGGATTCTCCACTGCGATTCATCAAAGCCGACTGGAACAAATACTATGTGGCGAGTCAAGGCCTGGTCACTTCTCTGGAGTTTTGACCATTGTTTGTAAGCTTTTTCTGCTGACTGGCGCCCAATATGCCGTCTTCGGCAAGAAAGACTATCAACAGCTTATTATGATTTCACAAATGGTCCAGGACCTCCATATGCCGATTCAAATCATCGCCTGTGATACTCAAAGAGAATCAAGCGGCC
>JBIKVD010000025.1:0-22220 GCA_044357055.1 Oligoflexales bacterium | reverse complement strand
GCGAAATGCCGCTGTGAATGCAAACTTTTGCACAAACCCGACCGCCAACGTCGTGCTTTATAACAATGGCAATCAAATGATTGGTAGCGGTCCCGCTGCGGTGGGCGGAAGACTCCTCAGCCCGCGATGGGCCGTTAGGGCAAGGTGCGCTTCCTTAACGACTGGGATTGTCGTCGAAGCTGCTCATCTTGACAGCAATGGTGCTGAAGCAAAAGATCCCATTACCAAAGAAGTTCTTGGCTTTGCAAACACTAACATGAACCCAGTCCTCGCCGGTGGATTGTGCGTGGTGATAGAACCCGGGGTAAGTAGTACCTGTGGTGCCGACGAGTTGCTTGCCGGTATTGAGTTGGTCAACGGCACATACACCCCGCAGTGTGACAAAATTAGAGCGCAAAACATCAAGGATCTCAGCATTATCAATGCAAATATCCGGGCGCAAGCTGTAGAGAATATCCATATCCCCCTAGCAAGTCTCAGCAATGCGGAATTCGGTCTCTCGAGTGTAGGGACCGCTCAATTGGCAAGTGGTGCCGCCAACGGAACAACCCTGGCGAATAACAATGTGCTGGCGGGGCATATAGCGGCTAACGCGGTAAGAAACACAAATATTGTCAATCTCGCTCTGGGAAATGCTCAGTTGGCAAATGGGATAGCAAGTGCAGCAAATCTCCCGAATTCTGCCATCACCACGGCTCAGATCAGGAATGGCAGTGTCAGCGCGGGTGTTCTCGCCAACGACTCCATTAATGGAGCAAAGGTCGCGTCGAGTGTTATGACCGGAGGAAAATTTGTGAACCAGACCCTGACGGGATTTGAGCTGGCCAATAATTCTATCAGTGGGGCAAACTTTCTCAATAGTCAGTTTACGCGCAGCGTTTTTCGTCTTAACACCATTGGAGCAGCAGATATTGCCTTGCGGTCACTCAGAGGCTCAAACTTCGCCTTTGACTCTGTCTCGATGTGGAAGCTAAACTGGGGTTGGATTTTCGAAGATCGTCATTTTGCTTCCGGTGCCATCACTTTTGACAAACTCAGCCCCTGTGGTCTAAACGAAGTCTATCGCTATAGAGCTGCCACCCTTAGTTGGGCCTGTTCGTCGATTTCGGACGCTATACAATTTAGTTCGGTCCGACTGGTTCTAACGGGAGCCGGTGGTGCCGATAGTTTCAGTCTCAATCATCTTTCGGGGGAAAGCATTGCAGCTGGGGGTTGGCAGATTGTGAAACGTCATCCTGTTGTTGCTGGGGCGCCCCCTGGCATCGAAGATGGAATTTCCTGCAACCCCGCCCTTGGCTGGCGCATGATCGCCTGCGCCTATGGGGACAGTGCCGTTTTAGTTGATACGCAAATGTATGATGCTATGGAGGGCACAAACGATCATTTTTTGTATGACCGAGATATGGAAATCGGCGACCTCAGGGACGGCGCAACCTTAAAGCCACCTCTTCCCGGAACCCCGAACTTCGGCAAGCCAGCCGCTTGTTATACCAATGACTGGAATCATCCGGACAATACAACATTTCCTAGTGGCGTAAAACCCCTGCTGAAAGACGGAACCCACAGAATCCATCTTTCGGCCACCTGTGTCAGGGTAACAAAATAGGAAAAATTATGAGTCGACATCCTCCCAGAATCAATAGATCGGCCCCTGAAGCAGGGAATGCCATACTCATGGTACTGATGCTTGCTGGTATTTCAGGCGCTGTGGCCACAAATATGGCTACAATGATGACTCGAAGTTTTGACTATGTTGGCAGCACCAAAATCAAGTCGGAAAGCCGCGTGGTTGCGAATATGATTGAACAGTCCGTCGACTGTCCAGTGACGTTAAATTTTATTAACGGGTCGATTGGTGCTGGCATTTGTAGCGTGGCGCCCCCCTTAAATGCACCGGGAAACAATCTTCAGCTAACTAGCTCCAGTGGTCAGCCCATGGGTACCGCTGGTAGCGGAATTACCGCGGGCAGCTATCGCATCCTCGGAGATTGGTGGTATCGGGCCGAGTGCAAGAATACGGCTGCGCAAAAAGGGATTCAAGTTCGCGTAGGAAAAACCAATGCAGCGGGCACAGCCTGGGCTACTGACCCCTTGACCGGAAGGAACTTAGATTTTTCACAGAATTCTTCCCAGGTTTTTGCCTATAGCAACTTAGCGGGAGCGCAGCCATTGTGCGGTGATTTGTTCTTGCCCCCGGATAACTGCGCCAATGCTGTTGGCAAAAACCTGGTAGGGGGAGTTCTGACTTGTTCCAAGGTTCTGGAAAACATGGTCGAAGGCAAAAGTGTTTCCACTGCTGATTTCGCCAACAATTCGGTGGATTCCCTTAGTTTGAGGGACGGCACCATTGCCGGTGAGGATGTGGTCGATAGCACCCTATCTGAGGACAGAATTGCCGCCACCTCTGTTAATACGGGAATCATCGCCGACACTGCCGTCACAAGTGCGAAGGTAGCGGCGGGAAGCATTGCCAGCGGACAGATCCAGGATGGTGAAATCACTGGCACCAAAATTATGGACGATTCTATTAACAGCCTAAAGATTCTTGATGGGAGTATCGGTAGTTTGCAGTTAACAGACCTGTCTGTCACCGACACGAAATTTCAGGCGAACGCCGTTTCCTCCCCCAAAATAGTCAATCGCTCGCTTGGAACGAGCGATGTGGCTTCCTTTGAGATCGGCAATAATGAGGTTTTGGTGGGGTCGATTCTTTCGGAACATATTAGGGATGGCACCGTCGTAGGTCCAACTAAGATCGCCAAACCTTCCTTTGCTGCTGCTCACGTGAGGTCAAATCAAATCTCTTCGGATTATATTGGCGATCTGCAACTTGATTCTAATCACATCGACGATTTATCTATCCTCAACATGCATATCCGCAATAACGCTATTTCCCCAAACAAAATAGCTCGTAACGGTTGCGCCGACGGAGAGACTTTTAAATATTCCCAGGTCGGTGGCGTCAATGCCTGGCGCTGCTCCAGCTCTACGACCATTGAGTTTGCCTATTGCGCGGTCGGGGTGATTGGTAACAAGCCTTGGCCCATTCCACCGGGCGGTGGTGGATTTGTTTTTAACCAGCCGGATCTTTCCCCATGGGAGAACCCCGACCCGGCCATCTATTTTAGTCTGTCGGGGAGCTATGGCGAGTGCATTTGGCGTAATCCAAGCTCCGATGCCATCGTTACCTACGCGGCAGACCAAGAAGACTGGGTCGGCTGTGATGAAAGTCAAGGCTGGCGCCTCGTCTCATGCCAAATGGGAGATAGCAACAATCTCTACTCAGATGGCATTCACGAAATGTGGGCAAAACGAAAAATGTTTGAGACGGATCCCGCGGCTTATGCTGCAAATCAAGCTATTGACGCCCCGTACTATCCCCCAAATGCGGGGAGGGGATGGCCAGCAGACGGCAGAAAACGCATATTCTACGACCGGGATCTGGAAATGAAAAGGAAGACAATGGTATTGGGTTTTATGTTTGGCATCAGCCGAGATGGAAACTCCTGCGTAACGAATGACATCTTCCAAACTGCGGCCCATCGCGGAACCACTATGGGTACGGGGATTGTGGCCGTTTGTGCTCGCATCAAATAGCGGAGCGCGACAGACCGAGAGCGCCTACTAGCTGTAAGTATTTAATACGTCTAAACTTCCTTTCGCTTTTATAGACACCCTAAAGTTTTCTATCAAGTTTCCGATCCCCTCTTTGGACCCTATTGGTCTTTAGAGGAATTGATATGAAAACCACTCTATTCTTATTCACTTGCTTTTTCGCGGGGTGCCAAACCAGTGGAGAGCAAAAGGCCCAAACTTTGAAATCGAACCAAAAATCAAAACCTGCAAAGGAGGCGCGGATTTCTCAGGAATCAAATGAGAAGAACGCTCTTTCCGGGCAATGGGATAAAGGGCTTTTGGATTACGGGGCACAAGAGCGCTCTCGCCAATCTCTTGATCTCCACTGAGTCGGGGCTAAACGAGTCACGGGTTGAGACGCTTCTGCAGAGAGGCGCGAAAATCCTCGTGCCTAGAGCTCTTGCGACTGATCCAACAAAGTTTCCGTTTTAAGTCTGGCTTCAAACGTTGTATCGATCGCTCCTTAAACCCCGCGGCGAATGCGGTGGATTCCGGTAGTATTGCCTGACACCAGCCTGCCTTGACGCATTGAGCTAACACAGTGAATGACTCAAGATGGTGGTCAACCGCCAGATTTAGTTTTTCTAATTGACGGCCCAGCTGCTTGCCGGTGTGGGAAGTATTCTCAATGAACCAAAGCGGTAAGCTATTCTTGCCAGCTTTCTTGTCCCTCGATCTTGTTCCTCCTACTAAAACCATCGACTCTTCAAAGAGCTCTTCAACCATAAGGCCATGGTTGTGAATGGAGGGATCTGACACGCAAATCCCTGCCTGATATAAACCCGCGGCGACGAAATCGTAGACCAAGGGGCTGCGGTGACAATGGAGAGAAAGTTGTAATTCCGAGGCACGACTTTGCGCCTGGAGCATTTTAAGAAGACCCTCAGATGCCAAGGACTCGGAAATTCCCAAAACCAAGGTCCTGGGGGATGGTTGGACGTTCATCCCTTGACTCAGAGCGCGCAAGCTTTGCACCAATGGTTGAGCGGCACGCAAAAACTCCTGAGCCGCAGCTGTCACCTCTACTTGACGCCCTTTTCTCTCCGTCACCGGGTACCCCAGAAGATTTTCGAGAGCAGCCAATCGTTTGCTGATGGCCGATTGGCTCACTCGCAGGATGACAGCGACCCGACTCATCGTCTGGTATTGAACCAAAGCGCCCAGGGTTTCAATTTCGTCCAACATTTTATCTATTCCTGACTAGAATATATTAGATGAATTTAATTCCCTTTATTCATAGATAAATCATGACGATGATGCAATGCAAGGAGGAAATTGCACATGATCCTTTTATTCTTAGTTATCATTTCTTTTGTTACCAGCGCGATATCGGCGGTTTTTGGTATGGCTGGTGGCATGATTTTGATGTTTGGGCTCGCCTGGGCCTATCCGATTGCCCAGGCCATGATGCTGCACGGAATTACCCAGTTCGTATCCAATGCTTATCGCTATTGGTTACTGCGAGAACACACGCAATGGTCGGTGCTGCCGGGATATATAGCGGGAATGATCCTTGCCCTTATTCCCGCTTTGTATTTTATCAGCACGCCCGACTCTCGCTTCGTAAATGCGGGACTCGGAATTCTGGCGCTCCTGGCGCTACGGCCCCCGGTAGCCAAGATGCTCGATATTCATCGACCGGGACGTTCGCTACTCTGCGGCTTTTCCATTTCAACGGTGCAATTCATCGCCGGCGCCTCAGGACCTATCTTGGACGTTTTCTATGTGCGTAGTACCCAGCAGAAAACCCAGCGCGCCACTGTAGCGACAAAAGCCATCACCCAGGCCATGAGTCATGGCGTGAAAGTCATCTTTTTTTGGTGGCTTCTGTGGCAGAAGGAGTTCCAGGTCGAAGACCTGAATGGACAGGCCACTGCATTTCTGTTGTGTGGCGTCATTCTGGGAACCCGAAGTGGCAAAGGGCTCTTAGACCGCTTTGAACACAAGAATCTCCCAGCGATCACGCGAAAAATACTTTTTGTCTTGGGAATTGTTTTTTTGACCCGCGCCGGAATGGAGTGGATGAACACGGCCCCCTAAGTCCATTGCAGCCATGACTGGTTAGAAAAGCCGGATCACGACCCGACGCTGTTTCGCGAGAAGAGTTTGACGATCTGCATCGGGAGGCAGTTGGCCCATTTCCAGGGGCTTATTTTCTGCATAGGCTTCAATACGCATGCGCTTGGGGTCAATACCGGTGGATTCTAGGCGCTCGCGAATCTGTAAGGCACGCGCGCTAGCTAACTCCCAATTGGAATGAAAGCGATCATTGCTGATGGGAACCTCGTCCGTATGCCCCTCAATGGCAAGAAAATATTTTTGCGTGTAGGGTTTTATCACTTCCAAGACCCGGCGTAGCGGCAACTCCATGGCTTCTAGCACCTCTGCCTGCCCGGACGCAAAGGTCACGCCAGAATCAAAAACGATTTCCAGGCCTGCGTCCGTCAAATTAACTTGAGCATCTTTGCTCAGGTTCTGCTCTTCCATCATTCTTGACACTTCTTTGGCCGCGGAACTGAGGGTCTGAGTGGCCGGACCCTTGGAAAGGGAATCGATGATCTTCTCCATTTTCCCGGTCTGAATTTCGGACGCGGTAATGATCAAGACAAAGAAAATGAGGAGATTGGTGATGAGGTCAGCATAGGAGGTCAACCATCCCTCACTGCCGCTCTTTCGCTTATAATGTTGCATTTTTCTCGATCCCCTGACTCCTGAAAGCACAGATCATCCCTTGGTCTGATCCTTGTCTACGTTCGAGACTCCTGAGGCGTCCGAGAATCCTGTAAGAGAGCGACAATGGTCTTTTCTAAAAGTTCAAGATCCGCGAGCCGATCGTTCAACTGGTTTTGCACCCGCGTCGCCATAGGGCCACCTACGGCTGCCCCGAGGGTAATCCCGTAAAGCGTTGCGAGTAGGGCCATGGCCATGGCGCCGCCGAGATTGCCGGCATTATCTGCCATATTTCTAAACAACAGGACCATCCCGGTGACCGTACCAACCATGCCAAAGGACGGCGCAAGTTTACCGACCATCTCCCATCCTTCGATGGTGGGGGCATAATTCTTGAAATAGGTCGACCGGATTTCCGTGAATTTCTCGCTAATCGAGGCGGGGCTCAACTGCTGTAGCAGGCAATCCGCAGCTGTTCTTAGGGCCTCACCATGGGCGGCTTCAGCAAACTCTAGAATCTCACCACGGCGCCCTTCACGCCACGACTTGCGCATGCGTTCAATGTCGTCGGTAATATCCTCATTTGCGTCACCGGAATAGAAAGGCATCAGTCCAAGGAGATTGCGGCCCATGCGCATCAGCGCATGCCGATCGATGGCGACAAACAGAGCGCCAATGACCCCACCAACAACGACCGCAAGGGCGTGAGAATCAAAGAAACTGATTTTCACTTGAGCCCGCTCCGAAAGCGCAAAGATACAAACACCGATGATGATAAACACACCGAGCAAGGACGTCATAGGGCTACAGCCTCTTATAAAGTGCCGTGAATCGCCAAACCTTGTCGAATGGGCTTTCCACCAATGGGCAATTTAGAGTATAAATTGTTGCATACTTTCACAAAATCTTAAGCACCTTCATCGTTGAAGTCAAATTGAATTGTTTGGTTTGAAATGACTCTTTGGCAAAAACCGAAACAACAAATGTGGCCAAAGGTCCTAGCCTTGCTGGTGCTAGGGACTACCTTCAGCTGCATTAGTTACAAGAGACCTGAAGGCGCTTGGGCGAAGCCACTCGCATTGAGCGCCGATCCAACGCTCCTTGCCAAGGCCCCCGTTGAGGTCCTATGCGCTGTCCCCCGCAAAGAGCCTGGCAACGCCGCCACCAGGCTTGAATTCACTGAGAGCAGCATCTGTGAGGACATAAAACTCGTTTTGCATCATCGTGGGTTTAAAGTGCGAAATTTGGAGTTGGAAGAGCAAGAAGATCCTGGAACTAACGAGGAAGAAACGAGCCAGCAAGAAGCCAACAAAGAGGAAACGCAAGACCCCGAAAATCAAGACCCCGAGAATCAAGACATACCGCAAGGAAACCCTGTCGATCAAGCAGCAGAGGAAAACCCACCCAGAGAAAGTTTCACCTTGATTTACATTTTCAATAAAGCAAAACGGGACAACTGTGGATGGACCCTTGTCACGGCGATTCTCACCTTTAGCCTATTCCCCTGCCTCGAGGACGTTCAAAGCTCCGGAGAAATCCGTATCTTGAATTCCCAGGGGCTCGTGCAGGCCCGCTATCCCCTCAAGCTCGTGGTGCGAAACATCTACGGGATAGGTGCCCTATATTACCATGGGCTGGAATACCTACGAACGGACAAAAGGGAGAACTATCATCGCGACCTGCAGCGGCGCTTGGTGCTCTATGTTGGGGATATCGCTATTAGCTACGCGTCCCGCGAAAACAACTTAAAGAATCTCCCATCAACCGTATACAACCTTGGGCCATGGGGAGGGTGACATGGAGCTTTTGGTATTCACCGCTCTCTTAGTTTTCTGGATCGCCTCTCCAGGGTCGACAGCGTTATCGCCCCACTCCCTTTATGAAGCTGGGCTGCTCAACAAGCGGCCACCCCCTTGTCGCGTCGAGGCCTGGCAAGAAAAAGCTGACTGGGAAGTCGAACTGCCTGCGAAAGCAGCAACCTGGAGCATCGACGGAGCTTATCGCTGTGAACAAGAGATCTTTGCCCATGGAGAGCGCGACGACTATGCAAATTTTATTTTAGCCCATGCTGCCCCAGCTGCACGCAGCCTGGCCATGACTTTGTCCCGCAGGGATCCCAAGGGTCGAGGCGACTCGGTGACCATCGGTCCAGCCCCCAATCAAGTCAGAGAATTAAGGATTGAAGTGCGCTCCGCTGATAGAGCTTTGGGCTCACGGGTCGAACAGATTTTTCGGCAAGACCTGAGCCAGTCTCTGAGTCCAGGCTGGCAAATCCTGCGAAGCTCGCGGCCTCTGCCGAGCCCAGACGGAACGCCCAACAAAACGGTCTTGCCTATCATCGTTACCCTTGTTGCCACTCATGATCCTCAACACGCCTTCCGCATTGACATCGCCGAAGACAGAGGAACCGCAGTGCTTCCTGAGCGTCAGGGCCTCAGGAACTCCCCAACGAGCCAGATGCAAGCTCCGAATCCAATAGATGAGGTGGAAGAGCTTGAAAAAGATTGAAGCCAAACTTAGACCACTGCACCAACGCATACAGCTGCGCCAACGAATAGGACAGGTGGTATCCTGTTTGATCCTAGCCTTTGGGTCTTTTGGAACGCTGCTCATCGCTGAGGAATCCATGGTCCGTATGGATCTACGTCTGATGGGCGCAGATTTGTTGGATGAGATGGTCTATGACTGGAAAAAATCTGTTCCCTTTCCTGGGCCAAGACCGATGGCTCTCGCCGAAGTCGTCGCACCCCTGGGCTTGGATGATCGCTTTCAGATCCTCATCGAAAATCGACTGATGGAACTCATTGCCCTCAATCCCGACTTGTCTTTGCAGCTTGTGCGCTGCAGCGCCTGCAGCAGACTGGTGGCAAAATCAACACCCCAGGGCACCTGGATCTCACGGGGCATCGATCAACCCGAGGTGCTGCAAGACCTTATCACTTCCGATCGCCAGCTTGTGGGCCTAGGTTTGTATTTTGAGGCTGCAGGACGAGAACTCTGGCTACGGGCACAAATATTTGAGTTGGACGGAAACCAAAAAATCCTCTGGGCACGCTCTTACTCCACAAGTATGAGCGCCCGTCGCGTGCTGCGCGAGGCGAGCCCTCTGATCAGCCTCGAGGCGGCCCGCCAGCAGCAGGAGCAAATTCTCCGAGGCCGCGACCAAATAGAGTTTAGTGGCCGCGGTGTCATCCGCATGTTTAACACCAACCCATCGGCAATTGTGACGGCGGCCCCTATACCTTTTGTAGAAGCCAGCCTCGAGGGTTCGCCAAGGTCTATGAAACAAACGCGCTTAGGATTTACACTAGGTTTCTCCAGTGTGGCCGACAGCATGTCCGCTTGGACAGTGGGAGGGCACTATGCAACGCTCCTTTTTCGCCGCGAGCCCTCGCTGATTAATCCAGACTTGTACTTTTTCTTTGGCATGCATTATTTGCGAATGCGGGGACCAGGGGCTGTGCCTTTTGGCATCGATCAGCCGGATCTTTTCACCTTGCAAGGGATCAGAAAAGAGCCCCGCGCCTCTCTCACCGCCTGGCGAATCGGCTTGGAGGCCCATATCAAGTATCGCTTGGGCATGCTTGCCTTTGTGGAAAACCTCCCCGGACTCGACGATAACCAGGCCTTTGCCAAGAAAAACCTCTTGTTCATCCCCTATCATTCTTGGGGATGGGGCATGGTGTTCCGATGGTAATACTTCAAAAGCCTCTGATAGGGCCACTTAGGCGAAAAACAAAAAAATATTGGCTTTATGCTAGTTTTGTGGCTGCTTGGTGCGCTGGCTTCGGCGAAACAGCCCATGCCATCTTGCAACAGACTCAAGCGGATCTTGCGGTTCTGGAAGATCGCCTCCGTTTTGAAGTAGAACAAGACGAGGGTTTTGCCAATCGCATCTCGCCGCTCCTGTTGGCGCCCCCGTTACATCACTGGCAGGAATCCCGCGCTGATTTTTCTGCCTCTTTGCAAAACACCTTGTCTGCAAGCCTGCCAGAAATCGTGAAGATACTGCCATGCACCGAATGTGACCGCTGGCGCATGCATGTAAGCAACACGCAAACCATTCAAGTCATAAATGGTGAAATCGCCCTCAGTGAGCTGCACGAACTAAAGAAAGATGTGCGCTATCGGGAAGCCAAGGCCTATGCCATGGCTAGCGAAACGCCTTCTGGTGTGGAATTCAAAATTGTGGACATCAACAGCGGAGCGATCTTGTTCGCAGCTTTAGCGGACAGTTCCAAAGACCTCAACCAAGTCAAACCATACTTCGGACTGGCGGCTGAGCGGGACCGGCGCCTGAGTGGCGAAAGTCTCAACTACGTTTTTATCAATGCAGGACTTTACCCTACGGGCTTGTTTCAAATGGAATTTGTGGAACAATGGGGCAGCCGCAATCAGCATATCTCCGGCCTTGGCTTGTCCCTCTTTAATCCAACCTTCGCTCTCGGAGCCGTTTACCACTACATTTTGCCCAAAACGAAACGCTTGCATGTGTCTGGGGCTTTGTATTACCCCCTGGCGAATGCCTTAGCCTCGGCGCTTCCCGATGACGAAGAGACTTTGACGGGGGGCTTTGTGGTCCAAGGCATGGTGCAGTATTCCTTTGCCAACAGCTATGGGGCTTTTGTTTCTTTAAGTACCGAAGGAACCTTTTCCATCGGTCTTAATATGTACAATCCCTTAATATTGCCGTTTTTGCTCTAAATTTTGACTCTAAGGAGAGGCGATTTGAGAACGATGTTGTTGACCCTGCTGCCGATGATGGCAAGCTTCTCGTGCACATCCACGCGGGAGTTTTGGCGCTATGTCGTGGAAGACGAAGTGGATAAGCCCATGGCAGCCAGGGAAGAGGGTACGCCCGACGAGCCACGTGGCATGTCTCCCCATCACGTCAAGGTTGTTTATAACGACGGCTCGACGGCAACAGAGGTCTTGATCCCGGTGCTTTCATCGGGACAGCAAATCCTCATCGATCATAAATCCCAAACCAGTCCCAAAAGCTTGTCTTTGACCCCGCTACCGCCGGCACAAGCTGATGCGTCGGTTGAAGAAGCCTATGTCAAAGGTGGACACAGCGTGGATGAAAAATCCCCTCCCGTCAGCTTGGTCAAAACCCACGAACGGATTCGTGAACTCGTCAAAGAAGGCAACTATGCCCTCGCGCTTCAATTTGCCGACCAACTCTTAGCGCGCTATCCCAATCACTTAAAAACCCTGCAGGCCAAGGGGTCACTCTTGCTGCGCATGGGAGAGCGCGAAGCCGCTTTGCAGGCCTATTATCGTGCCCAAGAGATCGATGCGGATGACCGCGTCGCGAAGCAAATTGAAAATATTGAGAAGGGTTTGGATACGACTGCAAACGAAGCACCATGAGGAACACATCATTGGTCTCCACCACCTTGAGGAAGCAAGATATGCTGTTAATGCGCAAAAATTCCAAGAGTAATCCCATTACCGGCTTTGTCTTAATTTATGCCCTCTCCAACTCCTTTTTAGCTATGGCCCAATCCCAAACCCCACCCGTCATCAAACAGCAACTCGATGGACTGCAGGATCGCTTTCAAGCGGTTTTAGAGGAAGAATGTCCTTCCACTCAATGTTTTCCCGTGGGTTGCAAGGTTCAACGTTTTGACACCCTGGACCGCGTAGAGACGTCCTCATTGCCCGGACTGGACGCGGAGCCCCCGGCTGCCGCGCCACAGTACAAACTTGCGGCTGTAATCTGCGAATTTACCCACGAGGCCTCCCTACAGGGCCAGGCCTTGGATAATCTCCGACAAAGGATTCGCCAAAAAGTGAAACCAGTCGGCATCGAGCTACAGCTGATGAGCCGAGCCCTGGAACCTAAAGCGATCCCGGTCCTAGGAGAGGCGCAGACGCCAGCCGAGGCTCCCCTGCCTCCCAAACCCATCGATCAAGTTTTCCAGGCCATGCTGCCCTTTATTCCTTGGATTCTCCTACTCTTGGTCGTGACGGCAGTCTTCTTACTGACAACTTGGTTTTGGCGCCAAGTCGGTCGCCAAGATCCCACAGGAGAAGTTGTGGAGGGTGACAAGGCCGAGACTCACAGCAAATTGCCGGAGGCCTCCCTTGCCGAACCAACATTTCAAATGCTGATTCAGCGCCGGGAGCAATTGCAACAAGAGCTGCGTAATGATGAACGACTGGTCGCCTCTTGCCTCCATCGTTTGAAAGACCAGGGCAAAGTTGACGAGATTTGCTATTTCATCAAGTATTTTGGACCAGAGATCCTTGAGCCGCTCAAAGTTCAGCCTGAATTCCAAGAGCTCCTACAAGAGATTTCCAAAAAATATGCCGAGTTCGACTTTGTCGATGATTGGCGGCAAACTTGGGTCCATCTAGACCTTTTCGAACGCTACTTGACGGCCGCCAAGGTTCATATCGATGACGTCCGTCTCGCTGATGAATTTAAGTTCTTATCAGAGGCGGGAGTAGACGAGTTTATTGGTATTCTCGCAGAGCTACAAGAGCCCGAGGCTATCGCCGCGGTAGCTTACGCCCCCAAAAGCCTGCGCGAGGCCTTCTTTGCCAAAGCCAATGCATCGTTCGCTGCCCGCTTCGTCGAGCAACTCACACGGATGGATAAAATGCCGGATTCCCTGGTCAGGACCGCCGCCAGCAAACTAAAGCGGGCCTATGCGGAAAAAGGCGCCTCCTTCCGCACGATCGCCGTGGATCGTGTCCCGCTCTTGGAAGACGCATTAAACGCGCTCGATGGGGATGGCCGCAAAGCGATTATGCGGGACATGCGCCGAGGGGATCGTAAACTGGCCGAAGAAATCTCAAGCCAGCTGTTCTTCGATGATTCCTTGCCTCTCTTCCCTGACACCGTGTTGACGGAACTCTTCTTGAGTATTACGCCCGAGGAGGCCGCATCTTACCTATCCTCGCACTCCTGGGGATCGGAGATTTTGGGCCGGCTTAACCCCAAAATCGCCCAAGGGATCAAGAGTCGCTGGTCAGGCGTGCCCAATGCCGGCAACCGGGTGAGTTCTCAAACTCGGGAAAAAATTTCTCGCTTTGTCAAAACCCTGCATGCGAAAGGCACGATTCACTTAGGGCGTTTAAATCTAACCCTCATGGCCGAAGCCCATGAGGGAAAATAATGGGTCGAAATGAGTCGCCGACATGAAACGTCAAGGGTGTGAAACATGAAAATCCGAGCCTGGCTTTGCTTTTTCAGCGTCCTAAGCCTCAGCCTAGCTCTTAGCTCCTGTTATGAGGGCTGGGACGACTCAGACTACCAGCAGGGCCAAGGGCTAGAAACCCCCACACCGCCCGTTCCAGAGATAAAACCGCTGGCCTACGTTTTGTTTCAGCCCATCGTTATGACCGCTGGGGCTTTGCAAGAGGATAGCTGTTACCCCTTTGTCGGTTTTCGCAACTATCGCCAAGCTGAGTGGAGCGAGAGAATCGTTGCCATCAACGACGTTCTCGCAACCCTGGCAGAGGAAACCGTTTATCAGCCGATCGAAATCGGTGCTGATGATTGCCTAGGCTTAAGCTCCGTGCAGGTTTATGCAGCGACCCAAGCTCCCTGGGGTGCCGAACAAAATGCACCTGCATTGGATAGCCTGTCACGCCCGGTCATTCATCTCAAAGCTGCCTTTTGGGATACGGAGCCCCCGGCCATCCCCAGCGCCAGTGTGCTAGCAGAGGACTGGATCTCTTGGCAGATCCTGCAAAGCCAGGGGCATAACGCTTATTCCCGTCACTATCATGCTGTCTCGCGGGTTGATGACGGGTATTTTTCGCTTTGGTTTGCCCAACAATCTGCTGAGTCCTTGCTGAGGGCGACGGTGCAAGATACGGTTGACCCGACACCAGAGGGGATCACGGCCCGGCAACAATTGGCCCTGAGCGATGCCCAGGCTTTGGGTTTGTGGCTAATAAGCCAATGAGGCCAGATAGTAGAAAACGGGAAATGGGAGACTATGGTCCGTAAAGCGCTTCTGTTTATCTTTCTAATTTTGCCTGCTAGCCAATGCCGCAAAGTGCCTCTGACTGCCGATGGCGGCAGTTTTGATTTTGCTGCCGCCCATTGGTTTGAAAACGAGGGCGTCACCTACTTATTCTTTGGGCTGCAAGAAGAGCCTGAACGGCTGCTAGCGCCTTTATGGCAAATACAGGTCCACAGAGTCGCGGAAAATGGCGGCGTTACCCTAGAACCCTGGCAAACGATCGATTTCAACGAGGGCGTTCATCAACATCAACTCGTCTCGTGCGGTGCTCGTCGAACTTGTGGAAGTTTCAGTTTTGCCAGCGACAGCGCTATGGTGCGCATCGAACTGCGGTTCTTCTTCGACAAGGATAGTCCTTTGCAACATGCAAAAGTCATCGATGTGCAGAACCATCGCGCCGCTGACGGCATCGACGCCTACAGCGCCACCTTATTTGGAGTGTTTGATCAAGAAAATGAGCACATGCAAGTTCGGGTCTTGCACAATTTTGGCTCTCCTTCTTCAGAATCTGTTAGTAGTTTTGGTATGACCAGGGTTTTTCAAATCTCAGATCCGTGGCTCTACGACCCAGGCCCTGAAATCCTGGTTTCCCATCAAGCTACCGTCGGCAGTCCCATGTTGTTCCCTGCAAGTTTTTGTAGCGCTTCCGATCCTGCCGATGACAGCTTGGCCACGGGTGGGCAGCTTAACTTATTGAGCGGCACCGCCCAATGGCTCAACACCGGCCTGGCAGCACAAGAACCCGATCGGGGGGCCTGTGTGGGGATCAATTTTGTGGATAAAAACCAGCGAGCGCTGCTACCTGCACCTCTCGCGGCCTATGGGCGGCGCAACCCCCTCGTCGAACCCGGTGATCTTTTATTGCAGACACCACTCCAAGAAGTCGAACAAATACCGCTTAACATCCGGATTTGTCCCGACGATCCTGCCGCCTCCCAAATGGTGGACGAGGAGTTCTATGCCTACCAACAATTTATCCTGGGCATCCCCGATCGACCCGTGGATGTGTGCTTTCGCTTAGGCGAGGAGGTCGCCTTTCAGCTCGAGTTAGAGAATTATTTGAGCACGCAGTTGCAAGCGCGAAAATCTTCGGCGACCTCCTCCCGAGATTTCCTGTTTACAGTTCTGCTCCATGAACGATTCAGCAGCGAATTTCGCGTGGTCCAAGCGGCGCTGGCCGAAAGCTTGACTAGCCTGATTCAAACTGAGAGCGCCATGCGTTCCCCTCGCCTGGTCGGGGCCTTTGTCTATTCGGGATCCACCGATTTTACGCCCAATCTCGCCCAGCGACAATCGATCATCTGGTGTCCCCAGGAGCTGGCCTTGGAGATTTCCGACCCTCGCTTTACTCTTGCCGAGCAGAATTGCACGATCACTCCGGCGGTGGAGCTTGATTTGGAGGTTATCAATTTTGTGGCACCCTTGGGGCCCTTTCCCAGCAGAAAAAGCTATCAGGAATACCTCGAAGAGTATGGTGATAAAGGTCTAGCAAGGGATCCGCGCCTGGTTTTTTACAGTGTGCCCATCGGACCAAGTACACTCGTGCAGGAGAAATCCAAAGTTACCTATTTTGACAACGTGCGTTATGCCTTAGGTGACAAGGAGCGGGCTCGTTTATGTCAAAACAATCCTGGCAGTACGGACGACCCTGGCAACTTCTATGTGCGCTCCGCTGCTTGGCCGGAAGGTATCGAAGGTTTTCGGCAAAATGAAATCAACAACGTTTGGCTATCGGACGAGGCTCCCGGCGAATACCAGATCGGCCTTAGCTGGGAAATGCCGTTTTGGGGTGGTATTCGCTATCAGGCGGCTCTCACCGGCACCATCCTGAGCGTAGCCCCCTTTTCCCGCAGCGCTTCCAACTACGAACAACTCGCTGACAAGAAATGGCAGCAACAATCTTGGAATTTCGGAGCCGCCGTTTCTCACTGTCGTGCCTATTGTGATCATCCGTATTTTGATGAAAGTGGAACCTATCAGATTCAGGCCACCTGGTCTGATCCACTGGTATCTTATTGCCCCAGGCCATCGATACCTATTTGGGAGGGCAATCCATAAATGAAACCAGCCAAACGCCCCTGCACCGCCTGGCCCCGACTCTTTTCAGCAGCGACGATGCTCTGTTGCCAGCTTTGGGTTTGGCATCCCTCTCACCTTTTGGCTCAAGACAGCGATCCCAGCGTCCAAGACCATATTGCCGAGCCAATGGCCCCCAGTTCCTTAGTGGAGGAGGTCGTGAGTCGCATCGATTCCCCCCATGTTTTTGACTGGCGTCGCAAATCGGGCGAATTGGGACTGGGAATCGGCAGTATCGATGAGGCTAATAATTTCGAAACCAGAGTTTATGAGCTTTCCTATGCCATGCCTATCAGTGGCGGGTGGATTGGCAAGGCGGCCATTCGAAGAGCGATCGTGAGGGGAACTAGCTCCTCAAATCAGATCGCTAGGACGCCTTTTCGTCAGGCGGCGCAATCGAGCCGCTACGAACTTGCGGCGGCGGGCTATTGGTCCATCATCGAAGGGCGCAGTATGAGTCGCCTTAGCCCCTGGCTGTCCGATCTGGAACATGTTTTTATGGTGGGAGGTGGCGTTCATTATAGTTTGCCCAATCAGGGGTGGATCCCCAAACTGGATGAGGAGCCGGAGCCCATGCCGGGGCAAGAGACCACCAAAATATCCTTGGTTTTAGAGCTCGGCCTCCGCCTGCATTTCTACCTGCCCTCCGGATTCGGACTCGCCCTAGAGGCCGCTGAACATCGGGCCATGAATGGAGATTCTGCCTTGACTCGGTGGAACTATTACACGGCAGCTTTGCTTTGGACTTGGGGCTCTGGATCGAAAGGCAGGGATTAGCATGCCCGCTACGAAGACGCTGCGGTCTCACAGGATCGATCTCGCCGCCCTTCTTATCATTCTCCTTTTTTACGGGACTGAAGGTGCCACGGGACTTTTCGCCGCGGAAGCTTCCGCCACCCCCTCGATCGCGGACCAGCCTCTGGCTCCGTCCTTTCTTGCCTCATTGCAGGATCCAAGATTCATCGCGGCGAGATCTGCGATGAAAAAGCCAGATACCCAAGGAGCCGACCTCGCCTATAAGAGCATCCCTTGGGGAGATCCCCTTTATGCTGAGCGTCTTGTCGATGCAATGAGATGGCAGGTTTCCCAAAACAAGACAGATGCGGCCTGGCAGATTTATCAGTTATCCATTCGTCTGGGTCTTCAAATGCCTGAACAGGACTATTGGCGCGCTTATTTGCAAAGCCGCAGTGGCAATTGTGATGCAAAATACCTAGGGACAAAGGAAGCAAACGCCAAGCTGCTGCTGGCTCACGCTTATCGTTTCGCGCCGCGGTTTTTGCCTCGCAGTTATGAAACAGACCCCTATGAAATGGCGGAAATGCGAGTGCGACAGCAGCACCTCTATGGCTCGATGGCTCCTTATCTTCAGGATCTGCCCAGGCTTCGTCTCATCAAACAGCGTTCTTGCGGCATTCTAAACCTGAAACCGAAGCAGGCTAGTGACTTGCGTTTCGAAGAGTTTCGCTGGCTGCGAGCTTGGTGGCGGCAAACCCTACCGGACCATGACGGTGCCAAGCTCCCGGGTTGGGAGCTCGTGAAATTGCGACTCCTTTTCCTAGCGCGCCTCCATGATGACACGCAAACCGGAACAGCGATTCTGCAAACATTCCGTTTTGAGGATTTTGCGCAGTTGCCGGACCTGCGTGATCAGGAACGGCGCTTTTTGCTCCAGGCCTTTTTAGAGCAAGAATCCACTGCGAAGCTGCCTTTTGCATGGCCATCCCAGGAGGCTAAGCACGTCAGATCCTATTTGCTTGGCCAAGATTTGTCTGAGGAAGAAGTCAATCGCTGGCTAGGTCTCTTGGATCTTTATAGCGGCGACGAGAACGAACGCCATCAGTTCTTTAGCGCCCTGGCAGCCAAAAGCGAACTGCAAAGCCATGTGCATTTGCAGTGGCTCTTGACTGAAGCGAGTTATGAAAAGGGTGATCTTTTGGGCTGCGTTGCGGGTCTGCGTCGGCTCTTGTTGACGGATGCGAATCGTCTGCCCTCGGCCTTGGAAAAAGCGGCCATGGTTTTGGCGATGAAGTTCTTCCGGGAGTTTCGCCATGACAAAACTCTTTCGGGCGCCCTGCAAAATGCGATTCCCGCCCGACGCTGGCGGCCTATCTATGAACAAATGCTTATTGAGCATGCCCTGCACGGGGAAAAAGAAGGCTTCCATTCCATCACCAAACTAGCCTCTCAACTCAAAGCTGGAGCCCATGGTCAGTTTGAACAAGACTATCGACCCTTGTTGCAGTATTTGCTTAACCGCGATCTCCGCTCCTTTGTCCAAGGAATGCAGCAACTATCTGGGCGCAAATCCAGCTCTGGTGGGCGCCAACAAAGAATGAGCGTTAAAACGCTCCAACTCCTCGCGAGCTTGGGTTCTGCCTGGATAAAAATGCCGTCGCAGCAGAAATCCGGCTTGCAAGGCTTCGCCAGCGCGATCACGAGTTTTTTGCAAGAAAACTTGAATTCCGGCCAGCAGCAAAAAGAAGTCAGCGAGCTGATGCTGCTTTTCGCGCCAGATGCTGGGGCCGCTTGGGTCCAAGGAGCTAATGCTGCAAGAGAAGGTCACGTGGCCGTAGGCAGCGTCGACATAAGCGGAAGGGAGGAGGTACCCTTACCCTTTGCCTGGGAAGGCTCCGATGATCCAGGACTTCGGGATTTAATTCCTGAGCCGGGTCCCTTCGATGACCGCAGCTGGGTTCTGAAATAATGGCCAAGAAAAATCCCAAACACCAGGCCAAAAAAAAACCGAGCCAAGCCTCCTGGGGCAGGATCCTGCTTTTGTTGCTGTGCCTGCGCAGCTGCGATCTTGGTCCTGAGGAGATTCCCCAAGGTGACCAGGGCCCAGTGGCCAGTGCTCCTGAGCAAAAAGAAGCTAGCATGCCAATAGTCGAGGGTTCCTCACGTCTGCCGCTCTATCAAGGAAAGAATCCCCCAACGTTTGATCAAAAAGCCTTTTTGATTTCCTTCAAACGCCAAGGGGGCAAGGCCCTGCTGCAGTGCCTGGAAAAATGGCGTCCCGGACCCTCGCAGTTACTCTTACGAGGAATCCTCGATACCAAGGGCAAACTACACGAAATAGCTGCTATCCAACCTGGACTGGCCCCCCCGAGCTGCCTCAGCGAAAACCTTGAGCAAATGGATTTTGCACAGTTGTTAAGTGAAGGCGAGAAAAACAACCTGCACTTGCAATGGAACCTGGAATGGTAGCGAATCTATCGCGTTAAGGCGAGGTGCCGGGCGCCACAGACAGTTTTTGAAAATCGACAGCTTGCCCATCCATTAAGGTTTGCGTGATCTGCCAGTCTTCGCCAAAGGTCAGATCAAACCGAGTCAGTTGGCCCTGGGAGTTTTTGTTTTTCAGCGACACTTGGCGATCTTTCCCAAGATTTTCACCGCTCCATTCTGCGTTCAGCGCTGGAATCATTCGCAGTACGCGGACCTGATCGCTCTCCCGCCGCTGAATCGCAAGCGTACCAGAACTCGCTGTCCCTTTGCTTTGCGACTTGATCGTTGCATCGGCGGTCTGATCTTTGTGATAGCTAATGATACCCTTTGCATCTTTGAGCTCTGCAAATTGCGCCTCTTCCCCAAGATTCCACTG
Source organism: Oligoflexales bacterium (assembly GCA_044357055.1). Classification (GTDB taxonomy): domain Bacteria; phylum Bdellovibrionota_B; class Oligoflexia; order Oligoflexales; family JBIKVD01; genus JBIKVD01. The sequence continues at coordinate 2,255 of JBIKVD010000025.1, read as the reverse complement.
CAAGGTTTGCAGTTGATAGTTCAAGTCAGAGTCCACGCGAGAGAATGCTGACATATATCGTTCGAAAATACTGAGACTCGCCAAGGGCTGCGCCGGGCTTTGATCTAAGCTGTAAGAGGATTTAAAGGGCCCGGTAAAAATCAAATTCTCTATTTCTAAGGCCTTGGATTTGAGTTTGTTCACTTTAATTTCTAAGTCCGAAGTCAAAGTGAGGCCAAGACTCCGCTCCCAGACCAGCTTAAATGGACCTCGCAAATGCCCACTGACATCCATAGCCGCAAAAGCGAAGGGGTCGAATTTCTGATAGAACTCGCCCTCGAGCTGAAGATCTCGTTTTGCTGCAAAAGTTTCAAAAAATCCTGAAAAAACCGTGACTCCATCCACATTTTTAGTCCCGAGGGCAAATTGCTTGAATTCAATGCGAGTGCCGTCTACCAGCGCCCCTTCGCCTGCCGCGTAAGGTTCGTCAACGGCGATACCGTGAGTGTCAGAGCGAAACTTACTTGCCGTGATTTTCGATTTATAGGGGACTGCCAAACCCTTGCCTGTGGAGCTGGTCACTAAATGCCAGCGAACCTCTTGGAAACTAGCCTTCTGGGCCTTATCAAGGTGAAAGCTGACTTCCGGTGCAGTAGCCACTAACTCAAAATCATCCGATGCGGCGTTTAAATCCCAGGTGGCCTCGATCAGTCCGTCCGAAAAGGTCACCAATGGATCATCGCTGAGGCTCGAAAATCCCCAGATTTGGCGGAAGGTTTCCGTGGTCATCAAGCGCAATTTGCTCACATCCACGTGAAACTCCCGCATGCCGTTGGTGTAGTAAAAGCGGGTAGCAAAATCCAGTCTGGCGGCCTGGCCAATCTCGAGGGAAACATCGGAAAATTGCGCTTCATCCGCAAAAAGAATACTACCTTTGCCAGCGAGCCTCAGAGGATACTTCTCACTGCTTAAGTTTGGAAACAAATCCTGCTCTTGCATACTGACGGTAAAATCCGTCTCGACGCCTTTGAGCCCAAGAAGGTGGAATTTGACGTTTCCGAGAATTTCCGCGAACATTTCGGTGTGCTTTGCGTTAATAAAGCGCAGAAGCAGAGGTTGATTTGCAGGATCCACCAAATGCAGATCTGCTTGGATTCCAAAAATACCAACGCTAAAAGACGCAGCTGCTTGGATGTTTTGGACACCGATTTCGTGCAAGGTCTTATTTGCTTCATTTTTTTGCAAGAGCTGAAGCTTGGCTGCGACCACCTGAATTTCATCAATCGATATTCCCCCTAGAAGGCGCAAATCCAGCAGATGAAACCTGAGTTTAGGCGAAAATCCAAGCATCCTCCCATCGATCGAATAAGGCAGGGTGCAAGCTGCCTTGACGATTCGTAGCTGGCTCAATCTCCAACCAAATCCCCAAGACGAGATCTTTCCAGAAACCTCAGGCAAGTGACAGTAAGGCTCTTGATTCAGCTCGCCTACCACGACGTCCCGCAACACAAAAGCCTTGTCATCATCGATCACGACTTCGCCAACACTTAGTTTCGTGCCAACCAGTTCCTGCAGACGCTCCTTTAAAGCTTGTTGGAAGCTAGGCGAGCGCAAGGTTGCGACTCTGATGGGGCCCGCGAAGTAGAAAAAGATCGCCAGCACTAGGCCCACCATCACCAATAGGACCCATGGCCAAATTCGCTGCTGCTTCTTCATGCCCTCAACCTCTCTGCGGAACCAAGATTTTCATTTGTTATCAGCATTTTACCCGAATTTTGCCAAGGGGGCCTACGATCTGGAGAGAAGAAAACAAAAAACGGCAAAATTCCCTCTATAGGGTTACTTTGGCTGGGGTGTGAGAATCGCCCCGTTCATCAGGGCCCGGTCGATCAAATACCAATAGACTCGCGCAGAAGGCCCATCAGCTCTTCTTCGGTCATGCCTTCTGGCATCTGGGCTTGGTCGGGATTCTCAAGAACCTCGGCGATTTGTTGGGCTTTGGCGCTTTGAAAAGCCATGACTTGGTCTTCGATGGTGCCAGCCGCTACCATACGATAGGTAAAGACGGCCTGTTTTTGCCCCAGGCGATGGATGCGGGCCATGGCCTGTTCTTGGGCCGCGGTATTCCACCAAGGGTCGAGCAAAAAGAGATGACTGGCTGCGGTCAAATTGAGGCCGAAGCCCCCCGCTTTTAAGGATAAGAGAAGAATGGGCGATTTTCTCTCTTGAAAAGCTCGCAGCACCTCGCCACGATCCTTGGTGCGCCCATCAAATTG